>NZ_JBQHUO010000006.1:0-113079 GCF_052065125.1 Collinsella sp. HCP28S3_G2
CACGAGGCGAAGGCAGGTTAAACTGAAGGGGCTGACCCCGGAGGAGTTCCGGAACCAGCCCCTTGCGGCGTAGTTCTTATTTAAGCCGTCCAAGTTTTGGGGTGCAGTTCAACACGGGACGGCCGCCGCTTGCGTTTTATCAAATGGTGCAATGGGGTCAGGTTCACATGCACCAAGTTGGTGCAAAGCAACCTGTCCCCATGCAACAAGGGGTTGACTAGAGCTCGCAGGCGACCTTGTAGCCATCGCCGATGGCGTCGCGAATGTTGCCGCACTTGTTGGCATCGCCCAGCACGTGAGTGGTAACGCCGGCTGCCGCCAGGTCGTCGGCCAGCTTGGTATTGGGACGATAGCCCATAGCAAGCACCAGCGTATCGGCACCGGCGATGGTGTGGACCTCGCCGTCCTTCTCGTAGCTGATAGTGTCCTCGGTAATCTCGGTCACCTTGGCCTCGGTCAGCACGTGAACGCCCTTTGAGAGCATGCGCGTGATGAGCACCGCGCGACCGGCACCACCCTCGTTGGCGGCGAGCGTCTTGGTCATCTCGATGACGGTGACGTCGCGGTTGGCCGGCGACAGGTCGTTGACCAACGGGGCCAGGTAATCGGCCGTCTCGCAGCCAACGGTGCCGCCGCCCACGATGACGATCTTCTTGCCCGGGAAAGCCTTGCCGCCCAACAGGTCGTCAGCCGTCATAACCTGCTTAAAGCCCTGCATGAAGGCCGGGGCGATAGGCTCGGCGCCATAGGCCAGGACGACCTCGTAGTCGGCGTAGTCACGCTGAATGTCCTCGGCAGTAAGCTCGGTGCCAAAGACGCACTTTACGCCGGCCTCGGCCAGGCGACGGTACTGATACTTGATCACGCGGGTGAGTTCCTGCTTTGCCGGCGGAACGGCTGCGATGCGCATCTCGCCGCCCGGCTCGTCCTGCTTATCCACGAGCACCACGTTATGACCGCGTTTGGCGGCAATGTAGGCTGCCTCCATGCCCGCGGGACCGGCGCCCACAACCAGTACGTTCTTGGCCTCGGCGGCAGGCTCGTAGCCTGCCTCGTCGCGCTCAACATCGGGGTTGACGGTGCAGGAGATGCGCTTGCCAAACATAATGCCGTTCAGGCAACGCAGGCAACCGATGCAGGGACGGATCTCGTCGGCGTTGCCAGCGGCTGCCTTGTTGCAGAACTCGGCATCGCACAGATTGGCGCGGCCCATCATACAGATGTCGGCAGCGCCGTCCTCAATCAGCTCCTCGGCGATCCAGGCCTCGTTAATGCGTCCGACGGTGGCGACGGGAATGTTGACGTGCTTTTTGATCTCGCGCGAGCAGGCGGCATGCGAGGCCTGCTGCGTACCGGCGGCGGGAATCGCGGAGCCGCGCTTGATGGTGGTACCGCCCGACACGTGAATCATGTCGACGCCGGCCTTCTCCAGGCGACGCGAGACGTAGATCATGTCGTTGAGGGTCAGGCCGCCATCGGTGTACTCATCGCCCGAGATGCGGACGTCGATGATAAAGTCCTTGCCGCAGCGCTCGCGAATCTCGGCGATGACCTCGAGCAGGAAGCGCATGCGGGCGTCGAGCGAGCCGCCGTACTCGTCGGTACGCTTGTTGTAGAGCGGGGTCAAAAAGCCGCCGAGCATGCCGTGGGCATGTGCCGCGTGGACCTCGACGCCATCGACACCGGCCTTCTGCATACGCACGGCAGCGTCACCAAACTGATGCGTGAGCTCGTGAATCTCATCGACCGTGATAGGACGCGGTGCCTCGCGGGCATAGGACGGGCCCACAAAGGACGGAGCGATCAGGCGCGGCGTGCCCGGAATGTTAAAGGCCATGTAGGCGGGGTGGAAGAGCTGCGGCATGATCTTACAGCCATACTCGTGGACGGCTGCGGCGAGCTTTTCCCAGCCGGGGATAAACGTGTCGTCGTAGCAGCACATGTCACCCGGCAGATAGGTATAGGTGGGCTCAACCGTCACGACCTCGGTAATGATGAGGCCAACGCCGCCCTTGGCACGGGCACGGTAATGATCGACCAAGTCGTCGGTCACATAGCCGTGATCGGCCAAGTTGGTGGACACCGGCGGCATAAAGACGCGGTTCTTAACCTCGGTCGTACCGAC
The DNA here is from genome assembly GCF_052065125.1 of Collinsella sp. HCP28S3_G2. Lineage (NCBI taxonomy): Bacteria > Bacillati > Actinomycetota > Coriobacteriia > Coriobacteriales > Coriobacteriaceae > Collinsella > Collinsella sp. HCP28S3_G2. Next base: position 2,126 of record NZ_JBQHUO010000006.1, read on the forward strand.
CTTGATCGGGCTAAAGAGCATCGGGTAGGCACAGGACTCCATACAGGGTTCCTTTCGTTTGAGCCGCTCGGCGGCAGTTGCTAACACACCTATCGTATCAGCAACTGCCGTATCCGCAGTCATACATGCCCAAGCGCCGTTCGGCTAATGAATACCGCGGCCCAAGTCTTCGGCGATTTTGTCCACGCCCTTAAGTGCGGCGCACGTCTTTTTGTTGGAGCAATGCCCTGTGCAAACGCCACCCTGAGCACAGTCGGCGCAGGTGCCCTTGCGATAGATGCGCACGCATACCGCGACAAACGCAATACCGATAACAGCCAGAACAACAATATCGATAGGTGCCATAGCAAGCCTCCTCTAGTTAACCTCCACTTACTTTACCCCATTTCCACCTGCCAAAAAGGGACAGGTTTATTTTGGTCGGTTTTATCTGCGGAAACGCCACATCTCCCCCACCACCAAAAAGCCCGAGTGTCGCTGGGACACCCGGGCTCGTGGAAAGGGGCTAATCCTTATTCGGACTTAAGCGGAAACTGCGGCGGAAGCAGTGTTGGTCTCGTCCTCGTCGGTCCATGCATGCGCAGGGATAGGACGGAAGATCTGGAAGAGCATCGCAACCAGCAGAACGATGGCCACAATCGTCCAGATACCAAACTGTCCCAACACAAACAGGTTGTAGAACTGGTTGATGAACAGGCCGATCACCCAAGCGAAGGCGCACTCGTAACCGATGGCAATCGCAGTCCATTTGCCCGAGTCCATCTGGTTGCGGATAGTGCCCATGGCGGCAAAGCACGGGGCGCACAGCAGGTTGAAGGCACCGAAGGCAACGCAAGCGCCCATGGTGGGGAACATGCCGGCAAACGCAGTCCACAGGCTCGGGTCGGTCTCGGCGGCGTCGGCAACCGACAGCAGCGAGCCGGCGGTGGCGACGACGTTCTCCTTGGCGACAAGGCCAGAGACAGTCAGCGCGGTGGCCTGCCAGGTGCTAAAGCCGAGCGGGGCGAAGATCCAAGCGACCAGGTTGCCGAGCATGGCAAGCACGGAGTAATCCATGAACTCCTCGGGGATGCCGTCCATTGCAGGCAGGAAGCCAAAGGAACCGTTGTAGCTTCCAAAGTTGGAGAGGAACCAAACCACGACGGTGGATGCGAAGATGACCGTGCCGGCCTTCTTGATAAAGGCCCAGCAGCGCTCCCACACGTGCAGTGCCCAAGAGCGGATCGCCGGGAAGTGGTAGGCAGGAAGCTCCATAACGAACGGCGTCGGGCGGCCGGCGAAGAGCTTGGTCTTCTTGAGCATAAGGCCCGAGGCGATGACGGCGAAGACGCCCAGGAAGTAGAAGAGCGGGCTGATCCACGCCGCGGTGGTGGAAGAATCACCGATGATGGAACCCATGAGCAGGGCGATGATCGGCAGCTTAGCGCCACAGGGAATAAACGTGGTGGTCATGACCGTCATGCGGCGGTCCTTCTCGTTCTCGATGGTCTTGGTGGCCATGACGCCGGGGACGCCGCAGCCCGAGGAAACGAGCATGGGGATGAACGACTTACCGGACAGGCCAAAGCGGCGGAACACGCGGTCCATGATGAAGGCAACGCGAGCCATATAGCCGCAGTCCTCCAGGAAGGACAGCATCACAAAGAGCAGGAACATCTGCGGGACGAAGCCGAAGATAGCGCCCAAACCGCCGACGATGCCGTCACAAACCAGCGAATCGACCAGGCCGCCGTCCTCGGTGCCACCCGCCACAAGGGCGTCGTGCACCACGGTGGTGATACCCGGGACATAGGGGCCGTACTGCGCCGGGTCAACCGAGTCGGCATCGTCGCCCGCAGCCTCGACGGCTGCATCGTAGGCGTCGCGGCCCTGACCGAGCACATACCAACCGTCGGTACCGAAGAGCTGGTCGTTGGTGAAGTCGGTCACCGTGCCACCTAAGGTGGAAACGGCGATGTAGTACACGCAGAACATGATGACCACAAAGATCGGCAGGCCCAGGATACGGTTGGTAACCACACGGTCGATCTTCTCGGAGGTGCTCATCTTGGCCGGAGCCTTGGTGAGGCACTCGTCGATGATGTGCGCGATGACGCCATAGCGCTCACCGGTGATGATGGACTCGGCGTCGTCATCACAGTCCTGCTCGCACTGGGCGACCAGCTCTTCCACGCGAGCGGCCTTCTCCTTGGTGAGGTTGATGAGCTTGCAGGCGTCCGCATCACGCTCGAACAGCTTGACGGCGTAATAGCGACGCTTGTTGGCGGGAACGCTCGCCGGAAGGTTGTTCTCGATGTGGTCCAGAACGTCCTCGATGGAGGAATCGAACTTGTGCTCCGACACCTGGCCCTTGGAAGCAGCGGACTTCTTAACCTGCTCGAACAGCTCCTTAATACCCTTGTTCTTAAGGGCCGAAATCATCATGACCGGACAGCCGAGCTTCTTGGAGAGCTTGTCCGTGTCGATCTTGTCGCCGTTCTTCTCGACCAAGTCGGCCATGTTAAGGGCAACGACCACGGGTAGGCCGATCTCGATAACCTGAAGCGCCAGGTACAGGTTGCGCTCGAGGTTGGTGGCGTCGACCACCTGAACGACGACATCGGGCTCGCCGCTCATGAGGTAATCGCGTGAGCATTGCTCCTCGGGGCTGTAGGGGGAAAGCGAGTAGATGCCGGGGAGGTCCGTGATGGTAACGTTCTTGTCGCTTAGGAGCTTGGCCTCCTTTTTCTCAACCGTGACGCCGGGCCAGTTGCCAACGTAGCCGTTGGCGCCGGTGATCAGGTTGAAAAGCGTGGTCTTGCCGCAGTTGGGGTTACCCGCCAGCGCGACATGGATCTGAGAATCCGCCATTCAATCCTTCTTCCTTGTGAGCCCGCATTGCTTTCTCCGCGCAGGCTGGATAATGTGCTTCAAAGTTGCTGCATTAAGTTAGAAACGTCTAACTTAATCTGCAGAAATATACGCCGTGGGCCCTTACTGGACCTCGACGACGGCCGCCTCCTCCTTGCGGATGGAAAGCTCGTAGCCGCGCACGTTGATCTCGACCGGATCACCGAGCGGTGCAACCTTCACGACCTTGAACGAAGTGCCCTTGATGAGCCCCAGGTCCATAAGGTGGCGGCGAAGTGCGCCCTCACCGTGAAGCTTGACGATGGTAGAGCTCTCGCCCACCTTAACGTCACCCAACGTCTTCATCCTCTTATCCCCCTTTCGGTTTTTATGAAATGCTGCAGATTAACCGACGGTCATGATGTGCATGGCAACCTTGGAATCGATGCCAAAGCGTGAGCCCAGCACCGTGACGATGATATTGGCGCCACTCGAGCTCACCACGTGGATCTCGCTGCCCTCGACAAAGCCGAGGTCCTTGAGACGGTGCTTTATGTCCTCATTGCCCTTTACACGAGACACGTGCACGGTTTCGCCCGCCTTTACCATAGAAAGCGGCATGGCCGGCATCTGCGGTCCGCAAGACATGAGTGAGCTCCTAACATCGGTTCGTCCTCAACATCGACGCGATAAAAGTTAACCGCGCCTATGTTCGAACTAGTAAACTAACACGTGGTTAACTTTTTGGAAAGAATCTCTATTCAGTTTTCGAAAAAGTTTCCCATATTAAACAAAGACACCGCAAAGACGGTCTCTTTGCGGTGCCTTGTCATACCAATGTATGCAACAGAGGGGACTCTCCTTTTTCACATTGTTACGCTTAGAGCGAGAGGTTTCTGATCGACGTGACGCAGGAGGCCTCATCCACGCCCGAAACATGAAAGACGACGCTCTCGCCGCACTCACCATAGAGGGCCATGAGTCCCATGATATCGCGGCCATCCGTGTGGCGATCGCCGATGCTGACCGACACGTCACTACGATGCTTGGCGATAATGTCATAGAGAAGCGCAACCGGGCGGGCATGTAGTCCCAACGGATCTTTAATCGTCTTTGTAAACTCGACCATGTCCCCTCCCGCAGCATCGCACATTTGGCCGGCCAAACCCAGCCACGTGGTAGTTATTGTAGCGTTAGATGCTTGTCGAGAGCGGGACGGAAACCACATCCCACTTCGAGTGTCAACGATGGGACACAGTTTCCGCCAGAAGGCTCAACCGGAAACTGTGCCCCATTATTTTGCCGAATTCTGGGCCGCGCTTTCCCAGAGGACCCCCTTTGGGAAAGCGCGGCCCATTCTGGACGCAGATTCCGGGACGCACTTTCCGCGACGTCCGGTCACCCTATGCCCTCGCAACGCCCGCGCATAAAAAACGAGGGAAGGCACGCGTCCTTCCCTCGTTAGAGACAATATGTAGCCGCTCGCCTACATCAAGCGCAGGCTGACGTCCTTGAGCTGGGCGCCGGAAACGGCACTCGGGGCGCCCGACATAAGGTCGGAGCCGCTGGCCGTCTTGGGGAACGCCATGACGTCGCGGATAGAATCGGAGCCGGTAAGCAGCATGCACACGCGGTCCAGACCCAGGGCAAAACCGCCCATCGGGGGCGCACCAAACTTGAGCGCCTCCATGAGGAAGCCAAACTGCGACTCGGCGCGCTCCTCGGTAAAGCCCAGGAGCTTGAGCATGGACATCTGCATCTCGGCGTTATGGATGCGCATGCCACCGCCGCCGGCCTCAAAACCGTCCATGACAAAGTCGTAGGTGCAGGAACCGGCAGCCAACGGGTCGGCCTCGATCTTGGCGATGTCGGTCTCGGTCGGCAGAGTGAACGGCTGGTGCTCGGCTGCATAGGCCTTGCGGTCCTCATCCCAGTGGAACAGCGGGAAGTTGACGACCCACAGGAAGTCGTGCCCCTCGCGTTTGATCTCGAGTGCGTTGGCCATGTGAGAGCGCATGCCGCCCAGGATCTCGTCAGAGAGCAGGCGCGGGCCGGCGGCGAACATCACGAGGTCGCCAGGCTCGACGTTCATGCGCTCGCGCAGAGCCGCCATCTCCTCGTCCGAGAAGAACTTGACGATGGGGCTGTTGATGGAGCCGTCCTCGCGGAAAGCGATCCAGGCCAGACCCTTGGCGCCAAACGTGGAGGCCACGCCGGCGAGCTTATCGATCTTGGCACGTGCCCAGGCACCGGCACCCTTGGCGTTGATGGCCTTGACGACAGAGCCCTCCTCGTTTGCGGCAGTCGCAAAGACCTTGAACTTGGAGTTAGCAAAGATGTCGGTCAGATCGACCAGATGCATGCCATAGCGGGTATCGGGCTTGTCGGAGCCATAGGTGTCCATGGCCTCCCAGTAGTCCATGCGACGCAGCGGCGTGGGCATCTCGACACCCATGCGACCGAAAGCATCGGCCAGGACCTCTTCGAGTGCGCTCATGACGTCGTTCTGGTCCACGAAGGACATCTCGATATCGACCTGGGTGAACTCGGGCTGACGGTCGGCACGCAAGTCCTCGTCGCGGAAGCACTTGGCAACCTGGTAGTAGCGCTCGACGCCACCGACCATGAGCAGCTGCTTTAGGAGCTGCGGGGACTGCGGCAGGGCGTAGAAGTTGCCCGGCTGAATACGGCTGGGAACGATGAAGTCGCGGGCGCCCTCGGGCGTAGACTTGAACAGGGAGGGCGTCTCGACCTCCATGAACTCACGGTTGTGAAGCGCCTCGCGAATGGCAAAGGTGAAGTCGGAGCGCAGCTTGAGGTTGGCCATCATCTCGGGACGACGGAGGTCCAGATAGCGATAGCGCAGACGGGTGTCCTCGCTGGTCTCGATGCCGTCCTCGATCTGGAACGGCGGAGTAACGGAGGTGTTGAGCACCTCGGCGTGGTCGGTCAGGACCTCGATCTCGCCGGTCGCGAGCTTGGCGTTGGTGGTTTCCTCGCCACGGGCGCGCACGACGCCGTGAATCTTGATGGGCCACTCGGGACGCATGGTCTCGGCGATCTTAAAGGCATCGCCGTCGGAGTGCTCGGGGTCGAAGGTAAGCTGCGTGATGCCCTCGCGGTCGCGAAGGTCGCAGAAAATAAGGCCGCCGTGGTCGCGGCGACGGCTCACCCAACCGGTGAGGGTGACCTCTTCGCCCACGTTCTCGCGGCGAAGCTCGCCGCAGGTATGGGTGTGCATGGAATGCTCGTCGATGGGACGGGTCTGGCTCATACCAGTGATCCTCCTTTATGGATCTGTGCCGCCCCGTGTCGTTCCGGGCGGCGTCGTACAGATTTGCCCAGCCTGCGTAAACCGCGCAGCCGGACATGGCGTTCTATCTTATCGCACCCGCGCCGATGTACCGCGAAAAAGTGGCTCCCGCTCAAAGACTTGACGGAGACGAAACAATTGGCGCACCGCACTGCCCGCCCGCGCTTGTCACGTGCGACAATGTGCCTACAATACAACCGCACTCGGAAAGGCCCACCATGACTTCACGCCTCATCGTTATGGATATCGATTCCACGCTCATCAACCAGGAGGTCATCGACCTGTTGGGCGAGGAGGCAGGCGTGGGCGGGCAAGTTGCGCGGATCACCGAACGCGCCATGCGCGGTGAGCTCGACTTTAAGCAGGCGCTCGAGGAGCGCGTGGGCCTGCTTGCCGGCCTGGACGAGAGCGTTTTCGAGCGCACCTTTGAGCGCGTGACGTTTACCCCCGGCGCACTGGAGCTTGTGCGCTCGGCGCACAGCAAGGGCTGGAAGGTCGGCGTGGTAAGCGGCGGCTTCCACGAGGTCGCCGACAAGATCGTAGCTGCCGCGGGCATCGATTTTTGCCTGGCCAACCGCCTGGAGGTCGTAGACGGCAAGCTCACGGGCAAGCTGGCGGCAGACATTGTGACCAAGGAATCCAAGCTCATCCAGCTACTGGATTGGGCTGTTGAGTGCGGTGTCGATATGGCCCATACCGTGGCGATCGGCGACGGCGCCAACGACATCCCCATGATTCAGGCCGCGGGCACGGGCATCGCATTTTGCGCCAAGCCCAAGACGCGCGAAGCCGCCCCGTTTGCCATCGACGAGCGCAACCTGATGCTCGCCATGGATATCATCCTGCGTGACTAGCCGATCCATCTAACAACAGAATCAAATCCCCTATATCTAGTTTCCGAACAATTTTGTCTTAGTGTTCGGAAACATACCCTTTGAGTGCTAGACTTTGCGCCGTCGAAGGGAAGATATATGGATAAGCGAGATCTTGAGCAGTTACTGAGCGATGTTGCCGGCGGATCAGTCACCCCCGCCGACGCCCTTACGCGCATCCAAACGGCGCCAACCGCCGATCTGGGTTTTGCGCAGCTCGATCTTTCGCGCGGGGTGCGCCAGGGGGCCGGTGAGGTTGTCTACGGCGCCGGCAAAACCGCCGAGCAGATTGCAGCCATTATCAAAGCGCTGCGCGATGCCGGTCAGGAGCGCACCCTGGTTACGCGCCTGGATGCCGAAAAAGCAGCCCGTACCTCGGAGCTCCTCGACAACGGTATCGACCTGGGATATGTCCCGGACGCCCAGCTCGCCCTCGTGGGCGGCAAGCCCTCCCCTACCGGTAACGGACGCATCGTTGTCGCCTGCGCCGGCACGAGCGACTTGCCCGTCGCCGAGGAAGCCGCGTTGACGGCCGAGTTCTACGGCAACGAGGTCGACCGCCTCTACGACGTAGGCGTCGCCGGCCTGCACCGCTTGCTCGCGCATGCCGAGGAACTTGCCCAGGCACAGGTGGTCATCGCCATCGCCGGCATGGAGGGCGCGCTGGCGAGCGTTATCGGCGGTCTGGTAAGCTGTCCGGTCATCGCCGTTCCCACCAGCGTGGGCTACGGCGCGAGCTTTGGTGGCGTAGCCGCGCTGCTCGCCATGCTCAACTCCTGCGCCAGCGGCGTTTCGGTCGTCAATATCGACAATGGCTTTGGTGCCGCCTACCAGGCAAGTCTTATCAATCATCTGAGCGCCGGAACACCCTGCGCCCGTTAAGGAGCATTCCATGTCCAACCATCAGCATACGCTTATCATCGACGGCACCTCGGGCATCAGCGGCGATATGACCGTCGCGGCCCTGCTCGACCTGGGCGCCAGCGAGGAGCACCTGCGCGAACAGCTCGCCACACTTCCGGTCGGCGGCTTTGAGGTTGCCGTTACACGTGCAAACAAGCATGGCATCGACGCCTGCGACTTTGACGTTCAGCTGGCAGAGGAGCTCGAGAACCACGACCACGACATGGCCTGGCTCTTTGGCAACGAAGCAGCTGCCGAGCACACGCACGAGCATGAGCACCACCATCATGATCATGGCGAACACGAACACGAGCACCGCCACGAGCATGACCATGAGGCTCACGGCCATGGCCACGAGGACCATCACCACGCCCACCACCATCACCACCGTTCTTTGGCGGACGTCACCGCCATCATCGACGGCTCACAGCTAAGCGATGGTGCCAAGCGTCGCGCGCTCGCCATCTTTACCGCGCTCGCCGCCGCCGAGGCCAAAGCCCACGGCAAAACGCCCGACACCGTCATGTTCCACGAGGTGGGCGCCATCGACTCCATCGTTGACATTTGCTCGGTCGCCATCTGCCTCGACGACCTGGGCATTGAGGATGTTGTGGTCGAGTCGCTCTCCGAGGGCCACGGAACCATCCGCTGCGCCCACGGCCTCATGCCCATTCCCGTCCCCGCTGTCGTCAACCTGTGCCAGGCAGGCAATATCGCCCTCACGCCTGCACCGGTCGCCGGCGAGCTCGTGACGCCAACGGGCGCCGCCATCGTCACCGCGCTGCGCACGTCCGACCAACTGCCCTCACGCTACCACATCGAAGCCGTCGGCTACGGCGCCGGCAAACGCCCCTACGAGGGTTGCTCCGGCACGCTCCGCTGTCTGCTCGTTCACGCGGACGCATAGCCATGGATGCCCGCAAGGCAAAAAGCCGCGCTACCATCGTTGCGGCGTTCTCCGAGCTCCTGCGCGAAGAGGACTACGGCAAGATTACCGTCGGCGACATCATCGCTCGCGCCCATGTAGGTCGGGCAACGTTCTACGGCCTCTTTAAGAGCAAAGATGACCTGCTCGCTGAGTTCGTGTGCGATATCTGCACCCATGCCCTCGACGATGACGGTACACCCCTCAATGACCCGCTCGTACAGGTCGAGCATATCCTCAACAACCTCTGGGATCGTCGTCAGGGCGTACGCGCCCTCGTAGCCGGCGCCGGCTCGCGCGTCTTCGCCGACTGTCTCCGCAAGACCATCATGTCGCGCGCAGCCGAAACCGTCCCTGTCGACCCCGCAGGCCCCGCCAGCACCATGGATCGCAACTTCCTCCTCCACCACATAGCCTCAAGCTTCGTAGCCACCGTCCAATGGTGGGCCTGGCACAACTTTCAAGCAGATAAGGCCGACGTAGCCAAAGACTACCTCTCAGCCATAAAACCCCTCTTCACCTAAGTAAGAGGCTCATCCCAAAGCATCGCCCCAACCCAAGGCGCCACGCATCCCAACGTGTCACTCGCACTTCAACGCCCCCCCCAACAGCGACAAGCCCCTCCCATCCAAATTCAGATATATATGTTGGGTTGCTTGTACGAATGCAACAAAGACCCCGCAGCTGTCCGCATGGGGTAACTTCCCAGCGCATTCCGCAGGACGAAAGAACCCCCGCCGCACGAAGTGCGCAGCGGGGGTTCTTTCATGTCCGAGGACGCGCTGGGAAGTTACCCCATGCGGCCAGCGGACAACTATGTGGCCTTGGACTAGAACATGCCCAAGAAACCGTGCACAAACAGCGCGGCCAGAGCGGCACCGATATACGGAGCGATGCCAGGAACGAGCAGGCCGTACTTCCAGTTGTTGTCAGCCTTGTTCTTGATCGGCAGCACCTGATAGGCCATGCGAGGACCAAGGTCGCGTGCCTGGTTCATGGCGAAGCCGGTGATGCCACCCATGCCCATGCCAACGGCCCAAACGATCAGGCCGACGCAGATAGCGAGCATCAGAACGTTCTCGCCGGCGCGGCTAGCGACAGCAAGGATGGCGCTGATGAACACAAAGGTGCAGATAGCCTCACAGAAGAAGTTGCGGGCATAGTTCGTGCCCTCGGTGGTGGGGTTGGTCGAGAAGATGTTGCGCTGGGCAATGGGGTCGACGACGCCCTCGGAAGCCTTGAACTCATCGGTATACATAAACCAAGCGATTACGGCGCCCACAAAGCCGCCGAGCATATCGGCAATCATGAAGGGGATGCAGCTGCTCCACGGCACCAGACCGACGATGCACTGGGCAAGCACCATAGCCGGGTTCATGCACACGGCGCCGCCAAAGACAAACAGGCAGACCGAGATGCCAAAAGACCAGGTGGTGATGGCAAACATGTGGCCGGAGCCCTGATACTTGGTGCCCTTAAGCACGGTATCGCAGTGTACGCCCACGCCAAAGATGATCATGAGGGCCGTTGCGCCGAATTCGCAGAGGAGTTTGGTAAGCATAAAACCTTATCTTTCTTGTCGGTTACAAACGATTCGTTTAGGCCGCGCGCTAGTGCTGAGCGACGACAACGCCCAGGCCATCGGGAATGACGGCTACCTTGGCATCGGCACCCTTCATTTCAAAGGCGAGCTTGAGCGCCTCCTCGAGGGTGTTGACCGGCGTCATATGCATATCCTTGAGCATCTGGTGATCGCACAGGTCGGTGACCATGATCACAGGGTGATGCGCCAAGATGCGGGCAAAAATCTGGCTCGTCCACTGGTCGGGCAGGGTCTCGTCCTTAGGACGGTCGATGCAGGCGCGCTCAAACTCTGCCGGATCGTTGTCGGCGATGTTGTGATAGAAGCCCTCGCCACCGTGACCATCGGCGCAACCGGCGACATCGATGATCACGCCGCCCTCGGGAAGTGTGGCCTCGGCAGCGCACATGCCCTTCACGGCCTGATAGACGTTCTGATCGAGCGGATAGCCACCGTTGGTGGTGATGGCAATCTCGCACTCGACGGGCTCAACGCCGGCAAGACTCTTCACGAACTCGCAGCCGGCCTCGTGCGCCTTGTGAATGTCGCCGGCAAAGGAGCCGATGACCTCGTGCTTGCCGTTGAGCACCACGTTGAGCACAAAGGCAAGGTGAGCCATCTCGGCAGCGGCAAACATGTCCTCGCTCACGTGGTTGTGGCACAGGTTGCCGGCGCGCGAATGGGAATCGTTCACAAACTGGCCGTTGTGGTTGTACATGATGGTCTTGTAGCTGGCGATGCCGGGCAGCACGGACTTGCGGCTGCCAGAAAAACCGGCAAAGAAGTGCGGCTCAATGAAGCCCTCGGCAAGCAGTAGATCGCAATCGGCGGCAATCTTGTTGATGATGCACTCGCCACCAGAAGGCAGGGTGCCAATCTTTTCCATCATGCTGTCGTCGGTCGCGACGTGCATGACAATTTCCTCGTTGGCAACGATCTCCTCGCCATACTTGTTGACGAGTTCCTCGTGCGTCGATGGACGATGCATACCCGTAGCAACCAGAATGCGAACGCGCGCCTCAGGCGCAGCGGAGTGGATGTGATGCAGCAGAATAGGCATCGTCACACGCGAGGGAACGGGGCGCGTATGGTCGGAGCTAATGATGACAATATCCTTCTTGCCAGCGCAAAGCTCCTCGAGCGAAGGCGATCCATAAGGGTTGGCAAGCGACTCCTCTACCAGCTCTTCCTGCGATTTTGCAGTCTTAAACTCGTTTTGGTGACCTTCCATCACACCCGCGAAGTTCTTATCCTCGAGCTCCAGATGCAATGTCTTGTGGTCAAACGGCAGTTCACATTCAAACAATGACGAGCGCCCTCTTCCTTTCAGCTGACACACTAGATAAACCGTTGGAAGGATACGCCGCTCACCGAAAAACGCCACCGTCCACCGAGTCGTTAACACAACGTTCATATTTGACCCACAACAAAACGGCCGCGATCCCAAGAGGGACCGCGGCCTCCTGTCAAAGAAGCTATGGGCAGGGTGGATTACGCAGCGCCGAGGCAAACATCAATCCTGTGGCATGCGCGTGTAAGCTATCTTGCATAAAAAGGTCAATATACTGCATAGAATGACGCATTGGGTTTCGAACCGCAACATGGTAGCCCCCTCCGGAGCGTGCATTTTTGCGAATATTCAGCATCGCAAGATAAGATTTTGGTGTCAAAAGTCTTTCAAAAGGTAGATCGTCCTCATGACTCGTCCCATCTGGATAACATGCGGCGAGAAACCAGCCATATATGAGCATCGCCAAGGCCCAATTGTCTTGCAAAATCATCAACAAAGGCAGCGAGGGCCGGCTATGGCCTTATGCATCGATCTTTGGCTGCTGAAAACTCCGTTTTTTGCACGTCGCCCCAGGCACCACCCTCACCCAGCGGCCTTCCGCCGAAGCTGGACATCGCAGGGCCCGCCATCAGTTTACTTTTAGGCACACTCCGCAGGACGCAAGAAGCCCTCGCCGCACGAAGTGCGCAGCGAGGGCTTCTTGCATGTCCGAGGACGTGCCTAAAAGTAAACATATGGCAGGCCCGGACGACTACAGGGCTATCGATTACCCCGTGTTCTGCAGACCTGCCGAGACGCCGGTCACAGTCGAAAGAATCAGGCTCATGTACTCTGCCTTCTTCTCCTCGGCCATCTCGTCCTGGTTCATACGCACCTCGCGAAGGGCGCGGACCTGGGCGATGGACAGGGCGTCGACGTAGGGGTTACGCACGCGAACGGCACAGCCGAGCACGCGACGACGCTGCAGCGGCCACTCGTCACCGACGATGGCAAGGACCCACTTACGGGTGAGTTGCATCTCGGTAAAGACCTTCTTGGACAGATCATCGCGGTCGCCCAGATGCAGATACATCTTGGCAATGCGCTGATCGGTCTTAGCAATCGACATCTCGATGTTATCGATAAAGGTGCGGAAGAACGGCCACTCCTGGTAGGCAGCCTTGAGCTGGTCAAGATCGCCCAGCTGCTCGCAGGCGGTGCCCAGGCCGTACCAAGCGGCCAGGTTAATGCGTGCCTGGCTCCAGCTGAAAATCCACGGAATGGTACGCAGGTCGTCGAGCGACTTGGCACCCAAGCCGCGCTTGGCGGGACGCGAGCCAATCGGCAGCAGACCGACCTCGGTCAGCGGCGTCACAGTCGAGAACCACGGTGCAAAGTCCTCGGTGTTCAGCAGGTCCAGATAGCGCTCGTGGCTTGCGGCGTTGAGTTTCTCGGCCATATCCCAGAACTTCTGCGTGGTCTCGGTGTTGGTCTTCTCGACGCTCGGGGCCGACTGCAAAAGCGTTGCGGCGGCAACGGACTCAACATGGCGCTGAGCCAGCGTGCGGTTGCCGTAACGGGCAAAGATGACCTCACCCTGCTCGGTGAGCTTAAAGAAGCAGTTGACCGAACCCTTGGGCTGCGCCAGTACGGCCTTGTTGGCCGGGCCGCCACCACGGCCCACGGCGCCGCCGCGACCGTGCATGAGCACCAGGTCGATATCGTTCTTCTCGGCCCACTTGGCGATGCGCTCCTGCGCGGAGTGCAGCGCAAGCATGGCCGTGGTAGGACCGGCATCCTTGGAGGAGTCGGAGTAGCCCAGCATAACCTCCATGCGGCGGTTGGTCTGGGCAAGACGCTTCTGCACCACGGGCAGCGTAAGCATCTGGTCGAGCACGTCGACGCAGCCCTCGAGGTCCTCGAGCTGCTCGAACAGCGGGATCACGTCGAGCTCGGGAACGTCCTCCTCGTGTGCGAAGGACAGGTGGGCCAGCTCAAAGACGTCGGCCACATGCTGGGCACTCTTGGTAAACGAGATGATGTAGCGGTGTGCCATCTTCTTACCGTAGCGCTTTTGGATGGAGCCGATAGCGCGGAAGGTGTCGATGACCTCGCGCGTCATGGGCTGCAGGTCGCCATGGATACCGTTTTCGTGGATATCCTTGAGGGCGCGGGCATGCACCACGGAGTGCTGACGGAACTCCATCTCGACCATATGGAAGCCGAAGGACTCGACCTGCCAGATGATGGTCTGCACCGGGCCGTAGGCGGCACGGACGGCACCGCAGGCAGCCAGCGAACGCTGAACGACGCGCAGGTCATCCAGGAACTCGTCGGCGCTGTGATACATGGTGTCGGTGATACGGCGTACGGTGGCGTTCAGACGGTCGGCCATGACGAGCATGACGGCGCGATGCGGCTCGTGCTCGGAGATAATCTCGGCGCGGGCCGTGTAATGGGCACTCATCTCGACCTGATGGTTCCACAGGTTGATAAGCTCGGCAGACGGCTTGCTGTAGGTGGCCTCGAGCGTGAGGTTGCGGCCGATGCGGCGGCACTTGTCCTCGAGCTTGAGCACCATGTGGGTGAAGTACTTGGCGGCGACCTCACGGCTCACCTTGGCGGTAACGTTGGGGTTACCGTCGCGGTCGGAACCGATCCAGCTGCCGGGATGGAAGAACGCCGGGCACAGCGGCGGCACGGTACCGGCCTTGTCACCCAGCACCCAGTCGTCAAAGCGACGATAGATGACGGGGATGACGTCGAACAGCGTGTTATCGAAGATGTCGATGATGGTATCGGCTTCCTCGACCGGCGTGGGCTTCTTGAGCGCGATGGGGCTCGTACGCACCAGGGCGTCGATCTCCTGCAGCATATGGCGCTCGTTCTCCACCAGGTCGGAGCCGCCCAGACGCGGACGCTCCTCCAGCAGGTTAGAGATACGGCGAATCTTGCCCTCGACGGCCTTGCGACGGGCCTCGGTGGGATGCGCGGTAAAGACGGGATGGAACTCAAGCTTGCCGAGCAGCTCGTTGGCGCCCTCGACACCCATCTCATCCACCAGCTGGTGATAGGCGACGGTGAGTTCGTTGGCGGGATCGACCTCGGTATCGGTCGATGCGCCGGCCTCACGCTCGCGCAGCTGCTTCACACGGTAGTTCTCCTCCGACAGGTTTGCCAGATGGAAGAAGCTCGTAAAGGCGCGGACGATAACCTGCTGCTTATCGAGCGGTAGGCTGTCGATCAAATCGACGACCTCGCGAAACGCCACAGCAGTGGGCTCGTCGGCGGTGGGCACGCCCTGCTCGTCGACGGCCTCGTCGGCGGCACGGCTACCGGGGTTGCCGGCATTGGCCACGATCTCGGCCGACAGAATCTTGTCGAACAGGTCCGCGATCTCGGGATCATACTCGCTAAGCACACGGCGCTCCAGGCGCAGGAACAGCGCAAGGTTGTCGCGCAGCTCCTCGGGAATCTCAATCTCGGCGAGACGCTCCCTGGACTCGGCATTCGAGCCGATTCGGTTAACGAGGCGGTTGACCACGGCAGCGACGCGCGCCGCGGCTTCGGGTACAGACTGGTTGCTCAGGTTCTCAGCCACGTTTCCTCCCATTCCTCCTTCTATGCACGTAACATGCGGTATTCATTATAGGCACTTGAGAAATACTTTCGACATTGATTGCGCTTTACCACACAAAAGTATTTTCTGCATTGCAAGGCTTTTTGCCCCAAATGGTCGTATTTCTCGGTGGACGGCATATGCAAACGGGGACATTCCGCATAAAAGCGAAACACCCCCGTAACAATCGTTCGCCGCGAGCGGGACGCGTTAGCGGACCCGCAGCTCAAAATGATGCCCTACAGGCGCTCTCGAACCGCCTCGACAACGTTGGCCAGATCGACCAGCACCTCGTCATGGCTCTGCATGTCGCGCACCTTGACCTTGCCGGCGGCAAGCTCGTCGCCGCCCAAGACCAAAATGAGCTTGGCGCCCACCTTGTCGGCCTGCTTAAACTGAGCCTTGAGCGAACGACCCTGATAGTCTGCCTCGGTCACGATGCCTGCGGCGCGAAGCTTCTGCGTAATGGCAAAAACGTTCTGACGCAGTTCCTTGCCGGCGTTGGCAACGTAGACACACGGAGCCTCATCGGCGCCCAGGTCGCTGCCAAAGGCCTGCAGGGCCAGCAGGGCGCGCTCAAAACCGACGGCGAAGCCGACACCGGCCGTGGGCTTGCCGCCCTCGAGCTCGACCAGGCCGTCGTAGCGGCCGCCGCCACCGATGGAGCCGACGCCGGCGCCGGGGGCCTCGACCTCAAAGACGGTACGGGTGTAGTAGTCCAGGCCGCGCACCAGGGTGGGATCCTCGACATACTCGATGCCGGCGGCATCCAGATAGCGCTTGACCTGCTCGTAGTGCTCGCGGCACTCGTCGCACAGGTTGTCGCCCATCAGCGGGGCCTCGGCCATGATCTCGCGGCAATGGTCGTTCTTGCAGTCGAAGGCGCGCAGCGGGTTGAGCTCGGCGCGCTCGCGGCACTCATCGCACATCTCGTCGGCGTGATCGAGAATGAACTGCTTGACCTGCTCGCGATAGGCCGGACGGCACTGGGCATCACCCATCGAGTTAATGAGCAGACGGAGCTTGGAAAGATCGAAGCCCAGACGCTTGTAGAACTCCATGAGCATAATGATGCACTCGGCGTCCGCAGCCGGATCGGGAGCACCGAGCCACTCGATGCCCACCTGATGGAACTGACGCAGGCGGCCCTTCTGGGGGCGCTCGCCGCGGAACATGGCCTCGGCATAGTAGGCCTTAAACGGCGTGGAGCCCTGGGGCACCAGGTTGTTCTCCACGACGGCGCGCACCACGCCGGCAGTGCCCTCGGGACGAAGCGCCAAGCGCTGTTTGGGCTTGAGCTTGGCATCGGTGCCCTCGGTAAAGACACGCTCCAGATTGGCGCCGCTAAACACGCGGAACATCTCCTTGCGCACGACATCGGTCGACTGGCCGATGCCGTGGACAAACACGTCCACCTGCTCGATCGCGGGCGTCTCGATGGGCTTAAAGCCAAACGGCTCGAACACGCCGGCAGCGATCCGCTGCATCTTTTGCCAGGCGCGCATCTCGGCGCCGATAAGGTCGCGGGTTCCCTCCGCCTTCTGTGCCTGCATGGGCAAACACCTTTCTTTTAGTATCGCGTCATAGGTAGTGGTCATTATACGGCACAAAAACAAAACGCGGCGACGCGTCTGACCGAACGAGGGTATGGGGGCTCGTTCGGCCAGACGTGCCGCCGCTGCAGCCGATCCGCTTTCCTCCGCCCCCCCTCGAATCACACAATCTGTTGGGGACAGAGGAAAACGGATCATTTTGTATGCCCGTGGCCGCCTTGGAAACCGAATGATG
Source organism: Collinsella sp. HCP28S3_G2 (assembly GCF_052065125.1). Classification (NCBI taxonomy): domain Bacteria; kingdom Bacillati; phylum Actinomycetota; class Coriobacteriia; order Coriobacteriales; family Coriobacteriaceae; genus Collinsella; species Collinsella sp. HCP28S3_G2. The sequence goes on from NZ_JBQHUO010000006.1 coordinate 19,227, forward strand.
GTACGAGCATCCATTCGGCTTCCAAGGCGGCCACGGACAGAACACGGGGCGAACAGAAAAGAGCGACGGACGTCTACTCCCCCGCCACGCTCGCACGCAGCTTAGCGGCGATGGGCTCGGATGCCAGCAGGAATACGAACATGACCACAGAACACACCAGGCACACGATCCAGGTGCTCGCAAAGGAGCCCGTGGCATCGAACAGCACGCCCGAGACAATGGCACCCACGGTGCCGCCGACCATCTCGAGCGAGGTAATGGTGCCCGTGACCTTGCCCAGATCGGCCATGCCAAACTGCTTGGACGCGGCGATAGTGGGCGTGATGGTGCCCATGCACGTTCCGACACCAAAGCTCACGGCAGCCACGATGGGACCAAGATCGGTCGCGGGGAAGCACAGGGCGACGCAGGCGATAATGCACGCAACGGATCCCAACACGTTGCCAAAACGTAGGCCAAAGCGATCGTAAATGACGCCGAGCGAAATCTTGGCGATAACGACGGTGACCATATAGGCCGAAAGCACAGTGCCCGCCCACACGGGGTCGTGACCGCCCGTGACGATCTTGGCGCCGTTGACGGTAACGCTCGTCATGTTGGTGACCTGGTTGGGCAAGATGGCACCGTTAACGAGGCCCATAAAGAGAAAGGCGACGACAAGCAGCCAAAACGCCGGGCTCTTCTTGATGCGAGACCAACCGACGTTAACCTCGGGAGCCGTGTGCTCGTCCTTGTCGCCAGCTGTCGAGACGGACGGATCGCCCGGGTTCTCGCCGAGCGGCTTAAGGCCTATCTCAGAAGGCTTGGTGCGGAAGGAATAGGCCGTGATGGGCAGCGCCGCCACCATGCAGATGGCCGCGAGCACCAGGAAGGCGGAACGCCAGCCAACGCTCACGATAAGCGAGCTCACGGTGGGAGAAAGAACAGCGCCTCCAAAGCCCGAGCCCGAAAGTGCTATGGAAATCGCAAGACCTCGCTTGGCCGTAAACCAGTTGGCGGTAACAAGACTAATGAGCAGGCGGGTCGAGGCGACGGCAAAGCAGCCCGAGACGGCAAAGAGCACGTAGACCTGCCACAACTCACCGACAAAGCTCATCCCGGCAAGAACGGCAGAGGTGGCGATAACGGTAAGGGAACCCAAGATGCGACCGCTCACTTTGTCGGCAACATGGCCAATGACAAGCGAGCCGACAACGCTCACCACGGTTGAGATGGCGTTGGAGATGTTGTACTGAGCAAGGGAAATGCCCAAGTCGCTCACGATAAGCGGCTGAAACAGGCTCATGCAGTTAACGAAAATCGTGTAACACGTGGCCATGATGACAAAGCCGGAGGCCACGACGAGCCAGCCGGGGAAGAATTTATGCTGCTGGGACATGGATTACTCCTTGTGGTCGGCGATATAGCCCAGGGCGACCGCCGCATAAGCCGCGGCGCCGAGCGGCAACTCGGCATCGCTAAAGCGTGCCTTGGGATGGTGCTGGGCAAAGTGCTCGTCCGTATCGGTCACAGCCGCACCGAACGTAAAGTACGCGCTCGGTATCTCGCTCGAGATAAGCGCAAAGTCCTCGCTCGCCATGGCATGGAACAGAGGCAGGAAGGCGGCCTTGGGCAACGTCGCACCCACATAGCCAAGCGAAGCCTGGGTCATATCGTCATCGAGCACGAGCGGGGGAACATCCGAGAGCGTCTCGATAGTCGCCGGCGTACGATAAGTCGTGGCAACGCCTTTGACCACCTCCGCGATGCGGGTCTTGAGGTGCTCCATGAGCTCAACGTCAAAGCCGCGCAATGTTCCCTCGAGCACGCAGGTGTCGGGAATCACATTGGCCGCTTGGCCACCGGCAAACTTACCCACGGTGAGCGCGACCTCCTTGGCCGCCGGCACCTCGCGAGCGATAAGCTCCTGGAGCGCCAGGTGCACATGCACGCCTGCCGTGATGGGGTCGATGCAGATCTCGGGACTCGAACCGTGGCCGCCCTTGCCCTGCAGCGTGATGCGGAAACCGTACACACCCGAAAGCGCCGGGCTGCCGTAGAGCACCAGACCAAGCGGCGACTGGCTGTTGACATGCATGGCAAAAGCCGCCTGAGGACGCGGGTTCTCGAGCAAGCCGTCGGCGATGGCAGCACGTGCCCCCTCAAAGGTCTCCTCGCCCGGCTGGAACAACAGCTTGACGGTGGCATTGGCGTCGACAAGCGCAGCCTCGCGAGCCTTGAGCAGGCGCGCCGCACCAAGCAGCGCCGTCGCGTGCATATCATGACCGCAAGCATGCATGCAGCCATTGGTAGATGCAAAGGGCTCGCCGGATTCCTCGACAACGGGCAGGGCATCCATGTCGCCGCGCAGCATAACGACCGTACCGGCCTGTTCGTCCGTACAGACGCCATTGCCCTGGGCCGCGGCGGCACCGGCACCGACAAGGCCCACAACGCAGGAACCATCGACGAGCGTGGAAAATGGGATGTCCATCTCGTTCAGGCGCGCTTGGATATACGCAGAGGTCTGTGGGAGGTCGTTACCGAGTTTGGGCATCCGATGCAGATCGTGACGCCATGCGGCAAGCTCATCGGCAAAAGCCTGAGCCTCTTTGACCAGACCGTCGCCAATGGCGGCTTGCGCCGCCGCTGAGGTCTGAAGCGCTGGTTGTGGTTGGAAATCGGACAGAGCTGGTGCCATAGATGCCCTCCAGTAAAGTTTTAGCAGCAAGCACTTTCATACTCTAAAGTGCAAGGCACAACTTTAAAGGCGACGCATAAAAAACGCCGCCCCAGAGGGACGGCGCAACAGATTGTTTACAAACGCGCTCGCGGCTTTTTACGCAAAAAGTCAAAGTGCGTCTCGCTCAAGATAATCGACAGGAAGATGAGCGCAAAGCCGGCAAGCAAACGCGAGGTGAGCACCTCCCCCATCAGCAGCACCGAGAACAGCACGCCCGATGGCGACTCCATCGAAAGCAGTAGTGAGCCCGTCGAGGCCGGGACATGCGCCAAACCCACGTTTTGGATGAGCAAACCCACGCATGTGCAGCCCACCGAGAGAAATGCCATCACGCCAATAAAGCTCGGCGTCCACACGGATAAAGGCGCCTGGGTCTCGAACGGCAGCGAAGAGATCAGGCACAGCACACCGTTGCCCGCAAACATCCAAAACGTGATGACGTTGATGTCCATCTTGCGACCGTACTTAGCGGCCACCGCCATCTGGATGGCAAAGAAGACCGCGCCGCCCAGCGTAATAACATCGCCGACATTGAACTCGACGCTATCAAGCGCCACCAAGCCAATGCCCGCCAGACACAGCAACGCGGCACCCAAGTTGTAACGGGTAAGTTTTTCGCCGCTTAGGACATAGCTCGCAAACGGAACCAAGATGCAGTACGTGCCCGTCAAAAACGCGCTTTTGCCTGCCGTGGTCTGCGCCAGGCCAATCGTCTGCAAACCGTAGGCACCCCACATGAGCGCGCCCATGCCAAGTCCAACAATCAGATTTCGAGCGTTGAAATGGGCAACAATGCGCTTGTGGAAGACGGCAAGCATGACCAGCGACGCCGGAAGAAAGCGAATGTAGAGCAGCTCGAACACCGGAATGGTATCGAGCGCGTCCTTCATGGTGGTAAAGGAATAGCCCCAGATGACCGCTATCGAAAGCAGCAATACCTTCCAGAACAGCGGCGAGCGCGCACCGGCACCGCGAGAGGCGCCGCCGGCACCCAGGTCTTCGCGGGCTACAGGGCTATCGGGCATATTATCGATTTCAATAACGGCATGATGGGCCATAGGGCATCCTCGCGCTCGGTCTGGGCGTGGTGTCCGCACGCGCGCGACCGCATGCCGCCTCATGGTCAAATAAAAACGGGACGCGCCGGACCCCCGGCACGCCCCGCAACTGTAGCAACAATCAAGCAGCCCACGCAATTCAGCCCACTAAAGCGTTTTGTTCCGCCGTTCTACCCACCGGCGGACCGGCCGACGCTGCGCGAGCCGCATTCACGCCAATCTGACGTTCAATTTCAAGGGCGCGACCAGAAGGTCAGCGCCCTTTCATTTCACGTCACCTTGGCGCAAATGCGGCTCGCTCGCTGGCATTAGTGCTACATCAGCGTTAACGTTGCCGCACTAAATTAGCTTTGTCGACTCCAGCTTTTCGATAATCCAGTCGTTGGCTTTGATGACCGGACGACGGAAGACCACACCCAGGGCCAGCGACGGAATCAGATAGCTCGCCAGAATACCCAGCTCAACCCAGTACTCCATATGGTAGGCGCCAGCCATGGCGGCATGCATGGCATTGATGCCATGGGTAAACGGCAGGAACGGATAGATCGCCTGGAACACGGGGCCGGTCATCTCGATGGGGAATGTACCGCCCGAACCACCGACCTGCATGACCAACAGCACGACAGCGAGCGCCTTGCCGATATCGCCAAACGAAACCGTAAGCGTGTAGACGATATTGGAGAACACGAGACTCGCGATCCAGCCCGCCAACACAAACTGCAGCGGGTTGTCGCACTGGATTCCAAAGAACAAGATATCGCCGGCGCACACGAGCGTCGCCTGCAGCAAGGCCAAGCCGCCAAAGAACAAGTAGCGGCCCAAATAGATCTCGTGCAGGCGTACGGGGATGAGCTCGTTGATAAGCTCATCGTCGACCGAGACCTTCATCATGGCTGCCAGCACAATCGAACCCACCCACAGCGACAGAATCGTATAGAACGGCGCCATGGCCGAACCGTAGTTGCGGATCGGATAGACCGGCTTGCGGTCGAGCGCGACGGGGCCGGAAAGCGACACGGCCAAACCCTCGGGATCGTTGCCGATCATCGTCTTAATCGTCGCAAGATCATCCGACATCAAGGCACCGTCGAGCTCGTCCTTAAACGCGCCGATCTTGTCCGACGCCTCGCCCAGCTGATCGGAAACCTTGTTGACCAGCTTTGCAGCCTTGGAGAGGCCCTTTGCCAGCGAACCGGATGCATCGGTCAGGCCGTCTACGGCGCTATCCAAATCGCCCGAGATACCATCGAGCGAGTCTAGAATGCCCGAGACGGTCTTCTTGAGCTCCTTGGCCTTAACCGAGAACGTGGAATCGTAATCGGATTTGGCGCCCGCAATGCCGGCCTTGGCATCGGCGATGGCCTGATCGACCTCGGCACGCGTGCTGTTGACCTCTGCCATGCTGTCAGAAAGGGACTTAGCAGTTGCCGTCAGGTCCTTGGCGTTGTTGCGATACTCCACCGCGATCCTGCCCAGCGATGTTGCTACAGACTTAAGGCTCTCCTGGAGCTTTTCGTCACTGACCTGCTCGGCAAAGCCGCGGAGCTGGTCGGCCGTGGCGTCGATATCGTCGGCACGTGTATTGAGCGCCGCCGCGGCATCGTTGAGCTGGGACACCGTAAGGTCCACATGCTGGTTTGCGGTGTCGAACGCCTTCGCGAGCTCGGCAGACACATTGTCGAACGAGCCCGCGCTTCCGTCAATCGCCGCGTCAACGGCATCGTTGGCGGCCTTGAGCGCTTCCTTGGAATCATTGATGCCGCTCTTGGCGTGTTCCATCAACTGCTTGGTCGACTCATCGACGGTACCCGTCTGCTGGAGCATACCGCTCGCCGACGTCAGCGAATCGGACGTGGAGCTCAAAATGCCCGCAAGCGACGTTGCGCTGGCCTGAACGCCCTGCAGGTCCTGGACCGAATCGCCGAGCGTCGAGGACAGGTTGGCGATAAAGTTGCTGACCTGGTCGGTGCTCATGTAATCGAGCAGGCTGGACACCGTCTTAAGACCGATGCTCGTAATGGTCTCGGTAAAAGTTTCGTTAACCTGGCTTTGAACGGCGTTCGAACCCTTCTCGGTCACGATCTGCGCGATGGCGTTGGCCTTCTGGTTCTCGTAAAACTCGATATCGGCGTGCTTCACCTCAGTCGAGAAAAGCGTCATCATGTCGGCGCTAAACGTTTTAGGGATAACGACGGCAGCGTAGTACGCGCCCGACTTAACGCCCTCGATCGCCTTATCGCGGTCGTTGAGGACAACCCAGTCGAAGTTCTCGTTGCCGCGCAGGGTGGCGGTTACGTTTTCGCCCACGTTGACCTCGACGGGAATCAGATCGCTCTCGTAGCCCTCGTCGGTGTTGACCACGGCAATCTTAAGATTGCCGGTGTTGCCGTACGGATCCCAGCTGCCGGCGATGTTAAACCACGCGTACAGACACGGCACGATAATGAGGCCCATCACGACAATCAGGCCGATCACGGAGCGAGACACGTTTTGGACATCGCGCTTAAACAGATGCAGGATGTTCTTCATTTATGCCTCACCTCCTTTGGAGTGCTTGCCAAGCGCGGTGGTATCTCCATCATTTGTGGCTGTGCTGTCGCTGCCCTGAGATTTATGGTGCGATCCTATATGCGGCAAGCGGCCCGTGGACTGATCGCCGCCCTTGGCGCCACGCTCGCTGGCGTTGAGGCCAAACATGTGGCGGGCGGCAGGAATGGCGGCCGTGTGTTCGCGCATCTCGCGACGCAAGTCCTCATCCGAAAGCGCCGAGATGCGCATCTGGGTATTGAGGCTCGCGCGGATATATTCGATATTGATAAGCCAGCCGCAGATGGCAATAACCGAGATGATCCAAATGACAAGCAGGATGATCTTGCCGTTATTGTCGATATCGAGAACCGTCGACAGGACAAAGAGCAGGACCTGAACGCCCACCACGGCGGCAAAACCGCCCTTGATGTAGTACGGGTAGCGATGTTCAAAGGCGACCGCATGATCGAGCAGTTCGCGACGGTACGAATCGGAATCGAGCATGACACGCATGGCCGTGCGCAGCGAGTAGCGCTGGCGCGGCAGGTCGTTGGACTCGCAAATCATCATACCGGTCGTGGAAAGCTGTTTATCAAAGAGCAGGTTAAGGTTGAGCAGCAGCGGACGCAGCTGCAGGCCGATAAAGAGCGCCACGATCAAGAACACGCCCAGAATGCACAGGTTAAACAGGTAGTTGAACGAATACATGCCGCCGACCGTCTCGCGCAGCAGATTGATGCCGTAGGTAAAGGGCAGCAGCGGATGCAACCACTGGAAGAAGCCGGGCATCATCTCGATGGGGTACATGCCCGAAGAGCCCGGAATCTGCACGATAACCAGAATGACGCCGATCGCCTTGCCGATATGCTTAAACGTGGTGGACAGCGCATAGATGATATTGACGTAGGTGAACGAAATGGCGATGCCGCCCAGCACGAACAGCAGCGGGCTGACGCACTGCACGCCAATCACCAGATCGCCTACCGTAACGATAATGGCCTGGAACGCGCCCAGGATCACCAGTAGCAGCCAGCGGCCAAAGTAGCCCTGACGCGCGGTAAAGCTGCCGATGCCTTCGCGGTCGACCTCGAGCTTGTAGATAGCGATAAGCACGTAGCCGCCCACCCAAAGCGCCAGATTGGTATAGAAGGGAGCGATGCCCGAGCCAAAGCTCTTGACCGGGAAAATTGACTTGGAAGTCAGCTCTACGGGAGATGCCATAAAGTCTGCCACGTCATTGACGTCGACACCCATCAGTTCAGCCAGCTCGCCCATGGACTCGGAGGTCTGCATCGCCGCAATGTCGTTGGCGGCGGTTGCGAGCTTGTCCTGGACCTTGGCAAGCGAGGCATCGGTCTGGGACAACGTGGTCTTGGCCTGACCGAGCGTAGCGTTGAGTTGCGAAAGTGTACCGCGCGCACTTGCAATAGCAGGCGTGAGGCCAGACACGATTCCCGTCAGATCACCCGAGACGGCGGCAAATGAATCAAGCGCGCTCGAGGCCTTCGGCAGCGCGTTTTGACCCAGGTCCGTCTGGGCCTGGCCAAGGTTAGTCGCACCGGTCTGGATTGCGTTATTGATAGCGTCGCTGGCACCCGAGACAGCCGCGGCGTCATTCGCCATGGCGCTCGACTGCGCAGACAGACTATCCTTGATGCTCTGAAGCTTTTCATTCTGCTCGCGGAGCAAATCGATGGTCGATACAATGCGCGCGTCAATTTCCTCGGAACCTGTCGACATGTCATTAACGAGAATTTCCAAGTGCCCGATAACGGCCTTATTGTGGTCGATCGTCGCCTGGAGAGACTCAAGCGAGTTGTCGATACGGGTGGTCGTAGATGTGACCGTGCCCGTCAGCTTGCCAATCGCAGCGTTCGCGGAGGCTGACGTCTTGGTGAGCGCAAGGCTGCCTTCCGAGAGCGCCTTGGAGAGCGAGGTGATGGAATTACCCGCCGTGGCGCGCGCCTCGCCCAGCAGGTCGTTGCCCTGGGAGATCGCCTGCGTCAGCGACGGCGCCTGACCCTGTAGACCGTCAAGTGCTGCATCTGCCGAGGCAATGGAACCACTCGTCTTATCGATGGCGGCATTCATGTCGCCAATCGAACCACGCACCTCGCCCAAGGTATCGGATGCTTCGGACACCGAACTTGCCAGCGAATCCTGGGTCTGGGTTGCCTTGTCCTTTAAATCGACTCCGGCATCCTTGGCGATACCGGCAACAGTCTCGCCCGCCGTGGAGACAAATTCCGAGTTGATCTGCTCCTCGATGGTGCTTGCACCGGTGTCGGTAACCTTGGGCGCAATAGCGCTCTTCTTCTCATTGACGTAGTACGTAAGCTTGGGCTGATGGTAGTTGCCGTCGAGCATCGAAACCAGGTTATCCGAGAAGTTCTTGGGGATTACGATGGCCGCATAGTACTCACCGCTCTCGACGCCCTCTTTAGCATCGGCCGCCGAATCGACGAAGGTCCAGCCCAGCCGATCGTTCTCCTTGAGCTGATCGACGACCTTATCGCCCGCGTTGAGCTCGCCCACCAAGTCGTTTTGGGTGCCCTGATCGTTGTTGGCGATGGCAATCTTGATACCCTGGGTGTTTCCGTACGGATCCCAGTTTGCCACGATGTTGTACCAGGCATACAGCGAGGGAATAACGCACACGCCGATGGTAACCACCAAGGCGACGGGATTCACAAGCAGTCGCTTAATGTCGCGCTTAAATATCGCAAAGGAGACCTTTGCATCGGATAGTTTGCTGCCGAGACTCACGCTTGGACCATCCATCCTGTCGTTGAATCGAATCGTACTATCGATAACCATTGTACGAAGGCGTTTTAACGTCTCGATGCACAATGGTATTGAGTTTTGCGGGTAGCAATATACTACGAAGATGAGTTAACGTACAGTTGTACAGTATCTTAAATTCCCGCAGCTCCCAAAACCACAACCCGCACAAATTAGCAACCCAACTAGTCATCGGGGACGTTCTTTAGTCATTAGGAACGTTCTTAAACGACCAGTCAAACAAGAACGCCCCCAATGACTACTTAGGATCACGAAAGCGTCGCTGGTTGAGCATAAGTCAGCGAAAACGCCCCTAAGCGAGCAAGGTGACGTGAAAGAGGAGGGAAGCGTACTTCGGTACGCGACCGACGATTGAACGTCAGATTGCCGCTTAGGGGCGTTTGCAGCGTCGACCGGTCTGCCGTTCGTTAGAACGGCAGAACCAATAGGTTCGTTAGAACGGCGGAACTGAGGGCAGCGTCGAGCCGTTCCGCCGTTCGGCAGAACGGCGGAACCAATTACATAAGCTCGCAGACAGCCGCCGCGAAGGCAACGGGGTCCTCGGGAAAAATACCCTCGACGAGCAGGGCCTGGTCATAGAGCAGGCCGGAGTACTGCTTGATCTTGTCGGCGTCGCCCGCCTTCTGAGCAGCGACGAGCTTGGCAAAGACCGGGTGCTTGGCGTTGAGCTCGAGCACACGCTGGCTCTTGGGCATACCGTCGGGCGCACCCTCGGGACCCTTCTGAAGCACCTTCTCCATCTCGAGCGAAAGCGGACCCTCGGTGGTGATGCACGCGGGAGCATCGGTCAGGCGCGCAGAGACAGCGACCTTCTCGACCTTGTCATCGAGTGCCTCCTTCATGGCGCTAAAGAGGTCCTCGTTCTCCTTAGTGGCGTCCTCGGCCTCCTTCTTCTCGTCCTCGGTCGCCAGGTCAAGATCGCCGGTAGCGACATTCTTGAGCTCCAGGTGACGATCTTCGACCTCGGGCTCGGCACCATCGGCAACGGCCTTCTCGGCAGCCTCGCGGGCAGCATCGTCCTCGTAGATCTTGGGCATATCGACGGCAACGTACTCACGCATAGCCTGGAACGTGAACTCATCCACATCCTGCGTCAGCAGCAGCACGTCATAGCCGCGGTCGAGTACGCCCTTTACCACGGGCATCTTGGTCAAGCGCTCACGCGAGTCGCCGGCGGCGTAGTAGATGGCCTTCTGATCTTCGGGCATGCCCTTGGCATACTCGGCCAGGGTAATCATCTTCTGCTCCTTGGCAGACCAGAACAGCAGCAGGTCGGCGAGCTCATCGGCCTTCATGCCATAGCTCGAATAGATGCCGTACTTAAGGCCACGGCCAAAGTTTTCAAAGAACTTCTCGTAGGCCTCGCGGTCGTTGTCACGCATATCCTCAAGGTCGGCGGTAATCTTCTTTTCCACACGCTTGGCGATAGCCTTAAGCTGACGGTTCTGCTGCAGCGTCTCGCGCGAGATGTTGAGCGACACGTCGGCGGAATCCACGACGCCGCGGACAAAGTTATAGTAGTCGGGAAGCAGGTCGTCGCACTTCTCCATGATCAGGACGTTGGAGCTGTAGAGCGCCAGGCCCTTCTCGTAGTCCTTGCTGTACAAATCGAACGGCGCGCGGCCCGGCACAAACAGCAGGGCGTCGTACTCGAGCGTACCCTCGGCGTGGAAGCTGATGGTGCGCGCAGGATCGTCAAAGTCGTGGAACGTAGACTTGTAGAACTCGTCATAGTCCTTCTGCTCAACATCGGAGCTGCGCTTCTTCCAGATCGGCGTCATGGAGTTAACGGTCTCGAGCTCCTGGTAGTCCTCGTACTCGGGCTTGTAATCCTCCGGCGCGTCCTCGGGCTTGGGTTTCTGGCGGCTCTTGGAGACCATCATTTGGATCGGGTAGCGCACATAGTTGCTGTACTGCTGAATCAGGCTCTTGAGGCCCCACTCGGTCAGGAAGCGATCGTAGGTCTCGGCCTCGCCATCGGCGTCGAGCTTCTCGTTCTCGCGCAGCGTCAGGATGACATCGGTGCCGTGCTCGGCGCGCTCGCCGTCCTCGATGGTATAGCCCTCAAGACCGTCGGATTCCCACACATGGGCGACATCCTCGCCATAAGCGCGGCTGACCACCTTCACGTGGCTGGCGACCATAAAGGCCGAGTAGAAGCCCACGCCAAACTGACCGATGATGTCGACATCCGAACCCTGCTGCTCGGCGTTCTCGGTCTTAAACTCCTCGGAGCCGGAATGGGCGATGGTGCCCAGGTTGCGCTCGAGCTCCTCGGCGGTCATGCCAATGCCGTTATCCGAGATGGTAATGGTGCGGGCGTCTTTATCAAAGGAGACGCGAATAGCCAGGTCGCCCTGGTCGAGCTTGACGCTCGGATCCTGCAGGCTCTTAAAGTTGAGCTTGTCGACGGCGTCGCTCGCGTTAGAAATAAGCTCGCGCAGGAAGATTTCCTTGTTGGTGTAGATGGAGTTGATCATGAGGTCGAGCAACTTTTTGCTCTCGGTCTTAAATTGACGCATGTGCAGTCCTTTCGCGCTACCCCCGTCCGCAAAAACAGCCCGGTTACCCGAGCCGTATCGCAGACCTGCTATGTTCAGACTTAGATTTTATAACCCATTAGCGCGCATATATACATGCGGAATCGAAAAACTGTATGTCCGAGCACTCCGATGCGCCAATTGCCGAGGAGTGTCCCCAACTGTCGACAGAAAAGGAACGTCCCTATCTGCCATCTACGCGCTTGGCCATCCAGGCATGGGGCTGGCCCTCGTCTTCGTAGTCAACCGGGGCAATTTGTGTGTAGCCAGCCTTTTCATAGAGCGGCAACACGTATTCCTGCGCGTGCAGCTTAATTAGTCTAGCGCCAGCATCGCGTGCGCATGTATCGCTGGCCTCGACGATCGCGCTTGCCAATCCGCGACGACGCATAGCCGGCAGCACGGCGACGCGCCCCATAATGTAGGTCTCCCCCGCGGCGACGCCTTCGTCCAAGTCGCACGCCGGTGGCACCGGAGCCTCCGCATCTGCCGCGCGCTCCAGCTCCTCGGGAAACACGCGCGAGCAGCCGGTGAGTTGGCCATCCACATACAGCGTCACATGGATGCAGCCCGGGTCCTCGTCAATCTGGTCAAACTCGTTTTCATAGCCTTGTTCGTCCATAAAAACGGCGCGGCGCACCAGCGCCGCGTCCTCAAAGCAACCTGTCTTAAGTTGGATATCCAAGGCGGCCCCTTTATCGGTGTTCTTCGCCTTAGCCATGCCTATTTACCACCTTTCATAGCCGGAATTCGGCCAACAACGGGAATACCCAGGAGCTCTTCTGCCTCTTCGGCACCGCGGATACGCATGTTGAGTATATCTGCCAAAACAACGTAGGCAATTGCGATAAAGACGCCGGCAAGGAACGCAACGGCAACATACAGCAAGCGCTTGGGGCCGCTCGGAGACTCAGGGGTCTTGGCTTCATCGACCACGTTAATGCTCTGGGCGGCGCCAACATTCTGGGCGACCGTGCTTACCGAGTTGGCCATTGCCCTTGCAACCTTGGCCGTCTCCTTGGCATCGGTACCCGTCACCGAAAGCGTAATGACGCGCGTCGTAGTCTCGGACGAAACGGCAATCTTGTAATCATCCAAATCGGAAAGGCCCAGATCCTTGGCGGCACCGCTCTTAACGCTATCGCTGTCGAGCAGCGTGGCGATATCGTTGGAAAGCATCTGGCTCGCCGAAAGGTCGTTATAGCTCATCTGACCGCCGTCGGTCTTAGCGAGAATGTACATGCTCGTCGTGGCGGTGTAGGTATTGTCCATCATGGCAAAGGACGCGATACCCATGACGATCGCACAGACCACCGGAAGGGTAATGACCAGCTTGAGATGCTTTTTAAGCAGCTGGAACAATTCGAGAAGGGCCATGCAGCGTGCCTTTCAGTTCCCGAGTTCGTATTGACAAAACTGTCCATTTGTTATCGCATCTTTTTCCCATGTCCAAACTCTATACATAAGCTACAGCGCTTATAACAATCTTGCGCAACAATAACGCCGCACCGGCAACCCCGATGCGGCGTTTACATCAAGGCCAGCGGCCAAGCGCTATGCAAACGGCTCTTTCTGCTGTGCGGGAAACGTCACCGTGATGGTTGTCCCCACTCCCGGCTCACTCGACAGGTCAATCGCGGCGTGATGGTACAGAGCGGCGTGTTTGACGATCGCCAAACCCAGGCCGGTTCCGCCACGCGCCTTAGAACGACTCTTGTCCACGCGATAAAAACGCTCGAACACTTTACCCTGCTCCTCGGGCGCAATACCGATACCCGTATCGGCAACAGACAGGTACGGATGACCCTCGTCATTGGTCCCGCAGCGCAGCGTGACCGTACCGCCAGGTCGGTTGTAGCGAATGGCGTTGCTTGCAAGGTTGTAGATCAGCTCGTCAATCAGGCGCGGCACGCCTTCGATCACCATGGGCTTCGTCTCATGCCCAATGGTCACATTCGACTGCCGGGCAACTTGCTCAAGACGCTGTTCCACCGTCAACATGGCGCGAGAGAGCTCGATGGGTTCTGTGGACCCAATGGGCACCGCCTCGCCCTCGGATGCTCGCTCCGCCTCGTCCAAGTTGGAAAGCGTAAGAATGTCGTTGACGAGCGCTGCCAGGCGGCCCGCCTCGCGATAGATGCGGCCACCAAAGTTGCGCAAGTCGTCCTCGCCCTCAACCATGCCGTTTGCAATAAGCTCGGCATAGCCCGAAATCGCGGTAAGCGGGGTCTTGAGCTCATGGGTGATATTGGCCGTGAACTCGCGGCGCATTCGGTCGTTGTCCGCTAGCACCGCCATTTGGCGCTTGAGTTCCTGGCGCTGCGACTCGATACGCTCAAGCATGGGGACCATCTCGGCATAGGCGTGCTCATAGCTACGGCGTGGGTGGTCCAAATCCACCTCTTGCAACGGCGCGATGATTGCACGGGACTCGCGGCGCGCCATAAAAAACGAGAGTATTGCACCCGCTGCTGCGATAAGCAGCATCGGCGCCACCATCGACAGCAAAATCGCCGCAACGCCAGGCTGGGCTTGCGCCAAGCGGACAACCTGGCCGTTATCAAGGGCGACGGCGCGATACAGCATAATCTCGTCGAGCGTAGAGCTTGCGCGCTCCGCGGAACCCAAACCACTCTCAAAGGCCTCGATGACCTCGGGGCGATCGCCATGGTTGGGCAGTGAGGAAGGCGACGCCTCGTTGTCGTAGGCAACCGATCCATCCTTGTTAATCAGCGTAATGCGCAAGTCCTCGCGATCGAGGCTACGCAAGAACGGGATGGGCTCCTGCTGTTCGTCGAGGGCGGCAGCAATGAGCTCGGTTTCCTGCGCCAGATTGGCACTCGTGGCATCCGCCAAGGTGTTTTGCACAAAGAACGCACCCAGCACCGTAAACGCCACGATAACCGCCATGGCGCAAACAAAGATCGTCACAAAAACGCGGTGCGACAGCGTATGTTTTCCCTGGGGGGCGAAGACCACGGGTTACTCCTCCGATGCGGTGGCCGCGGTGTCGTCACCTTCGGCACCGTCACCGGCAGAAGGCTCGGCCAAGCGGTAGCCCACGCCGCGCACGGTCTCGATGGCGCTGGCATGCTCGCCCAGTTTTTGGCGAAGCGTCTGCACGTGCACGTCAACGGTGCGCGAACCGCCGTCGAAATCCCAACCCCACACGCTCTGCAGCAACGACTCGCGGGTAAAGACCACGCCGGGCTTGCGCATGAGGTACTCGAGCAGGTCGAACTCGCGCAGGGTGAGCTTAAGCGGCTCGCCGGCAACGGTCACCTCGCGATGGCTGGGCGAAAGCACGATATCGCCCACGCTGAGCACATCGCTCGCCTGCTTGACCATGCCGCCGCGACGCAGCAGTGCGCGGCAGCGGCTCGCAAGCTCCATGAGCGAAAACGGCTTAGTCAGATAATCGTCGGCACCGCCATCGAGCGCCATCACCTTGTCGAGCTCGGTATCCTTGGCGGTAAGCATCATGATGGGCACCGTCTCCGTCAGGCGATCGGCACGCAGGCGACGCATAATCGCCAAGCCATCGGTATCGGGCAGCATGATATCGAGCAGCACAGCATCGGGCACCCGTCGCGCCACGGCAGCCTTAAACTCACCGTCGCACGAAAAGCCTTCGGCCTCGATCCCCTGCTTGCGCAGTGCATAGACCGTCAAATCCCTGATGTTGTCATCGTCCTCGACGTAATAGATCATGTTGAACCCCTTTGCGGCCGGCATGACCGCATCTTAATCCTAAAGGTACCTTTACTAGATGGTATCAGCCAAAACGCCCCGTCAAATAATCCGCCGTACGCGGGTCAGTAGGATTTTTGAAAAGCTGAGCGGTGGGCGCGTGCTCCACCAACTCACCTAGCAAGAAAAACGCGACGGAATCGGATATGCGCGCCGCCTGCTGCATATTGTGTGTAACGACCACGAGCGTGCAGGTCTCTTTGAGCTCGCAGGCCAGCTGCTCCACCACGAGCGTCGACACGGGGTCGAGCGCCGAGGTCGGCTCGTCCATCAGCAGAACATCGGGCCGCACGGCAAGTGCGCGGGCGATGCACAGGCGCTGCTGCTGTCCACCCGAAAGACCCAGGCCCGACTTTTTGAGCTTGTCCTTGACTTCGTCCCACAGGGCAGCGCGGCGCAGGGAGTCCTCGACCAGCTCATCCAGCACAGCGCGATCGCGCACACCCATACCGCGAGGACCGTAGGCGACGTTGTCGTAGATGCTCATGGGAAACGGGTTGGGGCGCTGGAACACCATGCCCACGCGCTGGCGAAGGCGGCAGATGTCGTAATCGCCCAGGATATCTTGTCCATCGAGCGCAATCTTGCCCTCGATGCGGCAGTCCTTGATTCCATCGTTCATGCGGTTAAAGCAACGCAGCAACGTCGACTTGCCGCAGCCCGAAGGACCGATAAACGAGGTAATCTGCTTGTCGCGGATCTTGATGGACACATCCTTAAGCGCGTGGTGATCGCCATAGAACAGGTCGAGGCCCTCGACATCGATGCGCGTCGGCGAGGTGGCAAGGTCCTCTGCCGTGGGGCGAGTCGCATCCCCAACTTCGCGCTCATGCGCGGCCTCGGCCTGCGCTTCCATTAGCTCCTCGAGCTCCGTGGGCCCCACAGCCGCAGCAGCCGTCATACCGCATACCTCCACATCGATGTCAAATCAGCAGTATCGATAGTAAAAATCGCAGCTCATATATGCGTGAGGGTATTGTCAAGTATTTGTAAGGACCTCCTCGATACGCGACGGGCAATCATATCGACCGTGCACACCCAAGCGTCCGCTCAGACACGAAGATAAACCGCACGCGCCAAACCCCAAGCGGCACAGCCGGTAAACGATATACTCTAGAGCCAAAAGAGACCATCCCGTCGAAAGCGAAATCAGTGAAGCATCTCGCCCCTCTTGTAAAGCGTTCCGCGCAGCTGGCCGTTGGCCTTGCCTGCGCCGTCGCCCTTGTCGCCGGCATTCCGTCCGTCGCCGGCGCCCAAGTGCTCACGACCGATAACATCTGCGGCAAAGCCGCCGATGCACGCGGCATTGCAGCCGAAGACCTGCCCGATATCGATGCCTCCAATGCGTTTGTCATGGGTAAAAACGGCACCGTCTATTATGCCCGTAGCGCCGACGAGCAAGTCAAAATCGCCTCGATCACCAAGGTCATGACTGCAATCCTCGCGGTCGAGAACTGCAAAATGGACGAGAAAATCACCGTGAGCAACGCGGCGGCAACCGTAGGCAACTCGACCGCGGGACTCCTCGAAGGCGACGAGTTCACCGTCGAGCAAGCGCTGCGCGGCCTGATGATCCCCTCGGGCAACGACGCCGCCATCGCGCTTGCCGAACACGTGGGCAAAAAACTTGACCCCAAGACCAAAGATGCCGTCGCTACGTTTGTAAAAGCCATGAACGAGCGGGCCAAGAAGCTCGGCTGCACGGGAACGCTCTTCGAGAACCCGCACGGGCTGGATTTTGACGAATGGGCCGGCGATATGCATTCAACCGCACACGATGTGGCATTGATGATGCAAGAGGCCATGAAGGACGACACGATTCGCGAAGTCATGGCGAGCAAAGATCCCTGGATCGAAGTGACGGGCGCCGACGGCTCCGATCATTCGCATTCCATGGATACGCACAATGTTTTATTGGGCCAAGACGGCAATATCGGCGGTAAGACCGGCACCACCGACGATGCCGGATACTGCTTTGCAAGCGCCTACAATCGCGATGGCGACGAGATCTATACCGTTGTCTTGAACTCCAGCACCACCGACCAGCGTTTTGCCGATACGGCCACACTTGCTAGTTGGTATTACGACCACAAGGTAACGGTCGAAATCGCCAATACGCAAAAGAAGACCGCCAACGGAAACCCGTTGATGGCACGTGTCAGTCAAACCGACTGGACAGACAAAACGATCGACGCCACGCTTGCCGACCCCACCGCGCAGGCAACGGTGTTCTCACTCGCCGGCGAAGTGACCGAAAAGGTTAGCTACGATGACCTTTCGGGCACGGTGCATGTTGGCGATAAGGTGGGCAGCGTTACGCTTAAGCAGGACGGCACCAAGATTGCCGTCATGGACCTGGTTGCCGACGAGGAAGGAACGGGGCCCAATCCCATCGAGTGGCTGCTCGTGAAGCTCGACCGCCTGGGCCGCCGCATCGACAACCGCCCGCTCACAGCCGAGAGCGAGACCGTAGCCAAGGCTCCTGAGGTGTAGGGCCAAAGCGATATCACATCGAACCAAATGAGGCGTCCAACGGGGCGCCTCATTTTTTGAGGGTTCGAATCCCCAGCTAACGTTCTCCATACCAAAAAGGGCCCCCTACGGAGCCCTTCTTCAAATTCGTACTGGCGGAGAGCTGGGGATTCGAACCCCAGTACAACAAGCCTTCTACCTGCGGAAACGCAGATTCCTACTGCCAACGATTGCCAACGTCCCCGCCGTCCATGGCGTCGACCGCCACCTTGAGGTCGTCGAGCTTCTGGCGCACGTAGTAGCGCATCGTGGTCTTGATGTCGGCGTGCCCCATGATGCGCGAGAGCTTCGAGACCTCCATGCCCTCGTTGACGCACGCCGTGGCGAAGCTGTGGCGCAGGCTCGCCATGGTGACGCGCGGCAGCGGCGTCCCGTCGGGGTAGCTCCCCGCGGTGAAGCGGCGCATGCGCTCGCCCGCGGTCACGGGGCTCAGCAGCCCGCCGCCAACGCCCTCGACGATCGGCCCCTCGCCGGGGCCCCATGCCGCCATGCGCTCCGCCGCGTAGGCGCGCAGCGGGATGGTGCGCCGCGCGTTGCGGTTCTTCGGGTCGGTCTCGTGGGCGCCGCCCAGGCCCTGCGTGTAGGTCCCGCGCACCGTCAGCTCGCGCCGCGCGAGGTCGACGTCCTCCCACCGCAGCGCCAGGACCTCGCCCTTGCGCAGCCCCTCGCACAGCCCGATCACGCAGATGCGCTCGACGCAGGACCCAGGCCGCGTCTCCCTCAGGTACCCGAGCAGCCGCTCATGGTCCCCGAAGGCGGTCAGCCACTCCCCTCCGCGCTCGGGGTCGGCGCCGCCCCCGGAGTACGTGTAGCGGAACGAGGCGGGGTTCACGGGCAGCATGCCCATCTCCACAGCGTAACCGAGCACCGAGGAGAGCGTCTCGCGGGCGTTGGTCGCCGTCTTGCGCGTGGGGCAGGCCGAGACCATGCGCTGTATGTTCAGCTTGTTTATCTGCTCGAGCTCCATGTTGCCGAGCGCGGGGAGGATGCGCCTCCTGAGGTCGCGCTCGTAGCCCTGCCGCGTGTTCGCGCGCAGCCCCGCCTTCTGGGGCCAGTACACCTCGTCGACGAACTCCGCCAGCGTGATGCGCGCCGTCACGCGCCCGCGCAGGCGCTCCTTCTCCATGAGCAGGCGGGTCTCCGCCTTGCGGGCGTGCCCCTTCGTCTGGCACGTCTCGACGCGCCTGTCGCGCGAGCCGTCCCACTTCACGCCGACCGTGACGTCGGCGACCCACTTGCCGCTCTTCAGCTTCTGGACCGACATGATGTACAATCACCTTGCCTTCCGTGTATTCGGTTGGTTTGACTCACGGCCTCGCACAGGGTTGCAGCCCGTATGCGCGGGGCCTATTTTTCGTCTGCCTAGGCCCTCTCGACCCCATCGGGCACCTTGACGCCCGGCCCGGCGATGAGCAGCTCCCTCCCCACCTTCGCGGACGCCGCGCTGTAGCCCACGTCGATGAGGTACCTGTCGAAGCCGCAGTAGATCTCGGAGATGAGCGGCACGTTGTCGTAGGTGACCATCCAGGGGAACCCGCAGCCGGTTATCTTCCCGGCGACCTCCCTGTGGTCGTCCTCGGTGTACGAGTTCTCGTACAGGCCCGGCCCCTTCACGACGTACGGCGGGTCGAAGTTGGCGAACAGCCCGTCCTCGCGCGCGAGGACGGACGAGATGAACTCGCAGGCATCCATGTTGTACAGGTCGATATCCGCCGAGCGGGCAGCGATCGCGCGCACCTTGTCGCAGAGCGGTCCCTTGTTGAAGCGCGCCGAGATGCCGAACTTCCCCTTCTGGGACATGCCTCCGATCGGGCCGCCGCGCAGTATGCCCGACCTATTCGCCCTGTTCAGGTAGAAGGCCGCCTTGCCGAGCTCGAGCGACGGGTCGCTGGAGGAAAGGTAGACCTCGCGCTGGGCCTTCCACTCGGGAATGCTGAGTTCCGCGCCGTCGATGAACGCGCACAGCTCGTCCGTGTGGTTCACTATCGCGTCCCACATGCTGTACACGGCAGGGTCGACGTCGTTCAGGATCACCCTGGAGACGCGCCCGAGCAGCAGCAGCTTCATGGCCAGGCCCGCGCCGCCGCAGTACGCCTCCGCGTAGGTGCAGCCCCCGAGGCCGCTCTCGGCGATGATGGAATCGACCAGTGGGAATATCTTCGACTTGCCGCCGGGGTACCTGATCGGCGTGTATGTCGTCGGCATCGGCGCACCTCCTCTCGCTGTGCAGCTCCTAGGTTACTCGCTGTCGGCCCTCTTGGCCATAGCCTCGACCCTTCTGATTATCCGCTCCACTTCAGACGCAAAACCAGCGGCGAACTCCTCGCATTCGCCCTGGTGCAGCTCCCTCCATTTAGCGAACCCGTCGGACCAGTTCTCTCCCAGCCCTCCCTTGGCCTTCTCATCCCTAAACCATTTTTTATCTGCGCGACGCCTGGCCTTTTTATCCGCGTAGTGCTCCTTATGAGACTCTTCAAAGGAACGGACGAACATCTGCCTGCTGTAGTGGTTTTCCGATTCCATAGAGGTCCAGAACTCCCCGTTGTCCGGCAGCTTTGACAAGGTGTCGTAGATTGCCGTCTCTGGATTCATGTCTCCAGTCGGCAGGATGCGCGTACGCGGGCTGTTCTTCACTTTCGAGCACGCGTCCCCAATCGCATCGCCATCGACAACGTACAGGACGTCCTTGAGGGACGGTATTTCTCGAATAGAAAGCTCAGCGAGCTCGCCGCAGCTGAGACCGGCCGGGATCACGTTGCATTTTGAGTAGACGCTGGCGGGTAGCACCTTCTTCAAGAACCATTTCGTCTCCTCGTCTTCACACAGGACTTCAACCTTCTTCTTCCGACGCCTCTTGGGCATCCTGACGGAAAGGTCGGCCTTTATATCAAGCTCTTCCGGGTGATCAATCTGCTCGATACCGGTATCGCGCCTCCGAAGGTAAACGACCTCGATATCATCCTTTTTCCCGCGTTTTGAAATCGCACGCTCAATCAGTTGGAAAGAGTGCGTCGTGAACACCACCTGGATTTCCAACTCCATCGCCTTCTCGAGCAACAGGTCGAACAGCGCCTCCTGAGATGCCGGAAACAGGGTTGCGTCCAGTTCGTCAATCAACAGCAGGCCGCCGCGATAGGAATCGCCGAGCGACGCCTTCGCCCTGCCAAACGAAAGAAGTGCAGCGAGGATCTGTCCGAGATTATCTTGTCCCGCCGAGTTCGCCAGGTAATCATAGCTTGAGGCATTGACCAGTATCGTCGCTTTCTTTGCGGTTGACGCAGTAAGCTCAACAGGCTCCAAGTCATCCTGGTTCCAGGCGAGAAACACCGAATTGTACCAACCGCTAAGCTCAGCGACCTCACTTTCGGTTAGCGTCGGCGTCGTCGATGCTGCGTTCGGTATCTCTCCGACCGGATATGTCCTGCGAAGCCCCAGATAGATGACGGGATAGTCGATATTCCCGTCTCCCTTTCCTCGCCGGGCACCGGTCACAAGGCGGATGGGCAGTTTATAGCCTTCCCTCTTATATGACTTGACCTGCACGTGCGAACCGCTTGGATACAAATTCTGGTCGCGCAGGTTTACGTAATAGACGTGCTCTCCGGGTATGTCATGATCCGGGGACAGCTTGAACATGTCCGTGAATTTCGCACGCATTCCCCTCCCGAACACGTCCTTCATCTCAGCCATTCCAAAAGGTTGCCCGAGCATTCCGAGAAGCGTCGACTTTCCTGTGCCATTCTGCCCAGATATGACCGTGACGTAGCGGCCGAGCTTTATCGTCATCGGCGTGAAGTTGCGAAATCTGTCGATCTCTATCGATTCAATTCCGAAATTCCTCGCAGGTTTTCTTCTAGCCATATCCTCTATCTCGTCTCTTCCGATTCCGCCGGACAACAGCTGAACGGTTAGTAGATTCTCTCGACCTCTTTGTTCAGGGCCTCGAGCAGGTCCCCCGCCGAGGGGTCGGCTCCGGGGCAAAGGGACTGCCAGGCGCCCGTCTCACCGACGGTGCCCGCACTTGTCATGACGAGGTCGTCGCCGCGCCTGCGAATGGAGACGTTGACAGAGCGCGTCTTATGAAACCCGCGGACGTCGAACTTGTTTATGCGTCCGTCGGAGAGGTAGCTGATCTTGACGCTGATACTGTCGCCGTACTGCTGCCATTCGAACCCGTGGGAGTCCCTCACCGTCTTTTCGTCCTGGTGGTAGATATGTGCCTCGACGACGTTCTTCGGAAGCTTTCCGGTCTTCGTGGGGGAGCAGAAGCTGATCCTCGGCTCCTCGCGGCCCATGCCGCGGTCAAACTTGAGCATGCACGGGCACATCGACTCGATGGTCCGCAGGGCGTCCGCCATGACCTTCTCCTCGTTGAACATGCCGGTGTCGACACCGTTCTCCTCCATGTAGGCGCGGTTCTTGCGCTGGAGCTCGAGTCGGGCCGCAGCCTCCTCCTCCGTGCGCCGCCCCCAGTCGTCGGAATCAAGAGCGTCTTGGCCGAAGACGGAATCGACGGGGCGCGGCTCCTCCTGCAGGGTCGGCGCAATGCCGCCTAGACGCCTCAGCTCCAAGCGCCTCATGATCAGGGTCACGAGGTCGAACAGCCAGCCGAAGCCGAAGAGCCCGAAGGTGAACAAATATAGGAGGAAGCTGCCCCACATCCGCGCGTACGCCCTGTGAGCTCCGGTCCATCCGAGGAAGAGGCACAGCGGGAGCGCCCGGTCCAGCTGGCGGAGCGAGGTCATCGACTGGACGAGCGTCCTGCTCGCCGTCGCGCGCGGGGCGGCGGGCGCGGCAGAGCGCGCCGCCGATGCGGACTTCCCCCTGCTCGGCTTGGCGATAGCGCGGGCCATATCGCCCACGCCGACCGTCGTCCTGCGGTACACGGCGTTGTAGGCGGCCTTTCTCGGGTTCTTGACCCAGCCCATGCCCTTCTTGCCGTAACCGGGAATTATCGCCCTCTTCACGGCGCGCTTCGCCCTGCCGGTCGTCCTCGCCTTGAACGAAGACTTCAGATTGGGTTTGCGCATTCCGATCTTAACCATATCCCTCTACTCCATCTCCGCCGGGGCCTGCCACCACACCACCGTGCCGACCACGCGCACGGGGCCGTCCTCCGGCCCGAAGACCATGTCCTCCTGCTCGGCGTGGCTGTCGGCCGTGAGCATCAGCGTGCTGCTCCCCCGGTACCAGCGGCGCATCACGGCCCGGTACGCCTCGGTCTCGACCACCGCGATGGAGCCGTTGCCCGGCTCGCGGTCCGGGTCGACCAGCACGTGGCTGCCCTCCGGTATGACGCGGTCCATGCAGTCCCCCTCGACCTCCAGCGCGAAGGCGCGCGGGTGGTTCTCGCACACCGAGGCGGGGACCTCGACGCGGTGCGCGACCTCCTCCTCGTCCGTCATGGCCCCGGCGTGGACGCGGCTGATGGTGAGCAGCGGGACGGTCGCGGAGGACGGGACCACGGGCATGGCGCCGTCGGGGAGGTCGGTTGGCTCATCATCTATGATTTCGCCCTTATTCAAACCGAAATGGTCAGCGATAGCTTGGACCGCGCCCATGCGTGGCACAGCTCGATCGTTCTCCCACTGAGATACTGCCATCGCCGAGACGCCAGCAATCTTGCCAAACTCCTCCTGAGTCAAGTCGCGAGCAACCCTGATGCGTCTTATGTTTGAACCGATGCTCATCTTGGGAACCTCTCAGTTGTTAAACTTTTTCTACATTATAAGAAAAAGTTTCTTTACATACACTATATGTTTGACTATAGTTCTAGACATCGAGAGGAGGTGCAGATGAAGTTAATCGAAGCGCGAAAGAAAGAGCGTTATACACAGCAGAACGTAGCTGATTACCTTGGCGTTTCTCGAATCACATATGCAAAGATGGAGAAAAACCCTGGTGACATCACGCTTGATGATGCTCGTCGGCTTGCCGCTCTTTTCAAGGTTGATGTGCGCGATATTTTTTCCCTTTGAGCAATAGTTAAACCTATAGTCAGCAAGGAGGAACCCATGAAGCAGGAGCTGCCAGCCGGATCCAAGGGCGCCATCAGCGAGCCGACCGTGTATGACGCCTTCGAGTCGTGCAAGAGCCTCAGGCGCAACTACGAGGCGCTCGACTTCAAGCTCGACCACCTGACCAAGGAGGTCATCCGCATCAAGCGCCGAGAGGGCGTGCCGAGATGGCCGTTCTTCGTCGGACTCGCCACGCCCATCTTGCTCACGGCAGCATGGAAATTGCTGCATCTACTGCTCGGCTGACGAGCGCGCCCATGGCCAAAAATCACCTCCCCTTACGGGAAGCCTAACACGCCAAAAGGAGGAACCCATGTCAGACCAGGAGCCCGCGTCGGGCATCCAGCCGGACGCATGGCCCGTCCCGCTCGACCTGCCGCTCTACGTGAGCGTTGAGCAGGCCGCCAAGCTCGCGGGGATAGCCCGCGACCGCATGTATGAGTACGTGAACAGCCGCGCCGACCCCATCCCGCAGATGAGGGCGGGCAAGGGCAGGACGCTCATAAGGACGTCCGCCATACCGGAGTACCTGAAGAGGAAGGAGAAGGCGTGATGGAGGTCGTCGTCCAGAGGAGGGGCCGCGCCTACGCCGCGCGCGGCGGCGTCCGCCCCGTCACGGTCCACATGAGGACCGTACCCGCGCTCATGGAGGGACAGCGCGAGCGGGTGCGCACCGCGGCGGGGTGCGCCGCGACGTTCGCGCTGATGCTGCTCGCCGGGCTGCTCGAGGGGTCGACATGGCCGAACTAGCGGCGGGCGGGGCGCAAAGCAAAACGGCAAGCGAAGCAACAAGCAAAACGACAAGCAAAACGCGAAACACGCGAACAAACAAAAGTGAGCACTAGTGAAGAACTGGGAGAAATGCGAGGCCGACGTCGACCTCATCCTCGGCAAGCACTTCAGCTCCGGCAGAAGCGGCCGCAAGGTGAAGTTCATCGGCATCCACTACGAGGCGGGCAACCTCACCATCGAGCAGCTCTTCAGCGTGTGGCAGAGCCGACAGGCCTCCGCGCACTACGGCGTCGAGGACGGCGGCCGCATCGGCCAGCTCGTGTGGGACCGCGATACCGCCTGGTCCCTCGGCGACTAGGACGCTAACTGCAAGTCCATCAACATCGAGCACGCGAACCGTCCTGACGGGACCATCTCCGAGGCGTGCCTCGACAACGGCGCCCACCTCGTGGCGGCCCTGTGCAAGTCCTACGGCCTGGGACGACCACAGTGGAGCGTGAACGTGTTCCCGCACAGGCACTTCTCGGCGACCTCCTGCCCCGGCCAGATCTACGGCTCGCAGAAGGACGCCTACATCAAGCGCGCCCAGTACTGGTACGACAAGATGTGCGACGGCAGCCCCGCGGCCCCGCCCTCCTCGGACCCGTCCCCCAGCGCGCCCTCCGGCACCATCGACAGCCTCGCGCGCCGAGTGATCGCGGGAGAGTTCGGCAACGGCGAGGCGCGCAAGAAGGCGCTCGGCTCGAACTACGCAGCCGTGCAGGCGCGCGTTAACCAGCTGCTCGGCGTCTCCTCGAAGCAGGCGCCCAAGCCCGCCGTCGACATCGACGCCCTCGCCCGCGCGGTCATCCGCGGCGAGTACGGCAACGGCGCGGAGCGCAAGCGCCGACTCGGCTCGAAC
Organism: Collinsella sp. HCP28S3_G2; assembly: GCF_052065125.1. Classification (NCBI taxonomy): domain Bacteria; kingdom Bacillati; phylum Actinomycetota; class Coriobacteriia; order Coriobacteriales; family Coriobacteriaceae; genus Collinsella; species Collinsella sp. HCP28S3_G2. The sequence continues at coordinate 44,810 of NZ_JBQHUO010000006.1, forward strand.
TACGCAGTCGTTCAGGCGCGCGTGAACAAGATCCTGCTCGGCTAGGGCGGGCAGGTACGGCCACCGGCAAACACGAAGCGCCCCTCTGCCGCCGAGATACGGTGGAGGGGCGCTTCGTGTTTCCGGGCGGTCTGGCCCGATTGCCAAAATCTTGCCATTCTTGCCAAAATTTGCCAAAAATACAGGGCGTTTCAGGGCAGTTCAGTAAAATGAAAACGTCCCCTGAGCTGCGAGAACTCAGGGGACGCATCAATTCGACTGGCGGAGAGCTGGGGATTCGAACCCCAGATGCCCTTTTGGGGCATACTCGCTTAGCAGGCGAGCACCTTCGGCCTCTCGGTCAGCTCTCCGTAACAGCCGTTCCATAGTAACCAAACACTCGAATCCGGGCAAGGGGAAATTTTGATAATTGGCCGGCCGGCTTTCCTCCCCCATAAATCAAACCCCTATCCCAACGACCGGCTGAGGGATCCGAGCTCATCGTTTCCCATCGTGCGCCACATTTGGAAGATGCAGACGCGTGCCAGGAAAAAGAAACCGTTATCGACCAGCTGCACAGCAGCGTCTGCCAGCTGGTTGGACACGGCAGGCACCGGCGGCAGTTCGAGCCCGGCCTTACTGATGGTCTCAACCGCTTCCTCGAACGTCGGTGGCTCATTGACACCCATCTCGTTCATAAGGCCCTGCATTTCCTCCAGTGCGTTGCTACCCGACTCCTCGCCGCGCGGTACCAAGCGGTAGCACGCCAACGCCAGCTCGAGCTGATCGCAGTTCCAGTAGGCAAACGCTAGGCGATAGAACAGGTAGCCGATTGCGGAACGGTCACTGGCAATGCGCAGGCCGTGGCGCGCCACCTCAATGACCTCGTCATAGCGCTCCAGACGCGCCAGCACGTTGATGAGTGCAAAGTGTGATTGCATGGATGAGCGCGCCAGATCGTAAAGATGACGCACCTCGGGCAATGCCCGCTCAAAATCCTCCTGATCGGCGTAAAAGCTGCAAATCTCATGCTGGGCAAAGTACAGCGCATCGGGAGCGCGCAAAATACGAACGGAGCGGTCTTCCTCCATTACCGGCAGCACCATACGCACCAGTTGGTTGTCGCAGAACAGCGTCTGGACCGGTCCTGTCGCCAAAAGCTCGGCAACGGCGCACTTGGCCTCCAGCTCCTCAACAAGACGGGAAAAGCCCTCAAACGCACCCGCGCGGTCGACTTTTGCCCGCTCGCGCAACTCAGCGACGCGCGCCACATACGGGTCATCGCCCTCCTCCATAACCTCAAGCTCATCAGCCGTATCGGCAAGCAGCAGGTCGCGCAACGCCGGCGGCAGCGAACGGTGGTCGTCACGCGGGCGAGCATGAACCTCAGCGGGCTCAATCGCATCCGGCGCGTCCGACTCATATGCCTCAAGCATGCGCTTGCACGGCATATCATCCATATCCATGCTTTCAAAATTCTTAGCGGCGGGAACGCAATTGGCCAGATAGGCCGCACGCCCAAAGGAATATGTTGCAATGATGCGCTCGCCCTGCTCGCCATCGGGAGCCGAAATCTGAACGTAGCAGCGCGTAATGCTGGCACCGGCAGCAAAACAAGCCGCTGCTAGCGTGAGCGCCACGCGCGCATCGTGCTCGGTGGCCCAAATCGCACGTACGTCCTCGTCCAACTCACGCCAGACGTCATCCTGGGCGTCGTATTCACGTTGAGGCATGGCATCCACGACCGAGCGCCCAAACCGAACGAGCATAATCCCCTCGGCAACGTTTGCCCGATAGGTATAGTCAAGCCGCGTGACAACGTTGAGGGCTTCGACCGCGCGCGCAAAACGGGTGCGCACGTCCCACTCACCGCCTGGCTGGCAAGCTACCGTACCCGGTTTGCCCCACGGGTTGTCACTCGAGGCCGTATCGAGCAGTCGGGGAACATCGTTGGTCGTCTTGGCGATATGCCACGCGTCAAAGAGCGCGCAGCCCTCAAGGCTCGGCGAGGATGCCGCAGGGGCCAATCCGGCCCCGATGCGCTCAAGGATGCCGGAGAGGCGGTTAAGACGACACTCGATAGCAAGCAGCATGTCAATCTCGTCCTGGTCCAGCAGGCTACGATCAAAATTGAGATAGAACAGCTTTGAGCGGTCGATACGCGCTAGGCCCATCTCGGACTTGGCAGCGATGGTGCGCAGTCGGGGCAAATCGACCTCGCTCATAAGGGCGGCGGCATAACGCTCGATACCGCTCGGATTATCGGCATGGTCAACGCGGTAGAGCAGCGTCTCGATAGCATCGGGGAGCGGTGCCGTGTTAAAGCCCAAAAACACCTCGACCGGCTCGGGCAACTTTACGAGTTTGATCTTGTTGGCGGTGTTTTTTATACCCTCATCGAGCTCGTCGGCAGGTACCGTGTTCGCAAGGGCGTTTTTGGGGTCGGCAAATATCACGTAGCGCAAGAACATCGAGGCCATAAACTCGCCATAAGGGAGAGCACGGCTCGAATTCCATGTCTCGTGGTCGGACTGCTCACGCATGGGCCCTTCGGGAGAGCCGGCCGTTCGCGCGCAAGCGCGCATTGCACCGTTGGCTCCCCGCACCAAAATCTCGCCAACACTGGAATCGGACTCGTCAAGGACCAATTTCATGTCGGGGCTCTTGGGCAATGGCACTTTCTGAACAGGGCCGTCAACCTTATAGACCTCACCTGACACGCTCACGTAGCCCAAAAGCGATATGTGGCTTTTGCCTACGAATTCGACGACGTAGCAAGACTCTTTAGGATCCTCGCCAAAAACTTTCCAGACAACACCATACGAGCGCCCCGCGGGTTGCTCTGGCATCGATGGAAAACGCTTTTTGGGGTCGAGAAACCTGAGCTTGTATGTCGGACGCTCTGCCACGAAATATCACCCTGATCGGTCGTATAGCGAAGGAGTGGTCGCGGACGGACCGCGACATCTACTCGGAATCTTACACGAGTCGATAAGAAATAGTCTCCCGCGGGCGGAGGCGCACGATTCCAGTCGAACGTCTGGGGTCGAATGGCGGCGTAAAAGAAAAGCCCCCGTTGCCGGAGGCTTCAAGTTCGATTGGTGCGGCGTATAGGATTCCGCGCATCCGCTTCGCGGATCCGCACCGGCTTCGCCCGCCTGCCGGCGCGCTCGCCCGCTCGCTAAAAACGCTCCGCGTTTTCTTTACGCTCGCGCCTCGACCGAGGTTCGAATCCATGCATGGCTTCCAAAAAAGAAAAGCCCCCGTTGCCGGGAGCTTAAAAGTCAATTGGTGCGGCGTATAGGATTCGAACCTATGACGTTCTGATTCGTAGTCAGACCCTCTATCCAGCTGAGGTAACGCCGCAACGCACGGATTATTATGCACGCGAGGCCCCGACGGGTCAAGCGACAATTTGAAAAAATTTTACGATGTGGTGATTATGCTGCTCGCGCCTCGACCGAGGTTCGAATCCGTGCATGGCTTCCAAAAAAGAAAAGCCCCCGTTGCCGGAGGCTTCAAGTTCGATTGGTGCGGCGTATAGGATTCCGCGCATCCGCTTCGCGGATCCGCACCGGCTTCGCCCGCCTGCCGGCGCGCTCGCCCGCTCGCTAAAAACGCTCCGCGTTTTCTTTACGCTCGCGCCTCGACCGAGGTTCGAATCCGTGCATGGCTTCCAAAAAAGAAAAGCCCCCGTTGCCGGGAGCTTTAAAGTCAATTGGTGCGGCGTATAGGATTCCGCGCATCCGCTTCGCGGATCCGCACCGGCTTCGCCCGCCTGCCGGCGCGCTCGCCCGCTCGCTAAAAACGCTTCGCGTTTTCTTTACGCTCGCGCCTCGACCGAGGTTCGAATCCGTGCATGGCTTCCAAAAAAGAAAAGCCCCCGTTGCCGGAGGCTTCAAGTTCGATTGGTGCGGCGTATAGGATTCGAACCTATGACGTTCTGATTCGTAGTCAGACCCTCTATCCAGCTGAGGTAACGCCGCAGCGCAAGACATATGAAACCATTTTAGTTAATTGGAGTCAAGCACAATCTTGATTTTTTTCTAGACCATTTTCCTCATGCAGCTCCGCATGTATCACCGTTTCCCATACGATCGATCGGCTTTTCAACCACATCGAACCCAACACCGAGTTCCCTCGATAGCGAGCGCACCCGCTGGGCGCAATCATACTCGGCAAACGAGATACTCAGCATGCGTGCCACCTGGTTAGAAGTCCCGACTCCATAGAACCGTTCGAGTGTTGCAAGCCCTTCGTGCGTCACAAAGGTCTCAACTACATGTGGCGACTCCTCAAAGCACCATTGGGTCAACGGACCCTCACTCGTTTGCCTCACCACCAAGCCACCCATACCCGATGGCTCACACGTAACTAGCAGGTGCTCCCCACCTTCATCGCTCTCAAACAAAACTACCCGCTCATCAAACAGGTCCATCACATCCCCCTTCTCTTGCTTGTATCTAGTGAAAGCATAGCAGGTAGACGAGCGTATACAGAACATTTGTTCGTGTTTTTTGTATTGAGCTGTCCGCACGACATGGTAAGGCTCCGCGCACAAAAAAGGCGCCCCGGATAGGGGCGCCCCCGCAAATCGCTTATGCAGCAAACCTACGCGACCGGCTCGATCTTCTCGAGGCCGCCCATGTAAGGACGCAGAACCTCGGGGATCGTAATGGTACCGTCGGCGTTCTGGTAGTTCTCCAGAATGGCGGCCATAGTGCGGCCAGCCGGCAGACCGGAACCGTTAAGGGTGTGCAGGTAGCGCGAGCCCTTGAAGTTCTCGGGATCGCGATACTTGATGTTGGCGCGGCGGGCCTGGAAGTCGCCGCAGTTGGAGCAGGAGCTAATCTCCTTGTAGGCGTTGTAGCTCGGCAGCCAGACCTCGATGTCGTAGGTCTGACGGGCAGAGAAGCCCAAGTCGCCGGTGCACAGGCTAATCACGCGATACGGAAGACCCAGCTGCTGAAGCAGGAACTCGGCCTCGGCGGTCATGCTCTCGAGCTCCTCGTCGGACTCCTCCGGCTTGGCAAACTTGACCATCTCGACCTTGTCGAACTCGTGCTGGCGGATGATGCCGCGGGTGTCGCGACCAGCAGAGCCGGCCTCCTCGCGGAAGCAGGGGGTGAAGGCGGTGTAGCGGCGCGGCAGGGTGTCGGCATCGAGAACCTCGCCGGCGTGCAGGTTGGTAAGCACGACCTCGGCGGTGGGGATCAGGAAGTTATCGCCCGAGACATGATAGGCGTCGTCCTCGAACTTGGGCAGCTGGCCCGTGCCAAACATGGTCTGGCGCTTGACGACGATGGGCGGCCACCACTCCTTAAAACCACGGCTGGTGTGCGTATCGAGGAAGAAGTTGATGAGGGCGCGCTCCAGACGGGCGCCGGCGCCACCGAGAACGGTGAAGCGGCTACCGGAGAGCTTGTTGCCGCGCTCGAAGTCGAGGATGTCGAGGTCGGTGCCCAGATCCCAGTGCGGTTTAAAGTCGAAGTCGAACTCACGCGGGGTGCCCCAACGACGGCGCTCGATGTTCTCGTCCTCGTCCTTGCCGTACGGGGTGGCCTCGCAGGGAATGTTGGGCAGGTGAGCCATAAAGTCGTACTGCTCCTGCTCGAGAACGGTGCGGCGCTCGGCCAGACCGTCGATCTTCTCGTTGACGGCGCGCACGGCCTCCTTGGCGGCCTCGGCCTCGTCCTTCTTGCCCTCCTTCATCAGGGCGCCGATCTTCTTGGACTCGGCATTACGCGTGGCCTGGAGCTCCTCGACCTCGGTGATGACGGCACGACGCTCATCGTCGAGCTCAAAGAACTTCTCGCGATCCCAAGACGTCTGGCGGTTAGCCATGGCGGTATCGATGGCATCGGGGTTCTCGCGAACAAACTTGATATCAAGCATTAGATCCTCCGGCGATATACATTCCATTTAGGTTGCAACCTTGTACATGTATGGGCAAGTATATACTTATGAGCGTTTACGACCCAACTCAACTACGCAAGAAGGCACCCAATGGACGCAGTTTTTTCCTTTTTGTTTGGCACCCGCACCGGTTTTGCCATCCTTTTCGCCGGCGGCATCCTGCTGTTTGCGATTCTTGCCTTTGTAATGGAGAAGCGCACCCATAAGCTCTACGTCGACCGCGGGCCCAAATCCGAAGAAGATCAAGACAGCTTCTGGGACTAACCTGCCATTTAGGGACAGGTTTATTTTGGTCGGTTTTATCTGGGCAAACGCAAGCGCCCCGCAACCGGTATCAACCCGGTTGCGGGGTGCTTTTCGCTATAGAGATAAAACCGCAGGAAAAACCTGCCAAAATAAACCTGTCCCTAAATGGCAGGTTTACTGAAGGGTGGCGTCGATGGCCTTGACCAGGGCGCTGCGCATGCCGGCGTCCTCGAGCGCGACGACGCCCTTGATGGTTGCGCCGCCGGGCGAGCACACGGCATCCTTCATCGCCGCAGGATGCTGACCAGTTGCAAGCTGCAGTTTCGCCGTACCCAGAACCATCTGGCTCACAATGCGATAGGCGTCGGCGCGCGGAATGCCGTGCTTGACGGCCGCGTCGCCCAGGGCCTCAATCGCCATGGCAACAAATGCCGGGGCGCAACCGCCCACGGTACCGCCCACAAACAGCAAGCTCGTATCGAGCTCAACGACAGTGCCAAGCTTTCCGAGCAGATCGAGCACCACGGCACGCTGCTCGCCGTTGAGCGTAGAGGACTTCTCGCAGGCGATGACGCCCTCGCCCACCGAAACCGGTGTATTGGGGACCGTCGAGATGTGCGCGACACCCGGCAGGACCTGCTCCCACTTGGCGCTGTCCCAAGTCCAGGCGACCGAAAGGACGACCTTATCGGCAAGAGCATCCTTGAGCGGAGCGAAGACCTTCTCGATCATGTACGGCTTGACCGCAGCAACCACGATATCGGATACAGCGACAACCTCCGCCGCATCACGACACGCAAGCATCCCACGCGCCTCACAGCGCTCAACCAGGGCATCGTAGCGGCCCGCGCAGGCACACATGTCGCTCGCAGCCACACCGGCGGCAATCCAGCCATCGGCCATAGCGCTCGCCATATTGCCAAAACCGACAAATCCAATCTTCATATCTCATAGTCCTCTCAGACAGGTTCTTCAAATCGAGAGCTATTGTCCCACGGCATTGGTTCGTGTTGCCGACCTATTTGTGATACGGCTCACCACGGCTAATCTTGCAGGCGCGGTAGACCTGCTCCAGCAGCACCACGCGCGCCAAGTTATGCGGCAAGGTAATGCGTCCAAAGCTGAGCATTTCGTCAGCTCGTGAGCGAACATCGTCGCTCACGCCGTCCGATCCGCCAATCACAAAGGCGATGTCGCTGTTGCCTCGCAACATAAGATCATCGAGCCGCGCCGAGAGTTCCTCACTCGAGCGCTCTTTGCCCTCAATGGCCAGCAGGATCACATGCGCTCGGGGCGGCAGGGCTGCAAGAATCGCCGCTCCCTCCTTGTCGCGCGCGGCATCCACGCCGCCCGCCTTGGCCGGGTCGATATCGGCCACCTCGCGCATATCCACCTTGGCATAGGCGCCCAGGCGCTTGGTGTACTCGGCGCAGGCATCCTTCCAAAAACGCTCTTTGAGCTTACCGACGCATACAACGGTGCACTTCACGCGCGCCTACTCCTTCGAATCGTTTTGAACTTTGCCGGCGGTCAGCATCTGCTCGAACATAGAGGCCGACTGCGAAAAGTCGCTCGGCAGCACGACCGTCGATGTTTTACCCGTGCGAGCGAACTCCGTCATCATCTCGGACCATTGCGTAAACATGAACAGCTGGTTGGCCTCATCGTTGCCGACGCCCGTCTCCTGGATAATCTCGAGCGAATCCTTGATACCCAGCGCGATGGCCTTGCGCTGGTTGGCGATGCCTTCGCCCGCCTTTTCCATTGCCTCGGCCTCGGCGGTCGCCTCGGTAACGCGCTTGATGCGGTCGGCCTCAGCGAGCTCCTGTGCAGCAGCGCGCTTACGCTGGGCGGCGTTGATGTCATTCATAGAGTTCTCGACCTCGGTCGGCAGCGCGATCTTGGTGATGAGCGTCGACACGAGGGTAAAGCCGTAGGCGGCCATCTGCTCGGATACGGTGGCGTTGACGTCCTTGGCGATGTCATCCTTCTTGGCAAAGACCTCATCAAGGGTATAGACAGGGATGGAAGAGCGCAGGGCATCGGTAATGAAGTCGCGCATCTGGTCGACGGGCTCCTGCAGCATGTAGTAGCTCTTGTAGATGCCCGAATCTGCCGGGCCGGCTCCCATGTCATAGCTCACGTGGTACTGAGCAGAGACCTCAAGGCCGATAGTCACGTTATCCTGGGTCTTAACGTCGATCCCAAAACCGTTTTTCATGGTGCGCAGACTCACCGTGGCGGCCTTGCGGTCGATCACGGGCACCTTCATGTGGAAACCCGCGTTGACGATGCGGTTAAACTTGCCCAGGCGCTCGATGATCACAGCATGCTGCTGTTCAACGACATAGCAGGCGTTGGGAAGCAGTAGCAACAAAATGATGATGGGAAGTAGAAGGCTCGTAAGGGCAGCGATAATACCGGATAACAGCATGGTCTCTCCTCCGATGGGCACACGTTGGCACTAGGATACCCGCACAAAGCAGCCATGTGACACCATCAGGAGGCCCATAACAAAAAAGCTCCCATTGCTGGGAGCTCTTTCAATCAATGGTGCGGGCGAAAGGACGTCCGCGTATCCGCTGCGCGGATCCGCACCGGCTTCGCCCGCCCGCCGGCGGACTCGCCAGCTCGCTAAAAACGCTCCGCGTTTTCTTGACGCTCGCTCCTTCGCAGGTTCAAGTCCCTGCGATGGGCCCATAACAAAAAAGCTCCCATTGCTGGGAGCTCTTTCAATCAATGGTGCGGGCGAAAGGACTTGAACCTTCATGGGGTTGCCCCCATACGGACCTGAACCGTACGCGTCTGCCAATTCCGCCACGCCCGCGTGCAGGAATTAGAATAACGGAGCGCCACCGTGAACGCAAGAACTATTTTTGAAAAAGTTTGCAGGCATTGTCCCACGCAGCTTGCGCAATTGCCTCTGCTTTCTCTCCAGTACGATCGACACGGTCGTTGACCAGCGCGTTTGCCGTGATGGAAATCATTGCCGGCTCACACTCAAGACCGCGAATGGGCTCCGGAGCCATATACGGGCAATCCGTCTCGAACAAAATACGGTCGAGCGGGGTCGCCGCAAATGCCTCGCGCACATCATTGTTGCGTTTAAAGGTTGCCGCGCCGCCATAGGCGATATAACAGCCCAAACCCACAAAGCGCTCCATCGTGGCGCGATCCTCGCCAAAGCAGTGCAGCACGCAACCGGCCTGAGGCACACCCACCTCGCGCAGCACGTTGTACGCATCCACATGCGAGGAGCGCTCCCCATCCGCATCCTCGTGGCGCAGATGCAACTCCACCGGCACGTTACGACGCACAGCAACTTCGAGCTGACGTGCCATACAGTCGATCTGCACGCTGTGGGGCGCCGGCGCAATGTCGTCGTCGTAATCCATGTGGTAGTCCAGACCGATCTCGCCGATACCGACGCATAAGGGATCATCAAGCGCAGCAACGACCTGTGCATGAATGTCATCGGTATAGTCCGGCGCGCCATAGGGGTGCACACCGGCGAGATACTTTATCTGCGGAATATCCCGCATCGGCAAAATCTCGCGCACCAGCCAGTCGCTATAGTCCGTCACGCTGCGTTTGTCGGCAATGGGATCAAAGATCGTCACCAACAGGTCGACGCCTGCAGCCTTGGCGCGCACAAGCGTCTCGGGTACTTCCTTGCCCCAAAACGAGAGCAAGTGAGCATGCGTATCGGCAAGCGGCGCCAAGGGCACGGGGCAAGCAACCGTCTTCTTTTTCTTGGTAAACGTCACGCGCTCGTCATTAGGCATCATGGATTAGCTCCTGAGCCAGACGGACAAAATCGGCAACGCCAAGCGTCTCGGCGCGCGTGGTGGGTGCGATGCCGCAAGCCTCAAAGGCGGCATCGAGCACGTCCTTGGCAAAGCCGTTGGCGCTCATGGAATTGCGGATGGTCTTGCGACGCTGAGCAAACGCAGCGTCAATCACGCGGGCCACAAACTCGCGATCAAGCCCCTCGGGCGCTACGCCGTCGACACGGTCGATGCGCACGACGGCCGAATCCACATGCGGCGCCGGCATAAAGCAGCGCGGCGGCACCTCAAAGCGACCCGTCACCTGCGCATACAGGCCGAGCTTTGCCGTATAGCCGCCGTAGGTCTTGTTGCCAGGCGTTGCGGCAATGCGATCGGCAACCTCCTTTTGAACCATGACGACGGCGCGCTTGAGCGCGGGCATCGTCTGGAAGAACTGCAGAATGATCGTCGCTGCCACGTTATAGGGCAAGTTCGCGACAAATACCGTCGGCTCACCGCCCGCGGCCTGCTCAATCTGCTCCGGGCACACCTTGAGCGCGTCGCCCATGATAAAGCGGAAGTTGGCATAGTCGGCGGCATGGGCATCGAGCACCGGCTCGAGCTCGGGATCGGCCTCAATCGACGTGACGCACGCCGCCTCCTGAAGCAGCGCAAGCGTGAGCGTTCCAACGCCCGGACCGACCTCGAGCACGCGCTCATCGCCCGCAAGTTCGGAAAGCTCGCAAATACGCTCGATCACATGGTTGTCGATCAGGAAGTTCTGGCCCAGGCGATGCTTGGTCGCAAGGCCAAACTCCTCCAGCAGCTCCCTTGTTGCCGTGGGGTTTGCCAAAGGCGAAGTTGTCATAGTTGCCTCCTTAGCATGGTGGCGGCGTCTTGAAACAAAAGGGCATGGACCGTTGCGGCCATGCCCTTACACCTAAACAGCAGATTGCCGATATGGCGCGCGGCGTCTTAACCCAGACGCGGGAACAGCGGCTCACCCTTCTCGACGGGCTGACCACCGGCAAGCAGACCCCAAGCGCAAATGCCCTTGAGGTCGTCGCTCGCGGCCTCGTCCTCGCACGACAGGCGGCGCAGGGCCTCGGTAGAAGTCTGGGGCATGAGCGGCATCAGCAGGTGAGCGGCAATGCGGATGGCCTCGAGCAGGTTGTAGATCACAAACGCCAGCTCGTCGGCCTTGGCCTCGTCCTTGGCAAGTGCCCAGGGCTCGGAGTCCTCGATGTAGTGGTTGGCGGCGTGGATGAGCTCCATAACCTCGTCTTTGGCTCCACCGTAATCGAGCACGTCCATCTTGGCCATGTAGCGCTCGGCCAGGCCATCGGCGATCTTTGCCAGCGGGTTATCGAACGAATCGAACGATGCGGGCTTGGCGGGCGCGCAACCATCAAAGTACTTACCGCTCATGTTGAGCGAACGCGAGATGAGGTTGCCCCAGCTGTTAGCGAGATCGGCGTTGTAGACCTGCTCCATGCGATCGAAGCTGATAGCGCCGTCGGTGCCGGGGACCACGTCGGTCATAAAGTAGTAGCGATAACCCTCGACGCCCAGCATGTCGATAACATCCTGCGGGGCAATGGCGTTGCCACGGCTCTTGGACATCTTCTCGGCCTTGCCAGTCTCGGCATTGCGCACGGTCAGGAAGCCGTGGGCAAAGACGTGCTCGGGCAGAGCCTCGCCAATGGCCATGAGCATAGCGGGCCAAATGACGCAGTGGAAGCGAATGATGTCCTTGCCCACAATGTGGAACTGCGCAGGCCAGCGATAGGCCAGCTCGGCACGGGCCTCGTCGGTGTCGACACCGTAGCCGACAGCCGTCATGTAGTTGAGCAGCGCGTCGAACCACACATAGGTCACATGGCCCTCATCGAACGGAACCTGGATGCCCCAGTCAAAGCTCGTACGGCTCACGGAAAGGTCGTTGAGGCCGCCCTCGACAAAGCTACGCACCTCGTTCATGCGGAATGCAGGCTCGACGAAATCGGGATGCTCGTCATAGAGCTTGAGCAGCTTGTCCTGAAAAGCGGAAAGCTTGAAGAAGTAGGACTCCTCCTGCACGCGCTCGAGCGGACGATGACAGTCGGGGCACAGGTGCTGGCCGACGCTGCCGTATTCCTCGTCACCCTTCTGGACCTGCGTGTCGGTAAAGTAAGTCTCGTCGGGCACACAGTACCAACCGTCGTAGCTGCCCTTATACAGGTAGCCAGACTCCTTCATGCGCTCCCACAGATACTGCACCGCATGATGCTGGCGCGGCTCGGTGGTGCGGATGAAGTCGTCGTTGGAGATCTCGAGTTTGCTCCAAAGCTCCTTGAAGTGCGGAGCCTGGCTGTCGGTCCACTCCTGCGGCGTCATGCCATGCTTGGCTGCGGCCTCGGCGACCTTCTCGCCGTGCTCGTCCATGCCGGTCAGGAACTTGACGTTATAGCCGGCGGAGCGGCGATAGCGAGCCTGGACGTCGGCGATGATGGTGGAATAAGCCGTGCCCAGATGCGGATCGGCATTGACGTAGTAGATAGGCGTCGTGATAAAGAACGAAGGCTTGCTTTGATCCATGGGGTTTGTCCTCCAGAAAAACGTTGCATACAGGGGATGATTCTAACGCAAGGGCTGGATATCCTCCATCTATTGCATATTGAGCACCATGGCATAGACATCGCGCTTGCGGCGTGAATACTTCTGAGACAGGCGCTTGGCCACCGCAGAGGCGGGCTCCCCCTCCTCGAGCGCGACACGGATATCCGCGCGCAGGGCCTCATCGGGATCCGCTGCCGCTGCGCCAACCGGCACAATGCCGGTCTCCTCGTCTTCACTCGGTGGCGCAATGACCAGCGCAATCTCGCCCTTTACCTCGCCGCGAGCACGCAGCCCCTCGGCAAGCTGGGCGGCGGGCCCACGCAAGACCTCCTCGTGCAGCTTGGTGAGTTCGCGGCAGACGGCAACCTCACGCTGGGGAAAGACCTCCGCCACGGCCTCGAGCGTCGCCACGATGCGATGTGGAGACTCGTAGAAGATGAGTGCGCCGGGCACCACGGCAAGGCGCTGCAAACGGCGCACGCGGTCGCCGTGCTTTCGGCCCAAAAAGCCCTCGAAAAAAAAATGCTCGCAGGGAATGCCGGACGAAACGAGCGCCGTGACGCAAGCAGAGGGCCCGGGAATAACTTCGACGGGCACATCGGCCTCACGCGCCGCCTCGACCAGCGCTTGGCCGGGATCGGACACGCTCGGCATGCCGGCATCCGAGGCAAAGGCAAGGGTCTCCCCCGCCAGCAAGCGGTCAACCAGACCGGCGGCGCGGCTGGCGATCACATTCTCGTCACAACGGACAAGCGGCTTGGAAATGCCCAGGTGCATCAGTAGCTTTGAGGTCACGCGCGTGTCCTCGCAGCAGATCGCATCGGCGGCGGCAAACGCCTCGCCAACGCGCGGAGACAGGTCGCCCAGGTTGCCGATGGGTGTTCCGACCACATAGAGTTTGCCCGTATGGGCGCTGTTTTGCGTCATATCAACCTATTCAATCATGCCGCGCTCGAGCGTACCGAGCGCCGCGCGGGCGTCCCATGCTGCGATGCGTTTCTCGGTCTTCCACGTTTGGAAGAACCAACCGGCAGCCGGCGCAAACGAAGCCAGCTGATTGGCGATAAACACGCGCTCGTAGGCATTGCGGCCCTCGGGCGTAACCGACGAGTTGGCAAAGATCGCCGCGCCCGACCATTCGCCCACCAGCACGGGGAACCCAGTTGAAATCGCTTCTTTAAGCTCGCGCTTGTTACGCGAAATCGCCGTCGTCAGCCCGCGGGGGCTCGTGATGTCGAGCGCATGCTCGTCGCGGTAATGGTACAGGTGAAGGTCCATGTAGACGTTCTTGTACTTGGCGCCGCGCATAAAATGCTTCCACTCGCCGGGATGTCCCGACGACGAGAAGACGACGATCTTATCCTCGGGCATATACGAACGGACGAGCTCGTAGGCATCGCGATAGAAGTTGCGCAGGTAGTGCGCCGGAATGCCATCCGTCATGGTAAAGAGACTCTTGCGGACACTCATCTGCGGCGTATCCAGCAGCTCAATGCCCAGAAGGCTTTCGGCTTCGCCGTAGCGATCGGCCAAACGCTCCAGCACGTCGAGCGCAACGTGACGACCGTTGGTGGACGAATGCCACTCGGCAACAGCCTCCGGCGTGGTGGGCGAATCGTTGGAATCGCCCTGGCCACCGGGCACAGTCGCTAGATCGAGCAGCACGCGAATGTCGTACTTGGCAGCCCACTCAATTGCACGGTCAATGTAGTCGATAACCGAAATGTAGGACGCATCGGACTCCTGCGAGCCAAAGGCATACCAGGGCACCGGCAAACGCACGGCATTGAGACCAATCTGCGCCATACGGCGAAAATCATCTTCGCTTACGAATGTCTCATAATGGCGACGCATGCGCTCGTTATAGGCAGCAGTGCCCATGGCTTCTTGCAGTTCCGCCGCATTGGACGCACCTGTCGCCGCGTACAGCGACGGGGTCACCCAAGGCTCGGGAATAAACCAGCCAGAGAGATTAACGCCGAGTATCCTCTCCATCACGGCCCCCTTCGAATCGTGCAGGGCGAACCCGCATCGTATTGCATAGGAAAAGTATCGTTTTGAGTATACCCGCGCACACGGACAGCCGATCGAACGGTCTGCAAAGTGGCGCAAAAGTAGGAGTAATATCTGGGCGGGCACACCCGAGATGGTACGCCAAGATGTGCACGCACGCCGAAGGCAGGCGCCGGAAGGAGCATCCCGTTTTTTTTGCTCAATAATGGAATGCATTTTCCGCCAGCAGGCCCAACCGGAAAGCATGTCCCGTAATTTCACGTCATTCCGGGTCGCATTTTCCCAAGCGCCCCTAAAGCGGAAAGCGCATCCCGCTCAGGATTGTAATTCTGGGATGCGTTTTCCGCGGGTCCACATAAAAGAAAAGGACCCCTTTGCAGAGGTCCTAGTCAATTCAAGGTGGCGGGGAAGGGAATCGCGTCCGCGCGCTGCGCGGACGGACCGCTGCGGCGCTTGCGCGCCTTGCGAGCTACGCTGGCAAACGCTATCGCGTTTCCTCAGCTCCGCGCCCTCGCGGGGTTCGATTCCGTGCGGGGGCTACATAAAAGAAAAGGACCTCTTTGCAGAGGTCCTAGTCAATTCAAGGTGGCGGGGAAGGGAATCGAACCCCTGACACGAGGATTTTCAGTCCTCTGCTCTACCAACTGAGCTACCCAGCCATTTGAGGTGTGCCTTGTTTCAAGGCTTGATTAGTATAACCAAGGACGCGCTCCGGTCAACCGAGAATTTGAAAAAAGTTTTTGGACACCACCTCGGTTCTGTAAAGCAGCACGTCAGAGACATCAACCGGCCGCAAGAAGTTTTTCGCCCAGGGCCTTCAAGCCTGCACTCGTTGCAAGACAGTGGGCGATACAAGGATTGAAGGGCGTTCCAGCACCGCCCAAGCACCGGGACAGGAGCACATGCGCCAGGGGCGGACATTTTCGTAGCGTGCAAGGATATTGCCGCTGCAATCAATAAAGGCAATGTCGATGGGATAAGCCATAAAACAGGTGTGGACCGAAGAGCAGGACGGAAACGCCATGACGAGCGGCAGTCCGTCAGCCGTAATCGGCACGCGGCCCAGCATGCCGCGCAAGCGTGCGCCAAACGATTCTGCCACCATAAACTCTGCCGGCGACCAACCGAGCCTATTGAGCGCACGCGCGTAGGCGATATAAGACAAGACGGCGCTCACATGACCACCCCCGGTCGCCACGGATCGACCGTAACCGCGCGCTCGTGCGACAGCTTCGCCGGCGTCCCCAGAGAAACGCCGGCAATGCTAAGCAATCTAGGCCACGGCTCATAGTACATGACGCAGGCATAGGTCCTAAACGTCCCGGACAGAGAGAGCAAGCCGCCGTCAGACGACGCCGAGCTCTGCTCGCTCGAGACCTCGACCTGCAGATTATAGCCCTGCATAGCCGCCTGAATCTCGGACTGGACACGCACCGAGGCATCGACAGAGCTCTTGTCGCCCTCCCCTTCCGGCGCCACAGCGTGCGCCAGCACGATATCGGGCACCACGCGATCGAAGCGCGCAACGGCGCCGGCAAAGACCATGACGTTGTACACAATGAGCGCAAGCACCAGCAAAACGGGAGCGACCACTGCCATCTCGACCGTCGCCTGGGCGCGCTCCTCGTACAAGACTGCACCAACGCCCATTACGACCCACCGCCCAAGGCGCCCGCCAGCGTGGCGACATCGACGGTGAGCGGGATGGAGCCGCCGCCGGGCAGAGGAATCTCCGCAAGTGTGAACACCGTACCGCTAATGGTGCGTTCGACTTGATATTCCAACGCCTCGCAAAGCGCCTTGGGATCGGTCACGCCCAACGGAATACTTCGCAGTTTGTCTTGCGCTTGAGAGAGACCGGCAATGTCAGACCCCGGACTCTTAATGACGTTAGCGGAATCGGTCAGCACCGGCTTTCGCAGGCGCAAGTCGCACGGTTCCAAACCCAGCGCCGCCACGGACGCCGAAACGGTATCGCCGAGCCACGATGCAATGGAGCCCAACGCGCCGCTGCCCCCTCCTAGGTCTTTAATCATCTCGTCCATAAGTTCGTCGGCCGAACCTTGGATGTCTCCGTATCCCACAAGCAGGCGTCCCCAAACATCCATGACGCCATCGAGTACGCCGGCAACGCCGCCCGAGCGCTCTTCCAGTGTCGAGAAAAACCGCGAGAGCACGTTGTTTTGCGCCGTCGCGTTGTCGGGAGCCAAGACCGCGGCAGAGATTGCACCGCGACTGCCGAGCGTAACCGGCTTATTGAATGAAGAGTTGAGCTTACCGGGACTGGTCATATCGCCCGAGACCGCAAAGGCGACCACGCCGTTTCGGCCGGGCGGGGCGATACGCGGCCGCTCGCCCGAAAGCGCCTTGATGGCCTGGTCAAACGCATTACCCGCGCGATCGGCTTCGTCCTCGGTCTGACGCATAAGCTCGAGCTCTTTGTTGCGACATTCGACGTAGTCTTCCAGGGCGTCTTTGAACTTGTCAAAGTGGTATTCGAAGCCGTTTTCGATAAATGATGGAGGCATGAGGGCGCGACCCAGGTCAACGACGTCAAATTGGCACTCCTCGCACACATCGTGGCCATCGTAATCGACGACGGATGCCAACCCACCCGGCGACCCATTCTTATAGTTGGGGCATCCGGTCCCATAGTGCAGGTATGTCTTGCCACCCATATCACTCGTAGGCCACATGGCATCGGTGTAGAGCTGGGTTCCCTTCACCTCATCTGGAGTGCGTGGCAGGAATGGAATCTGGGATAAGATTTTTTCACCATCATCTTTAATATACGAGTGATCGAGTTCTTCGATTGCATAAGCGTAAAACGCTTTGCGCGCGACAGACTCCGCTTCCATCTCTACACCCCCACCAAGCGGCCTTTCATTCGCCAGGCGCCGGCGGTAATAGTTCTTCGCACGATTTAGGGCGATTTGCGGCTCCCAATCGATACTCGAAGTATAGTGGCGGTTTTGTTCACCCGATAGCTTTGCCAAGCTCCCCGCACGCTCCCACATACATGAGTACTTGCCAATCGCATTCTCATCCGATCCGCCACAGTCCGCAAGCCAGGCGCGTTCCTTGGCCTTTGACGTTTTCTCGGACGCTTTCTTCAGTTCCTTGGCAGCATAGTCAAGGTCTTTTGAGGTGCTCTCGATGGCATCGGTCGAGATCTCTGACCCTTTGAGCGCAACAAAGTCCGACTCCGATGTCCTGGGCGCGGCGAGCGCTGTGCCGGTATAGGTCACGTTATCGGTATCCTGCGCCGAAACAGCCTGCGTAGCTCGCGCGGCAACCAGATATGGCAGAGCCGTTTCGACTTTTTGCAAACCCTCCGACGCACTTTTGGCAAACCTATTGCGCGTTTTAATAATCTCAATCCCGGTATCGACCATATCGCTTGCGGCTATTTTCCCACCCGGCACCAGCATGGCAACCAAGCCGGTGCCGATTGTGGCAAACCCCGCCAGGCCCAAGCTCAAAATGCTCGCATCCACCACCGTGGCCGCTGTATGGTAGGACGATATCACGTTGGCACCCGCCAGAGCACCGCTATCGGCCGCCACCTGGGTATCCCCGGCACGCGACATACTCCATATCGCCGCCGTCGACGAAAACAGCAGCGTAAGCACCACAAGTATGACGACCGCCGAAGAAAGCGTAGTGTAGGCACCGTCCTCGATAAACAAGTCGATACCGGAGCGGCCCATGAAGCCGCCCCGCTTGCGGCGGGCATTCGACCGGCAACGGCACACGAGCCCTCGCATCATTCGCAGCAGGCGACGCCTAATCCCACGCGGCAATCCACGAATCATAGTCTCCCTCCAGCCATCCGGGACGCGATCGGTACGAAACGTCGACTTTCAACTCAACATTCCCTCCTCCCCCCACATTGCCCATGGCCTGCGCGAACGCGCCGATCACGGGCAGCGGCTTTACATCACCCGCGATAGATACAGACGAAACGCCCCCTGCGCCCGCCCGGCCAAGCTCGATATCCCACGACAGCGGTCCGCCGGCGTGAAAGATCGAGACATCGGGCACCGCGGCGAGACGGCGGCGGGCAAACTCCTTGAGGTCGTCGTCCTCCGCCGTCGTCGTGGTCATGAGCCGCGCCGTCTCGGCGGCGGCAGACTCCATGACCGCACGCGTATAGAGCAGGCACACCGGCTGCAGCGCAAGCAGGATGAGCGTCAAAAACGTCGGCAGCAAAAAGGCGGCCTCGACCGTGGACTGCGCCCAATCCTCGCGCGCGATATCAATAGAGCGCGATGTCTTTGGCGCCTGCGGCGGCGTCGATAACCGATGTCGAGGCGACGCCATGGGACGCCGCCCGTGCAGCCAACGCCGCCAAGCGTCCGTCGGTGCCGGCGCGCCAAAGCCCCGCAATCGCCAGCACGATGGAAAGCAGCGCCATGGTGACGATGGCGTACTCAACGGTCGATTGGGCAGACTCCTCGCGCAAAACGTCAAGCATTTCACGATCCCTCCTTTGACCCCGATGCTTGCGGAACCAAGCGCACCGCGCGTAAGCGGCACGAGGCGTCGCCGGCATCCGCGGCAACCGTCACCATGTCGACCCAGCCGCGCCCATCGCGCACGATGGCGCCCCATACGTTGCCCTTGATGTCGAGGTAACCGCTTAGGGCGAGCTGGGCTGTGGGCACCTCGCGATAGACACGCAACAGGTCCGCGGCAGCCTCGGTCATCGGTCGCTCCTCGGCCCATGTCAGCCGGGCTGCGACTGCGTTGTCCGCAGATGGACCCGCCGCAGCATCCGCCCGTTCGTCGAGGGCGCGCAGAAAAGTTTGTGCCGTGACGGCGGCATCCCTGTCGGCCGTGTCCCGCGCTTTGTCATCGGGAGGCGCCACCGCGCCCGAGCTCCCATCCGCGACGGCCCCAGAACGCTGCTGTCGCACGGCATTCAGCCCCCAGAGCGTCGCCGCTATCACCACAATCAGGCAAGCGAGCACCAGCAGCACGCCAACAGAATGCCCGCCTTCTACAGGCTGTTGATGCCGTCTTTGATCGCGTTCCATAGCTTTTCGACGTTGCCCTTAAATGCAACGATGGCAATGATCGCGATTACCACGAGCACGCCGACCAAGATGGCGTACTCGGTGGTACCCTGCGCGCTTTCCTCCTGCACCAGCGCCTTGGCACGTTGACAGGAACGCATTGCACGGTAAAGCGTCCGGCTCCAAACCCTACCCATAACGTCAGCCATTTTGTTCATGTATTCCTCCCTACATCATCCCGCCTGCTCCCAGCAGCGGGCCCAATATGGATAACAGCAGTGCCGGCAAGATGAGCGTGCCGGTGGGAATCAGCAGCTTGACGGGCGCTCGTTCAATCTCGCGCTCGACCGCGGCACGATGGGCGGCGCGGATCTCGCGACTTTGGGCAGCAAGGGTCTCGGCAAGCGGGGCACCCAGGGCGAGCGCTTGACCCACCGTAATGGCAAAGGTCTCGAGCGCCCGCACGTCCAGGTCCTGCGCGGCCGCCAACAACTCGTCCTCGCGCGCTCCCACGCCCACCTGCCACGCCATGCATGCCCGTTCAAGCCGAACAGTCAGCGCCGATCGACGATTGGCGCAAAAGATCTCGAGCGCCGCATCGAACGAAAGGCCGGCGGAAAGCCCCAGGCGCACTACATCAATCATCTCGGACACCTCACCGAGCGAAACCTGCGCTGAGTTGTCCACGCCAAATGCGCCCCTCACCCGCGCAATAGCGGCATCGATCACCGAATGGGCCGCAGCAACGACCAGCACCGCCTCGCCCCTGAAAATCTCCATGGTCTTGCGCACATCCGAGCGCTCCAGGCCCGTCGCGACAAATACGCCGAAGGCGCACAGGCAAGCCGCGGCGGCAACCAGGGCGCTCACAGCTCCACCCGCATAATGCGTCGGATAACCATTAGGGCGACGCCGTTAAGGGCAAGCCCCAGAACCACGGCACCGGCGCCTACCGGCGTTGCGAGACCGTAGCGAAAATCTGCCGAAAGCAGGGCCAGCACCGCGCACATACCCGCCGGCATCGCCGCGACCATATGCGCCGACATGCGCGCCTGCGACGTTTTGACATCCAGGCGGCGCTTGAGCTCAATACGCTCCCCCACCATGCTCGACGCCTCGGACAGCAGGTCGGCAAGCGGGGCACCGGTCCGCTGCGACACCTTGAGCGCCAACGTGACAAGCGAAAGCCCGGGGGCGTCGATGCGGACAAGCAGATCGTCGAGCGCATCGGCAGCCGAAATGCCACAGTCGATCGCCGCCGCTACCCGCAGAAACTCGGTATGCACCGGCTCTTGCGCGTGAGCGCCCACAAACCGCATGCCCTGGGCCAGCGAATGTCCCGAGGCAAGCGACATGGAAAGTGCCGTAAAGGCCTCGGGCATGGCTTCCTCCACATCGCGCTGCTCGCGTCGGTGGTCAAAGACGTCGCGTGCGGCGCCCGCGGCAAAGGGCGCAACCGCCCCCAAAACAAAGCCGATGGGCGATAGCGACACCACGGCAAGCACAAGGCAGCAGACGCCACTCGATAGCAACAGGAACGCTAAGCGTGAAGCATCATCCTCAACGACAAGACCGATGCGGCGCACGGGAGCCAACGATGCCCACGAACGGGCGATCTTTTTTAGCAGATCATTTTTCACCAGCTCGCGTGGCAGCTTCTCGGCCACCGATTCAAACATATGGCGCACCAGCTCCGCCGGCGGCACCCTCGGCACATGAGGCTCCACTCCGCATACCGTCGCGACCGAAAACCCGGCAAGGCCCCCTACGACGAGGGGCACAACGACCTCCATTCGTCCACCTCCTCCTGTGTAAGCGTTCCCGAGCGCAAGCCCTCTGCGATAAACGGCGGCTCGCGGTTGAGGGTCCAGGTGCGCTCGGCGGCATCGAAGGTCACGTAGCGCTCGAGTTCCACGCCACCCGACGCGCCGCGTCGCACCCCCGAATAGGAGGACACAAAACGCCGGCCGTCCGCATGGCGCTCGGACATCACGATGCCGTCGAGCGCCATAGCGATTTGTTCCTCGATAAGCTCGCTCGGCAGATCGATGCCATAGCGCGCAAGCAGCGTCAAACGCACCACGGTCTCTTGCTCGGTGCCCGCATGAAGCGTGGTGAGCACAAGTCTTTGTATACGACAGTTTCATGCTAGAATGAAAACTAAGCTGAAAAGGTGGTAGAGAGATGACACGAGATACAACCAGAGCGGCTATTTACCTGCGAATATCTCGCGACTCAACAAAGCGAGGGGAAGCAATAGAACGCCAGCGCGAAGACTGCGAGACAACATGCGCAGTAAAGGGCTGGGAAATTGTCGAGGAATATGTCGACCTCTCTATTTCTGCATACTCAGGCAAAGCCCGACCAAATTACGAACGCATGATCAGCGATTACAAAGCGGGGAGATTCGACGTCATCGTCGCGTGGAAGCTAGACCGTCTTACGCGCTCCACCAAAGGTTTCGCGGACATGCTCGACGAGTTACGAGAGCAGAAGCTCCGTATTTGCACATCCGACCTTGGTGACGTCGACCTGTCGAAATCCGACGCAAGGTTCACGACGAACATCCTTGTGAACGTCGCCCAATTCGAATCGGACAGAAAATCAGAACGAAGCAAGAGAGCGAATCTACAGAGAGCGAAGCACGGCTATATAAAACCCGGAACCAGAGCATTCGGATATGACGGTCATTTCCACGTCATCGAGAAGGAAGCCGAAGTCGTACGCGCTATTTACGCCCAGTACCTCAAGGGTTCCTCGATGAATGCCATCAGCAGAGCAATCGCCGGAGAAACTGGCCCCAATCTGCCAAAGATGCCCTTGAGCGACGCCCCGTCGGTCATATTCGCACGCGAGAAAGGGAAACCCCTCCCCGATTGCACATGGAGCCTCGCAAACACGCAAACGATTCTTAGGAATCCCAAGTACGCGGGCTACGTGGCATACGTTCCAACCATCAACGGAAAGTGCCAAAGCCCCGGGAAAAATTGGACGGAATACATCGTTCGCGATGAGAACGGCAACCCCGTAAAGGCCGCATGGGAAGCAATCGTCGACACCGACACATGGTGGGCGGTCCAAAGGAAACGGGACAAAAACCGCTACAGAAAAGACGGCTCTCCGATAGACAGGGCGGGCAACGTTCGAAAGCATTTCGGAGCCGGAGTGTACCGCTGCGGAATCTGCGGCGGACCGATGCACTCTGGTGACTCGTCCTACCGCTGTGACGGCCACGTCAACAGGATGCGGAGCAAGGTTGACGAATACGTTCTGGCGGTAATAAGGGCGCGACTCGCGAGAGAAGATCTGAGAGACCTTCTTGCAAAGGGCGAGAACCCACGGCTCGGGGAAATATCTGCCGAACTCAGTAAGGCTCGCGGGGAAATCGAGCGTGCGCGCCACGACTATAAGGCGCGGCTCATTGACGGACCCCTTTTCAAGGAGATAAAGGACGAGCAGGACGCCATCATTAGTCGGCTCGAAGCCGAACGGCTATCCCTTCTGCCCGATAACCCGGCAACGGGAATCATCGAGGCCGAAGACCCCGTCGCGGCATTCGATGCAATAACTGACCCGGGCCAGATTGCGGAAGTAATCAACTTCTTCTGCACCGTGACCCTAATGCCGCATGAACAGGGTAAACGGACAACTCCGGAGACCCTCAAGAAAGACGTAATCATCAAGTGGAAATAGCTCGGACCGGCAAAGGTGAAGGACAATGGCTAAGAAAGAAATCAGAACAGACCTCTGGGTCGCGAGCCAGCTAGACGAGTGTGGGATTCCCTACACCCCCCAAGGCAGCGATGTAAAAGAAATCGCGGAGGCGCTAAGCACCGCCTCCAAGAACGGGACAGGTCGTGCCGGATACCCCGAGTATGTAGCGGTCATTAGAGATTTCGTGCTCGTTATCGAGGACAAGGCCGACATCGCAAAGCATGAAAAGCTCACGGAAAATGGAGTGCTCGACACTTCGACCCCGGCAGTGAAAGACTATGCGATCAATGGGGCGTACTTCTACGCGAAACACATCGCAAAACGCAGCAACTTCAGAAAAGTATTTGCCGTTGGGGTTTCCGGCAACGCAAAGCACCACAAGATTACTCCTCTTTGGGTTGACGACCGCGAGGGGTATAAGCGGCTTCCCGATATTGACACCCTTGTGTGGTTCACCGAGCAGAACATTCTTGAATACTACACGCGGTACGTTCTCGAAGAAGAGACAGACGTTGAAAAGACCACCGAACAGATTCTAAAGGACGCCGCGGAACTGCATGAGTATCTGCGCACGTATGGAACACTCAAAGACCAAGACAAACCATTGGTAGTGGCGGGTATCCTTCTTGCCCTAGACGAAATAGAACCGGGAGGATTCTCAATCGCCTCACTAACGGGCGACCAGACCCCGGGAATGCGAGACGGCGACAAGCTGATGAATGCAGTCAGGGGACGCTTGACCCGTTCCAACGTTGGCCCGGATGCGAAGAAGGATAAGCTCTTAGCAGAGTTCGCCATCTTGCAGACCAGCTTCCGGCTGAACGAAGTAAACGAAGCTTTGGGGAAAACTCCCCTACGGTTCTACACGGAATTTCTGTACGAGCACGTCTTCCGCAATATTAAGTACCAGCAAACAAGCGAAGACTTCATTGGTCGCTTCTACGGCGAGTTCATGAGCTATTCAGGCGGCGACGGACAGACGCTCGGCATCATCCTGACGCCTCGACATATCTGCGACTTGATGTGCGAACTGGTGGATATCCAACCAGACGACATCGTGCTCGACCCAACATGCGGGACGGCTGGATTCCTAATTTCCGCCATGCACCGCATGCTAACGATGGCAAGCAGCGAGCAGCAGAGGAAGAACATCAAAAAAGAGCAGCTCCACGGCTTCGAACTCCAAAGCAATATGTTCGCCGTTGCGGCTGCGAACATGATCCTGCGCAAAGACGGCAACAGCAATCTCGAATGCTGCGACTTTCTACGAAAGAACCCCGCGCAGGTTCAGATGAAGGGCGCAACCGTCGGTCTGATGAATCCTCCGTATTCTCAGGGGACAAAAGCAGACCCCGAACAGTATGAGCTCTCATTTATCGAACACCTACTCGACTCCCTAACGGTCGGAGCCCGTGCGGCGGTCATCGTTCCACAGTCCTCCATGACAGGCAAGTCGAAGGCAGAGAAGCAATTCAAAGAGAGCATCATGAGCAAGCACACGCTGGAAGGCGTCATTACATGCAACACGGATACTTTCTATGGCGTAGGAACAAACCCGGTTATTGCCATCTTTACCGCTCATGAACCACACAGCGGCGATAAGATCTGCAAATTCATCGATTTCCGCGATGACGGGTATGAGGTGCGAGCGCATGTCGGACTCATTGAGGGCGACTCCGCCAAAGACAAGAAGCAGCATCTTCTGGATGTCTGGTTTGGACGAGCTGAAGCACCTTCGAAATTTTGCGTCGAATCCACGGTGAAGCCTGATGATGAATGGTTGCACTCGTTCTACTACTTCAATGACGAGATTCCGACTGATTCCGATTTTGAAAAATCAATCGGTGACTATCTAACGTTTGAATTCTCTATGGTTATGCAAAACCGTGAGTATCTATTTGAGCAAGGCGATGGCAATGAAGAGTCTTAGCGAAAAAAGCTGGACCTCCCAATCAATTGAAGAGGTCTTTTCGATTTCGCCGGGCAAACGCCTCGAGTCAAGAAACCGAATCCCCGGAACTCGCCCATTCATTGGCGCGCTTGACAACTCAAACGGAGTTGCAGGCTTCGTCGCAAATAACAATAGCTCAGTCGACCGCAATGTTTTGGGCGTCAACTATAACGGCAATGGTATGGGAATCGGCTTTTACCATCCCTATGAGTGCATCTTTTCTGACGATGTAAAGCGTTTCCACTTGAAAAGCGTCGACGACAGTGCGGAACTTGCATTATTTACAAAAACACTAATAGGCATGCAGAGAAATAAGTTTGGCTACCTGTACAAGTTCAATGCTAAGCGCATGGCGGCCACACATATCCTACTTCCCGCCACAGACTCGGGTGAACCCGATTATGAGTTCATGGCTGAATATGTAAAGAAAAAGCGAGAGGAGCTATTGCAGCGGTATCGCACGTATATTGAGAAGCGCATCAAGGAGCTTGGGGAATCTGTTCCAATCCCACCATTAAATGAAAAATCATGGTCAAAATTCGCCGCATTTGGTGACAGCGGACTATTTGACATCTCCACAACAAACAGCAGCATCGACGGGGTGCGCATCATCAAAGGAAAAGACGATACCATCCCCTATGTCACGAGAACAGATTCCAACAACGGAATCGCTCGCTTTGTAAGCCCTGCCAATCTGCAATTTGGATTCGACCACGCCGGATGCATTACCGTAGGTCTTGATACGCAGACGGCGTATTGGCAGCCCTATCGATTTGTAACTGGCCAAAACATTCTGGTTATCACCGGAGCGGAGCTCGACTTCTATTTAGCTCAATTCCTCATTCCGCTTTTCAAAAGCCAGATGGTGGCGAAGTTCAACTGGGGCGGCAATGGAGCAACGTTAGGACGAATGCAGCGGCTTGAGTTAATGCTACCCGTCTCGGATATCGGTGAGCCAGATCTTGCATATATGCGGCAGTATTCGAGGAATAACCTGCTCAAAAAATATCGACAATATCAACAATATCTCACCTCGCATGAGTAAAAGATGGGGAGGGCCGACAATGGCCCTCCCCTTACTCCTAGAGTTCGATACTGTAATCTCCATCTTCCTTCGCCTTGATAAAGCTTAGGTTCGGAAGACGACGAGGCTTCTTGAGCTGGGAGTCAGGCTCCCCGCCCGTGTCGGAAGAGCACGAAGCGCCCGCCGCACGCATGATATCCCCGAACATTGCCTCTGCCTTACGGGCGCGCAGGTCGAGCACATCCTGTCGATTATTGGCCACAATTACCACCTCCCTTCAATCATCCACCGAGCTGTCTGTCTCTTTGGCGTTTCCTCGTTAGCTCGTATTCAAATTGCTCACCTCTCTCGATTATTCGTCTGGCTTTTCTCATGCGCTCCTCAGCACGGTATTCAGAGATGGCAACCCCGGCCGCATGGGCTCTTTTCTCTGCACCCCACATCTCCGCACGCGCCACATAGGTTCTCGCCTTTGCCGACTCGATGCGCATTAGCCTCACTTGTCGATTTCGCTCCCATGCCCACTCACGTAAATATGCGGAGGCCATTCGCGAGAATGGATCCGCGGAAGATCGGGCGATCATTGAGAAGACCTTGGAGGCAAGAGCCCAAACAGTCGGGCAGGACCTCGCCTGCTGTTCAAGCTCCTTCGATGCCATGAATTCGTTTCGTGCCCGTTCCACTTCGGCGCGGAGCTTTTGAGCCGCGCCTTCCGGATTCTCGACAGCCCTCTCGGAAATCTTAAGAACATCGTCATTCTTGCCGTCCGAGCCGGCGGAGATAAGCTGCCTCTTTCTCTCGGCCCAAATATCTCCCGCAGCCATGGAGGCCATATCCGCGCTAACCCCATAGCCCTCAATCTCCTCCGAATCAACGGGCGCAGAAGGTATTGGAAGCGGGACGCTCGTCTTTTCTGTTCCAAAGGAACAATCCTTGAAGTGTGCCTCTATGCCCTCCTTGGAAAACTCCCCAGCAAGACGGGAGGCCGCCCTTCTCCGAAGTCTCCCGGGGCCTTTCGGCGGGTAGCGCATCCGATACGACCACCCAACCGACACCGAGCCATCAGCCGCAGCCTTTCTCGTCTCCTTTAGCTCGACTCCGAGACGGCAAAGCTCCTCCCGGAACGAGGCCACGTCATGGGAACGAGACCTCGCGAGATATACCCTGTCACCGAGCTCACGCTCAAAATCATTGGCCTTTCCCCTCTTCTCGCGCCAGAACTCAGCCTTGGCGCCGGTGACGGGCAAGCCTTCGTCTTTGCAAATCTCGTCACTCAGCAGCGAGATGCGCCGGTGGTTCATGCCGTGAGCGAGTGCGAGGCCCGTAGCCTCATCAATGTTTGCGATCTCGACGTGAACATGAAGCTTCCCCCCTTCCCCATCCGTGTGCGCGGTGACATCGCAAGGAGAGTTAGGGGCTATCGCCTTCGCAAGTCGATAGCCATGGCCAACTGCAACCGCGATGTCGTCTGGACGATTGGGACTAAGCTCGATGTCGTCAAATGAAACACGAACCTCGAACCCCTCGACCCGGCGTCGTGACCCTGCAACAATCGCCTCGCAATACGCCACAAAATCATCTCGTGACTCGAAGTCTCCGGCGCGATCTACGATGCGGTCAGTCCCAGCTTCTAAGTGCGCGCGCCGCTTCGCTCCCGCACCGAGACGGGTATACTCCATCCGGCTACGCATCGACCGGAGAGGCTGAACGTTAGTCGTTGCCATCCAGCACCTCGTCTCCCCTCTCAAGCTCGTCACGGACGCGAGAAACCTCCCGAGCGACCTCACCAACGGAAATCGAGAGTTCCTTTAGTCGCGATTCAAGCTTTACCTGGCTGAGCATCGAAAGGTCGCGACTGCTGTTCACCTTTCTCGCAACTTGATTTACGTTTATTCCGATTGAGCGCAACTCACTCGCCACGCGCTCCAAATCCGCGTTACGGATGATTACGAGCCGCGGGGGGCATGATGTCGCCACGGAGCGAAGAGCTGCCGAGCGGGTAAGACCCTCTCGCTTGCATAAGACATCTAAGGCGGCAAGCTCCTCTCGGCTGAACCGCACGTCGACTCTCTGCGTGCGCAGAGGCCTCCCCTTCTGTCTGGTGTTCCTTTGTCCATGTGCTCTCTCGCCGGGCATTGTTTCCTCCTCTCGATTACAGGCATTCAGTTCGCAAGCAGGGGCTTCGTCCGGACGTCAGACTGCTGACGACGTATCGAAGCCCGCTTGCGAGGGGTCACCCCTCGACCCCCTCCTTTTCCTCTTCCGAATGAACGACTTCCTTCTCGTTACCGTCTTCCTCCGGCAAGGGCAGGGACTTATAGAAACCTCGCTCCCGGTCCCAAGAGTCGCTGCAACCGAGCTCCTTCCACTCCTCAAAGCTCGCCATGGCTTCCTTGCGCTTCTTCCCTGAGGCGAGTTCGGAAGCAAAGACGCTTTGCCAAAGCGGAGTGAAGATCGTCTCGTAAACGGATCGCATGTTCACCGACTGGGGGACAGACCCATCGGGCGCAGGAAGGGCAGGGAGCTTCCCCACCCGGACAGCGGGTAGCCTGCCGGTGAAAACACAATCCTGCACCGAGGAGAACAGGGCCTCCGCATTCGCCCTGGACTCTATTTGGCCGCCGGAACAAGAATCGACGGCGCGAACGATAAAGTCTGCAAGCCCGAAGGGGGAGAACCATGTATCCTCGACGGCATCGTCGAATCGAAAAGTCAGGTTCGACAGCTTCTTCGGCTCCTCTTCCTCATCCCCAAACGTCACGTCATAAGGCGCACACCTGACCGGTACCTTCACGACGCA
The DNA here is from genome assembly GCF_052065125.1 of Collinsella sp. HCP28S3_G2. Classification (NCBI taxonomy): domain Bacteria; kingdom Bacillati; phylum Actinomycetota; class Coriobacteriia; order Coriobacteriales; family Coriobacteriaceae; genus Collinsella; species Collinsella sp. HCP28S3_G2. Next base: position 73,839 of record NZ_JBQHUO010000006.1, read on the forward strand.
GTTGTGCAATCCAAAGTCATAGGGATTCAAAACGGTCACATACCACTGGAGACGACGGAAGAACGTATCCACCATCTCGGAGCGGTCACCGCCCCCGATATTGCGACTGTAATAGAAGAACTCAAGAGGGTCTTTGTTTGCCGAAATGATGATTACCCTCGGGGCGACTCCTGCCTTGTTTTTATATCGAGAAGATGCTGCGTTCGCGTTGTATGGGTCGAGCAATTTAAGCCAGTCCTCCGCAGACATGGCCCCGCCTCTCACATCGTCAAGCAGAATAATCTCCTCACCGGAGTATTCGTCCATAGCGTTTGACGCCGCGAGGCTTGCAGTCTCCCATCCGTTCACACTCTTCCAGTAGCGGCAAATGGACTTGATGAGATTGGACTTACCGGTACCGGGACGCCCGTAGAAGAAGAATATCGACGTGCTGAACTCCCCGGCTTCCATCGCGGCAACCGCCTGCGCCATCCGCCTCTCGGCGTAGGCCTGCAAAGCCGCGTCCACCTGCTTTTTATTCGAGGGAATTGAGTAGATGCTATAGAGCTCATCGCTCAATAGAATCTGCTGCTTGCAAACCTTCCCGTTGCGAGCAAGGTCAACGAGTAGGTCAACGCTCTCAATGGCGTCCTTCTTCGCCTTTACCGAGGAGCCGCGGTCCCACGCTCGTTTGCGTTCCGCCCAAACGTCCATATAGTCAGGACCTCTGACGGTAAGAACCTTCTCGGGAGGGTATTGGAACTTGTCCTTGTCCTTCGCATGAATCAAGTAAGCAAGCATGTTGTCGTAGGAGTATCGGCCAGATTTCGGCTTTTCAATCATGTTCTCCTCGACACCAAGCGCCTTGGCAACATCGGATAGCGTCAGCCCCTTATCCCTCCCTGAAAACTTGCATACCACATGGGCATGGAGAAACTTCGGCTCACGTATATAAGCCTGCTCGGCGGAAGACCAGACCTCGCGCGTATCCTTGTCATGCAAGATCCCGTAAAACTCAGCGACCTCCGATCCGCTATTCTCGAGCCTCGCAACCAAAACCTCGCAAAAGTGGCCTAGGTCGGTAAGGGCGTTGAGCTCGGCGGCGCTCCAACCGGAGAAATGTTCTGCGGCAAGCTCGGTCGCCATCGTGAAGCAGGTCAGCTTGTTATCGCCGCCCCTGCGGCTCTTTCCTTTGCCCTTTTTCGCGCTCTTCTTTTTCCACTCCTCGGCAGCGGCTTTCGCCTCATTCTCCCCGCCATCAATCAGAGCAACCTTGACACCTGCCTTCACATACTCCTGATACTTGTCCCAATGCGCCTCTCTCAAGGCAGGGTCGGCAATATCCTCAACTTTATCCATGAATGCGAGGTTGGGAGAAACCTGCTCATCGAACATAGCGAACCGCCTCCCCAAACCTTTCAATTAGCGCAGCAAGGCTAATTGAGGCGCAAAATGAATCGCAGCCTACCAGCGAAGCGACCCCGAGAGGACCAGACGCAAAACTCGCCAAAAATACGCCTCGACCAGCGAAACGACCGCGGCGGCGGTATCGACAAGCCCACCGCCGCGCGCGCGTTACGCATTCAATAAGGCGAGACATGGGAAAAATCTCGGCAAAGTCGTAAAGAAGATCAAGCGACACAGTAGCCACCCCCTCAGCTACCAAGCAGGACCGTAAGACGGTGCTTGCGCTCGGCGGAGAGCGGAGGGGCTCCGGCGGCAATTTCTTTTGCAAGCGCATCGATGCCTGAAAGACAACGAGTGTTCGCCAGTCCTCCTTCATTCCCAACGGCTTTCGCCTCAATGACGGGAAAGGCGGACGTGAACCCATTCTCATTGTTTGCTTTTGCAGAAGGGGGACTTGCAATCCCAGAAAATGAGGGTTTCTTTCGAGCAAGTACAACAGTTCGAACAGCCATAGTAATCCTAAGTACACGAGGCCTTGGCCTCTTGTGTACCGGCTCGTTTCGAATGCTGTGGACTTGTTCCACCCTACGCGGCGGATTTTGCAAGCCGTGACCTTTTGTAGTTTTTCCGGTGTGCCAGCACGCTCTATGTAAGCTGAGCGCCTGTGGGTGTATTCCGAATCGGGAGGTCTAACCCTATCGGTCGAGGTGTCCCACAAATCAGACTCTACCACATTTTTTAGTTCGTACACACGTTCTATATTTTTTAAACTGTCGTAAGCATAGTGTCGTTAGCGACCCGTCGTGGCCCGTGTTCATGGCCTGCAGCATGTCGCAACATTCCGCACCGCGTACCTCACCCACCACAATACGGTCGGGACGCATACGCAGGGCGTTGGTCACCAGGTCGCGGATTGTCACCGCACCCTCACCCTCAATTGAAGCCTCGCGCGCCTCCAGGCGAACCACATGCGGGTGATGCGCGAACTTGAGCTCGGCGGAATCCTCGATCGTCACGATGCGCTCGCCGGTAGATATCTCGCACGATAGCGCGTTGAGCAGCGTAGTCTTGCCCGACCCCGTACCGCCCGCAACCGCCAAATCTTGGCGCAGCGACACCGCACACGAAAGCAGTTGCGCATACCAAAGCGGCAGCGACCCCAGGCCCACAAGCTCGTCCAACGAACAGATGCGATCCGAGAACTTGCGGATAGTGAGGATCGGCCCATCGATCGCCACGGGCGGAATCACCGCGTTGACGCGATAACCTGTCTTGAGGCGGGCGTTGACGATGGGACTGCGCTCGTCGATACGCCTGCCCAGCGGCGAGATGATGCGGTCGATGAGCACGCGGATCTGCTCGTCATCCTCAAACGCATGCTCGATGGGGTATAAGACCCCGCCGCGCTCAAAGAAAGCCGAGCGGCAACCGTTGACCATAATCTCGGTGACGGTGTCGTCCTCGATGAGCGGCTGCAGCGGGCCCAAGCCCACCACGTCATCCAAGATCTCGTTGATGATGGTCTCACGCTCGGGCGTCGCCAGGTCGGTCGGTTCTTCCACGTTGAGTGCCGCCTCCACCGCAGGACGCAATTCCGAACGGGCAAGAACCGGATCGACGTAGGCACTGATGCGTGCCACCTCGTCGTAGCCCACGCGGTCCATCACGGCCCGCTTGGTGCGGCGTTTGACCGCACGGTGCCGTCCCACATCGACAGGTGCCGTCGCCGCTGCCGCACCGGCTGCTTTAATTCTCGTTTGCAGGCTCATCGGCAATCACCCTCACGCGACCAGGGAAGGCGGATGCGCGGGCGTTCGGTGCGCGTTGCACGGTCGGCGACCATATCGCTCCAAGGGCCGACGGCGCACCCCAGTTCCACGAGCATCTCACGCGTGGCCTCGCGCACGCTGGTCGCAAAAGCGCTGGTCTGCCCCACTGCCTCGTCAGCGCGCCCAAACGCCATGAGCGCGGCGAGATCCTGCCCGCCATCGGCGATACGAATCTTGGAGCTCAACGCACAGGCAATCTCAAAGCGCATGGCGACATCCTCGTCCGCCCCACGCGCGCCAAATCGGTTGAATACGGCGCTCATGCGCGTGCGCGGCACGCCCACACGGCTCGCCAGCTCAATGACGCGCGCTGCAGACGTCGCGGAAGAAACTGCCGCATCACCCACGACAAGGCAACGGTCGCACGCTGCCACCGCAGCCGCCACGGCATCGCCCCAAAAGACCGAGGTATCGATAAGGACCACGTCGGACTCACGACGCAAGATGTCGAGCAGCAGCTCTACCGGACGCGCCATGAGCTCGGCGCGCTCGGGCGCTGCGACAGGCCCCCAAAGCGTAACGCCTGGGGCAACGCGCATCGATGCAGCGACCACGTCTTGCTCCGCAAGTGCGCCCGCGACCGACGGCTCAATAAGTGTCGCCATGTCATGCGGGGCATCGGCGCCCAGCAAGTCGTAGAGATTTCCAAACATTAGGTCCAAATCGAGTACGGCAGCTCGCAGACCCAGCAACGAAGCGGCATGCGCCATCGTGGCGACAATCGTCGATTTGCCACAGCCGCCCGAACCCGAAATGGCGCAGATGACCGGAGCTCGATGCGACGTCGACGCAGTGTCTGCCAGCGGTGCAGGGGCTGACGACGTGGGCGGCAACGTCCCCGTCTCGCCAGCCGCACCCAAGTGCTGCGTCCACGCCGGCACGGCAGGCTGCTCAAACGGTAGGGGCGGAACTGGGGATTCCGCTGTCACGTCGACGTGCGGACCATCACCCGCGACAAGGCCCTCGACCTCATCGAGTCCATCGGCCAGGCTCACGCCGTGCACGTATCCCATATCTACGGCCAGGAGGTCTTCGCCATACGGCACCGACGCTCCGGCGTCATCACATGCAAGGGGGCCCGGGGGGCGCCGAACATGCTCGGCTTCCGCTTTCCCATAGTCATCAACACGCGGGCCTCTTGTAGCGCGAGGCGCCCCGGGTTCCCTATCAACAAAAACATCGGGCTCAGGCGACACGCCCCAATCGGAATCAACCGCTCCCTCGCCCACATGTCCGCTGCCGCATATGCTGTGCGCAGCGATGACCTCGGTCGCCCCCGCGCGAAACAGCCCCTCGATATCCGACGGATCGAGCGCCTCTATCAACACGACGACGCGGCTCACGCGTCCTTCGGCAGTCAGGCGCGCGACGGCCTCTCGCACATCTTTAGTATCAAACAGGGATGCCGCGATAATGGCAGCGCCACGGCGCGAAGGAAACGCCCGAGCCATAGACACCAACCCGTCTAGGTCGCCCACGCGAAGCACCTGCGCGCCCGCATCGCGGCCCTCGACTTCCTGCTGCAGCAGTCCGTAATCTCCACACGCGCAGCACGCAAGCCAGATCGCCTTCATCACTCGTCGCCTCCGCTCTTTTTGCCGCGTGCCGTGGCGGGAATCGTCAAGCTGACCGTTCCCTTGCCTGAGGCTCCCAGCAATTCCTTGACGTCTTTGGGGTCGGCCGCCAGCGTCACCCACTCGACCTTGCCTTCGCGCGTGGCACCGGCCTCGTCGCTGGTATCGATCACATACGCGCCGCACAGCCGATCGGTCACGCCGTCTTTTTGCACGTACACATCCACGTAGCTGCCCACGCCTGCGGCTCCGCCCACCGAATGCTCGGCATCGACCGCCACCGAAACGGCAACCTTGCCCTTGGGCACCTCGAGCGTATGGCTCTCGGCTTTGGTGTAGACATCGCAGACCACGGCATTTTTGGGAATACGCGAGGTCGTCACGTCGCCACGCACCTGGCGCAGTTCGGTCGCCGCATCGCGCGGCAGCAGGCTCGCGAGCCACTCTTGGGTTACGACATTGGTCTCGTCGAGGGTCTCACCCACATCGATATCACGTGCGGCAACGCAAACTTCGACGCGATCGCCGCCGTATTTGGCCAAGGTTTTGGCCTGGGCCTGCTCGGCCCGCGAACGAACCGATGACCCGTAAACCATGCAGAGTGCCGCGGCGAGCACGCCCGCTGCCAGACTGATGGCGATGCGCTTGCTCTTGTTCACGGCAGCTCCTCTCAAGACAGCACTGGGCGGATGGGATGCCCGTACCACTATTGTCCGAGCGGCCAAGCAACAAAACAGCGCGATCACCATCTTGGTTTTAAGTGTCAAACCAATTACCAGCCAAGAGCTGACCAACCCGTCAAGCCCGCGGCAAGGTTTTGGTCAGCGCGTCGGCAAAACGCTCATTTAAGGGCGCATCGCCAGTAAAAAAGCCGCCTCCCGCACAGTTGGAAGACGGCTGTCATAGATAAATTCAATTACAGATGGACATCGGGATCGAGCATTTGGGCACTCACACGCATGGATGACGCCAAGTTTTGGAACGTTTCCAGGCGCAGGCCATCGATCTGCCCGGCATCGGCGGCCTCGCGAACGGCGCAGCCCGGTTCGTGGGTATGCGTGCAGTCGCCAAACCGACACGCACGCGACGCCTCGACGATCTCGGGGAAGGCACGCGCTAGGCCCCGCTCGTGACCAACGAGTGGCAAACTGCGCAGGCCCGGAGCGTCGGCAATGACGCCGGCATCGCCCGGCAGCGCCACCATCACGCGCGCGACCGTGGTATGGCGGCCTTGGTCGTCGCGCTCGCGCACACCACCGGTAGCCAGCGCATCGTGGCCCAGCAGCGCATTGAGCAGCGTCGACTTTCCGGCCCCCGACTCACCCAGGATCATGGCGCACGTTCCCGCCGGAACACAGGCGCGCACCTCATCCAAACCACGGCCTTCGGCAGAGGACGTCACGATCACGCGCACGTCCGGGCCCACCAGACGGCGCACGCGATCCAGATCGCGCTCGAGTTCCGCGGCCTCGCAGCGGTCGGCCTTGGTAAGCACCACCACCGGCTCGGCATCGCAGTCGAGCGCCAAAACCAGCGAGCGCGCCACGCGGTCGAGCAGCACCTCGCCGGCGCCAAGTGCCTGCACGATCAGCACGCTATCCACGTTGGAACAAAGCACCTGACGCTCGCCGCGGGCGCGGCCACGCCAACGCTCAAAACTCGTGCGTCGCGGCAGGACGCATTCGATTACGCCCATGTCGTGCCCGGGTGCACGACGCACCGCCACACGGTCGCCCACAGCCGGCAGCAGTACCTCGTCCTCGCCGCGCGACTTGGCAAACCCCACGGCATGCTCGGCACGAAAGGTATCGTCGGCCGTCACCACCAGCGGAAACCCGCGATCTAAGCGCACCACGGCGCCCAGTTGCATCTGCTCGGGCTCCTCGGCTTGGGCGCAAAAATCGTCAAATGCTGCCTGCTGAGCCGCGGCGACCGGCAGATCGCCAAACGCCGGAACATCCTGCAGCGCATCGAGTCCCGGCACGCTCGCCAGCAGCTCCTCAGCAGACGCGGGGGCTTCGGTCGCAAGCTTCCGACGACGATCACGCTTGGCCCGCGCCCCCGTCGTCTTTTTCTTCGCCTTAGCCCTAGCCTTGCCCACAAGCGCCTCCCAGCACCACAAATCACAACTGAGCAGGTATTTTAAATCAAAAAGAGCTGGCCGGGCAAAGCCCGACCAGCTCACATACTTTCCCTCAGCCAATGGTCCCGAGAGGCCATCCGAAGGCCCGACCGCCGAGAGGGGTTTCTTCTGAGCGATCCCGCAGCGCGAAGCGCGAGGACCAGTGAGGGAGAAAGGGCGTGGGGCGGACCCGGACAGGTACGTTACTCCTTCTCGACTGCGCGCATGATCGCCTTGTAGATCTCCATCAGCGGAATGATCAGGAAGGCAAGGCCCAGCGCGGCGATAACGCCCTTGAGCTCAAGCGTCACGGGGCCAAAGAACATCTCGGCAAGCGTCGGCTGCACGGTTACGATCACCGTCAGCACCAGCGCCAGCGCGGCAGAGGCCCACAGCCACTTGTTCTGCTTCTTCATCTTAAACAGCGACGTGCGGCGGCTGCGCATGTTAAAGCAGTGGAAGATCTCGACCATGTTGAGCGTGATGAAGGCCATCATCACGCCTTCCTCGTCGGCGACGCCGGCGATCATATCGGAGATGTGGATGTAGCCCATGTCAAAGTACACGCCCACAAAGAAGCTCGCCAGCACCAGCGCGGCAATGATCAAGCCCTGGACCACGCAGTCCAGACCCATATTGCCGGCAAAGACGCCGTCCTTGGCGTTGCGCGGCTTGCGCTTCATGATGTCGCCCTCGGCATCCTCCATGCCCAGCGCGAGCGCGGGGAAGCAGTCGGTGACCAGGTTCACCCACAGCAGCTGCACCGGCTGGAAGATGGTAAAGCCGATGAGCGTGGCGATAAACACCGAGAACACCTCGGCAAGGTTGGCCGAAAGCAGGAACTGGATGACCTTGCGGATGTTGTCGTAGATGCGGCGACCCTCTTCGCAGGCACCGATGATGGTGGCGAAGTTGTCGTCGGCAAGCACCATGTCGGCGACGTTCTTGGTAACGTCGGTACCGGTGATGCCCATGCCAACGCCGATGTCGGCGCGCTTGATGGACGGGGCGTCGTTGACGCCGTCGCCCGTCATGGCCACGATCTGGTCGCGCGACTTCCAAGCCTCGACGATACGGGTCTTGTGCTCGGGCTGGACGCGGGCGTACACGCCGTAGTCCTCGATGTGCGCGTCGAGTTCCTCGTCGCTCATGCGATCGAGGTCGGCACCGGTGATGGCATGGCTGCGATCGGTGACGATACCCAGCTGCTTGGCAATGGCCACGGCGGTGTCGATGTGGTCGCCCGTGATCATAACGGTGCGGATACCGGCATCGTGGGCCTCGCGGATGGCGTCGGCGACCTCGGGGCGGACCGGGTCAATCATGCCAGACAGGCCGCAGAAGACCAGGTCGTGCTCGAGCGCGGCGGGGCTGCAGTCGCTCGGGACCTCGGTGTAGGTGCGGCTTGCCAGCGCCAGCACGCGCAGAGCCTCGTCGGCCATGGCCTTGTTGGCGGCCACGAGCTCGGCACGACGCTCCTCGGTCAGGGGGACGACCTTATCGCCCTCGTAGATGTGGGTGCACAGGCCGATCACCACGTCGGGCGCGCCCTTGGTGTATTGCTCGTACTCGCCGTCCAGGGTCTCAACGACCACGGACATCATCTTGCGGCCCGAGTCAAACGGGGCCTCGCCCACGCGCGGGTGCTCGGCAGTCAGACCAGTGAGGCCCGCCTTTCCGGCATCGTTGACGAGCGCGCACTCGGTCGGCTCGCCCACGGCCTCACCCAGTTCCTCGTCCCACTGGGCATCGGAGCACAGCGCCATACCTGCTAGGAACTTCTCCTTAGGCGCAGCGAGCTCGTGTTTGACGACGGTCATCTTGTTTTGGGTAAGGGTACCGGTCTTGTCGGAGCAGATGGTCTGCGTGCAGCCGAGAGTCTCGACGGCAGAGAGCTTGCGGATAATTGCCTGGCGCTTGGCCATCTTGGTCACGCCAAGCGACAGCACGATGGTCACGACGGCGACCAGGCCCTCGGGGATGGCAGCGACGGCGAGCGAGACGGCGACCATAAAGGTGTCGAGCAGGGCAGTCGGGTCGGTAAGGACGTTGCCCACGCCGTGGCGGACGATGTCGACGCCAAAGATCACGACGCAGATGACGATCACCATAATGGTGAGGATACGGCTGAGCTCGGCGAGCTTCACCTGCAGCGGTGTGAGCTCTTCCTTGGCCTCGGCCAGGGCACCGGCGATCTTGCCCATCTCGGTATCCATGCCGGTGCCGACCACGACGGCGCGGCCACGGCCGTACACAACGGTGGAGCCCATGTAGCACATGTTCTTGCGGTCGCCGAGCGGCACGTCATCGGTGCCCGCGGCAAGCTCGATCACGTTGGCGTGCTTCTCGACCGGCACGGACTCGCCGGTGAGCGCGGCCTCTTCGATTTTCATCGTGGCGCTCTCGAGCACGCGGCAGTCGGCCGGGACGGAGTCGCCCGCCTCGAGCATGATCACGTCGCCGGGTACGAGCTCGGCGCTCGGCAGGTGCACGAGTTTGCCGTCGCGTAGAACCTTGGACTGCGCGGCGCTCATCTCCTGAAGGGCCTCGAGGGCCTCCTCGCTCTTGGCTTCCTGGACCACGCCCAGCACCGAGTTGACGATAACGACGAACATGATGATGGCAACATCGGCAAAGTCCGCCTCGCCCTTAACCATGCCCGTGAGCGCGCTGATAACGGCGGCAACGATCAACATGATGACCATGGGGTCGGCCATCTGCTCAAAGAAACGCTTCCACAGCGGCGTCTTCTCGGCTTCCTCAAGCTTGTTAGGGCCTGTCTTGGCGAGGCGCGACGACGCCTCGTCGTTGCTCAGGCCGAGGTTCTCATCGACACCTTGGTCGCTGAGCACCTCCGCCGCGGCGGACAGGTATTCCTTTTGCATATAGAGTCCCCTCCTGGGATTCGGGCCACTCAGCAGATTGATGCCCGATCATAATTCCCAGGAGAAGGGCAAGGGCTCATCAAGGCTGCCGTGCTGAGCGGCAGTTGATAGTGGAGCTATGGTACCCCAAAGCGACGCGTCTAGCCAAAACAATCCATTTGGAAATATGGTCCGTATGTAACGATGCGGACCGTGTGATGCTCAATACTGATAAAACGTTTTTTCTTAGGCGCGTCGCCAAACTAAAATATCACCCAGATAGCAGCGGTTAGAGCGGTTGGTAAAGTTTTTTCATATACCGTTTTTCCCGTAAAAAATGAACTTCTAATTCGGCATACGGTCGATTTTTTGGGGTATTCGGTCGGTATTTCGTTATAATCAACTCAGTTTTATTTCTTATGGTTTATCTATCAGCGCAAGACGATGTCAGATGGAGGTCTGAATGTACAAGCGCACTAAGATTGTATGCACCATGGGTCCCGCCTGCGATAGCGACGAGACCATCCGCGAGATGATCAAGGCGGGCATGAACGTCGCCCGTTTTAACTTCTCGCACGGCTCCTACGACGAGCACCACGGTCGCATCGAGCGCGTCCGTCGTATTTCCAAGGAGCTCGGTATGCCCGTCGGCATCCTGCTCGACACCAAGGGCCCCGAGGTCCGCACCGGTCTTCTGGTCGACGGCAAAAAGGTTGCCGTCAAGACCGGCGACAAGATCGTCGTTACCGCTCAGCCCACGTCCGAGGATTTCCACGGCACCGCTGAGCACATCTCCCTCGACTACCTGGCTCTGCCCTCCGAGGTCGAGAAGGGCTCCCTCATCCTGATCGATGACGGCCTGGTTGCTCTCGAGGTCGAGTCCGTCGACGGCCAGGACATGACCTGCGTCGTCAAGAACGACGGCCTGATCGGCGAGCGCAAGGGCGTCAACATGCCCAACGTCAACATCTCGCTGCCCGCCATCACCGAGCGCGATCGTCAGGACATCCTCTTTGGCCTGACCGAGAACATCGACTACATCGCCGCTTCCTTCATCCGTGACGGCGAGTCTGTCCGCGGCATCCGTGAGCTTTGCCGCGAGAACGGCGGCGAGCACGTGACGATCTTCCCGAAGATCGAGTGCGCCCTGGGCGTCGAGAACTTTGATGAGATCCTCGAGGCTTCCGACGGCATCATGGTCGCCCGTGGCGACCTGGGCATCGAGATCAAGCCCGAGCTCGTTCCGCACATCCAGAAGGAGATCATCGCCAAGTGCAACGCGGCCTACAAGCCCGTTATCACCGCTACGCAGATGCTCGACTCCATGCAGCAGAACCCGCGCCCGACGCGCGCCGAGGTTGCCGACGTTGCTAACGCCATTTACGACGGTACCGACGCCGTCATGCTGTCCGGCGAGTCCGCTGCCGGTAAGTACCCGGTCGAGGCCGTCAAGATGCAGGCCAGCATCGCTCTCGAGACCGAGAAGTACCTCCCGGCCCACGCTCCGCTCGAGGTTCCGACCGATGCTCACGGCACCCGCGTCGTCAACAACGTTGTGGGTATGTCCGCTGTGAACATGGCCACCACCGTTGGCGCCAAGTGCATCACCGTGCCGACGACCACCGGCCGTACCGCTCGCCTGATCTCGCACTTCCGTCCCAACATGCCGATCTGCGCGTTCTCCCGCCACGACTGGGCCGTCCAGCAGATGATCATGTACTGGGGCGTTATCCCGCACAAGGCCGAGATTACCCAGGGCACCGTCAACGGCACGATCGTCAAGGCGATCGAGACCGCTAAGGAGCTCGGCTACGTCGAGACCGGCGATTTGACCGTCGCTACCGCCGGCGATCCCCGTATGAGCGTCCAGCTTGAGGACAAGGTCTCCTCGACCAACGTCGCCTACGTCGCTCAGGTGCGCTAAATCGCACTTGCAAGCACGCTTGCATTGCAAAGGGCCCGGAAGGCTTCGCCTTCCGGGCCCTTTTCTTTGCGCCAATGCCGGCGCACGGCAAAACACGCACTCATTTCTTTACCAAAAGTGCGAAATCAACCCTTCGAGGCCCAAACATAAAGTCCCAAGCGCTAGAAGTGTTCACCCGGTAGCAAACCCACACCTCACACAGGGCTGATAAATCGTTTTAGCAAGGTCTAAATCGACCACGTTTTCGGAAGTGCGGGGAAAAATTTCCTACCCCCGAGCACAAGCCCTTTTATTTCAACAAAACCCCTGATAAAGTTGGCTTAAATACCGCTTGTGGTTGACCTGTTTGTCTTTTTCCCCGCACTTCCGAAACCGATAGCTTTTCTAGCCCAAACTACGCTCAAACGATCGGATCGCTATGTCATTTCTTGCCTGCGGACCCACGGCTTTTCAGTACTATCGCATACCGCCCCAGATACTGGGACTCTATCCGGCAATCCTGCCGCCCGACCATGACCATCGCTTGGTGCATTACTCAAAACAACCAGTATTTAAAGACTTGCTCGGCACACCAGTCTGGAGATTCGTGGGCGAAAGAAAACAGCGCGCGAACGGAAAGCTATTTCATAGCCGTCTGCTAACCCAAGAGCCGCCTCCTGGGTCGTTTAGGCAGACTGAGCATGGATTTGATGTCACGTCGCCCGAGTTTACGCTGCTCAACCTTGCTACGCAGGTCTCACGCAACCAGTTACTCATGGCTTGCTACGAGATGTGCGGCTCCTTTGCAGTGTTCACGCCTTGTAAACGGGCGCAGCAGCAGCTCGATGAAGCAATTTCGCTTAAGCTCATTCCGCCCGACTGTGGTTGGAAACGTGTTGTCGACACCAAGGGCAATGACACCAACTTGTGGAAGCGCACGCCGCTTCTTTCCGCAGCGGATATCGCCGCGTTCGCCAAGCAGGCCGCAGGCCTGCGCGGCGTTAAACAACTGGGCTGGGCGGCCGAGCACATGACGGGACAGACCGCCTCGCCCTTCGAAGTACAGACCTCCATGCTTGTCTCGCTCCCCCGCAACGACGGCGGCATGGGCATCAATATCGCAAACAACGTGCGCATCCCACTCAGCGACGCCGCACGCTCACTGTATGACAAAACCTGCTGCTACGCCGATATCCTCATAGAGAGCAGCACCGACAGCATGGGCGTCATTCTGGAATGCCAAGGCCGCTCCGCCCATGACAGCGAAGCCGCGAGCCTCTCCGATGCCGAGCGCACCACCGCCCTCACAAGCATGGGCTATGACGCTATCCAGATAACCTATGATCAAATCAAGGACACGAAGAGCTTTAACAGCATCGCCGAGCTAATTCATAAAAAGGCGGGACTCCCTTACGTTCCAAAATCTAAGCTGGAACTCACTGCCGCAGAAACCCTTCGGCGGGAGCTGTTGGTCAATTGGGATGAACTGTTCACCGCGAAGTCAGCCGGCTAGCAGCTAGCGATCAGAGGGACTGCGGGGACGTCAGAAGCGGCAACGCGGGCGGCAAAACCCGCCTCGGTTAGCTCGACGACCTCGGTAAACGTTGCGTCAAAGAACTCTTCGGTCAGCAGACGGTACGGCGGATGATCCGGATCGCCGGGGTTTTCGCGCACAATCTCGTGCATAACGCCAATGGTCTTGAGCACATACTCTTGTGGAATCGAATACTGACCAAACTGGGCCGCCGCGGTATAGAGGCGATCGGTCGCACGCGGGATAGAAACGATGCCGAGCGTCTTGCCAAACCAGTCAAAGTCTCCCTGCTTCTTAATGCGGAACTCCTCGCACGGCTTGCCGCCTCGCGCCTCGAGATATTGGTTCACGCGCGTGTTCCACACGGTATCGGCCACCAGATGCGACCAAACGCCCAGCGTCAAATCGAGCAGCGACTGCGCCACGTTATCGGGCGCGAGCGAAAACTCGGCGGCGCCGGGGCCGTCAACCGGCTCGGCGTCTTTGTAGCGCTGCGGATAGTGCACCCGATTGAGCCTTTCACGCTCTTCGACAATCGAGGTCGCTGCAGCCGGCGCACCCGCCGGCGCACCTTTAAGCAACGGCGCCACATAGGTGTCCCAAAACTCATGCTCGCGTGGCTTAGGAATGGGCTCGGGCTTGGCAAAGTGCGTGATGCGATACGGGATGGGGTCGGCAATACCGGGAACCATGTACCCCACAAAAATGTCCGGAACCACGCTGCCAAACAAAAAGGCATTGCGGTCGCGCACGTTATCGGCAAGCGCGCCGGCACGCGCCAGAAGTCGTTCCGTCTGAGCGATATGAATATTCCAGCTTGGCATAGCTACCCCCGTAAAAACCCGGATAACTATACCATTCGCAGCAAGTCACGTGCGCGGCCGCAACCCCACTATGCGGCAACTATTCTGCTGCACCGTTTTCGGTTCCATATGATGGCACGGGAGCCTCGACCACGTGGTGATATCGATCGATATAAATCGCACGGGCCCCAAGACGTCGTACTAAATCCTGATGATGCGTGCTCATCAAGACCGTCTTACCGGCAGCAACATAAGCCAGTAGAAAGTTGACCACGATGTCGCAAGAGTCCTCGTCAAGTCCGTTGGTAGGCTCGTCGAGCACCAGAATATCGGGGTTCATCGACACGACGGCAGCCAGCGCCACACGCTTCTTTTGCCCGCCCGAAAGCTGATAGGGCGAAGCATCGACCAGATCGGCAACCTGAAACAGCTCCATGGCATCACGGACGCGGCGCCCGAGCTCGTCCGCCGAAAGCCTCATTTGAGCCGGGCCAAACGCGACCTCCTCGCCGACCGTGGCGCAAAAGAGCTGTGCATCGGCGTTTTGGAACACGAAGCCCACGCGCTGATGGAACCGCTGGGCCGTCGCGGAATCCTTGAGATATGCCGCATCGACCACATGTCCATCAAACAGGTACGTACCCGCATCCGCAAGCTCAAGGCCGTTGATAAGCCGCATGATCGTCGTCTTGCCGCAGCCGTTGGGTCCAAGCAGCGCAACCAGCTCACCGCGATTAACCTGCAGCGACACGCTATCGACCACCGTATGGCCCGCATAGGAAAACACCACGTCACGAAACTCGATGAGCGGCGTGGCCTTGGCGCCGGCAGCACCGCTCGCACCCATCGCACCATTTGTATCGTTTGCCAAAACGTCGCCCTTCCCTGTTCACATCGACGGCTTGACCGCCCCCGCTACAGCACCGCGCACAACACGGCGAGCAGCACCACAACGGCCGCATAGACCGCGTCGCGCCAGCCAAAGCCGTTCCGTGTAGGCGCCGGATATGCGCCGGCAAAACCGCGGCAAAGCATAGCCTCGTCCATCGCGCGGCTGCATTCCATCGCTTTGATAAAGGTCATGCCCATGATACCCGCGATCGAATCGGTACGCGAAAATCCTGCAGGCGCGCGGCCCACACTGCGAAGCATGACCGATTCGCACAGGTCGTGCGCCGTGCGACCCAGCACCTCGATGTGTTTGAGCGCCATATCAAACGTAAAGATAACCTCGTCGGGCAGGTGCAGCATCTTAAGCGCCGCCGACATGCGACTCCAGGTAAGCGTCCACGAAACACCCAGCACCAGCGTCACGTTAATGAATGTCTTGAGCGCAATCTTGAGCATGGCGCCCGTGGCAGAAGCACCCAGCAGCAGGGCCGGCAGCGCCAAAACCACGGCAAACCCCGCGGCAGCCAACGCCGGCACAAAGGTCGCGCGCAGCCCGCGTACGGGGCGCACCGCAACGAGCACCAACGCGATCGCTGTCATCAGCATCAAGTACAGCGGGCTCTGCGTCAGGCATACGCACAGGACGCAGACGAACATCCCCACCAAACGCACTGGCGCCGAAACGGCAGAAAGGGCGCGGTCGATAATCGACCCGCCCTTATGCACGCCGCCACCTAGGCGAACCCGCTCAAGCAGGCTCGCCAGGTGCAGGACATTCTTTTGCATCACACGATGCCGAGCCCGCGGGGGCTCGTATCGCTGCTCGACCGCAAGCCAGCTAGGCAGCTCGACCGTCGCCATGGGCTCCGCTTTCCTTAACCGTCAGCGAGATCAGGCGAAAGGCGATGGTGAGCACCGCCACGCCAATCACGCCCGAAAGAATATACATCGCGGCCTGGCCGGCAAAGCCAAGGCCCTGCTCCTCGGAATAGGCCTGCAGATAATCGCCCGTGGGCAGGGCATCGGCAAAGGTCGGGGTATCGAGACCGACCGAAGTCTGCAGACTGTCGTCACCAGCCTCCTGAACGGCGGTCGCGGCGCCCTCAGCGTCCCACTCGCCCCATGCGTCACCGGTGGCCAGCAAGCCGAGCGGCGTGGCCACGACAAGCACGGCGACCAGGATGAGCGTGGGGACCAGCGAGGTCTTCTTGGCAGCAGCACCCTCGGCAGCAAGCTGGCCATCGGCGGCCTCGGGCCCGACGATAACGCTCGGCGCCGTCTTCTTAATGAAACCGTAGATGGCGGCCGTCGCCACGCCCTCGACCACGCCGGCTACCAACATGTGCGGGATCATCATGGCCGGAATGGCAATAGAGAGCGGGAAGGGGCAGTACAGCGGAGCGCCCGAAGCGTTGGTAAAGAACATCGGCTGAATACCAAACTCGATCGCCGTGCACAGGGCCGCCAGGCACAGGCCGACCCAACCGCTTACGACGGCCGAAACCGAGGTGCCCCAACTCTTGTCGTGCAAACGGCTGTTGAGCGCACGGAACACGATAGCGGCGGCAAACGGCAGCACGAAGGCCATGTTAAAGCAGTTGGCGCCAAAGGACAGGATGCCGCCGTCGCCAAACAGCAGCGCCTGCAGCGCCAGCGCGACCGAAACCGCGATGGCCGCGGCCTCCGGGCCCAGCAGCAGCGCGATGAGCGCACCGCCGACGGCGTGACCCGTGGTACCGCCGGGCAGCGGCACGTTGAACATCATGAGCAAAAAGGAGAACGCGGCGCAGATACCCAGAAACGCCATATGCTCGCGATCGAGCGTGGCGCGCACCTTTTTGATGCAGTGAACCCACACAGGGACCATCGCCACTGCCATGACGGCATCGGTCTGCGGGGACAGATAATTATCTGGAATGTGCATGTACGCCTCCCGGTTATCGGCGCACAGAATTACAACGCCGCTTAAATCACCTTGCCAGTGTTACGTATTGTCAGATTCGTAACACGCCACGGGCTATCATAGCAAAACGGCGCACTGCCGACAAAGCAGCACGCCGTTATGCAATGCGCGTGTCATATATGCAGGCTCAGCAGTGCCTTATACCGAGGATAGCAGTCACGTAAGGCTCGGCAGCAGCCACCGCTGACCCATACCCCAGTGCAGGACCTAGCCGCGGACCTCGCCGTTTACGCCCTTGCACACCTTGGTGACGATCTTCTGGTGCGCTTTTTCGACCTCTTCGCTGGTAAGCGTGTGGTCGTCGGAGCGATACGTAAGCGCAAAGGCCATGGACTTCTTGCCCACGCCCACGCGGACCGGATCGCGGTAGACGTCGAACAGACGCACACCCTCGAGCAGCTTGCCGCCGGCACTGGTAATGCGGCGCTCAAGGTCCTCGCAAGTCACGGAGTTGTCGACCACGATAGCAAGATCGTGCTCAACAGCCGGGTACTGCGAGAACTCGCGGTAGTTCTCCTGGTTGCGGGCGCCCTTGATCAGCTTGTCCAGGTCGAGCTCAAAGGCAACGACGACCTCGTCGATGCCCACGGCTTCGCGCGCCTCGGGGTGGATCTCGCCGACCCAGCCCAGCACGGTGCCGCCAGACAGAACCTCGGCGGCACGGCCCGGCTGCAAGAAGGCATAGCCCTCGCCCTCGACGGGACGGAAGCGAACCTTCTCGATGCGCAGCTGGGCGAGCAGCTCCTCGACAATGCCCTTGCCAAAGAAGAAACGCAGCTTGCGGTACTTCATGTTCCAAGACTGCTCGCTCCACTGGCCCGAGAGCACGCCCGCCACGGACTTAGTCTCCTTGGGCAGGCTGGCGTTCTCGCGGCCGTGGAACAGGCTGCCGACCTCGTACAGGTGCACGTTGGGCGTGCCATGGGCCTCGTTATAGGCCACAGACTGCAGCAGGCCCGGCAGCAGCGAGCGGCGCATCTCGGTCTGCTCGGCCACCAGCGGGTTCATAAGTACCACGGGGCAGCCGCGGCCCTCGGTGGACATGCCGATCTTCTCCAGGTCGCCCGGCGCGGCAAAGCCAAAGGTCGTGGTCTCGTTGAGGCCGCAGGCGCGCAGGATCTCGCCGACCTTGCGGGTAAGCTTTTGCTCGCGGGTCAGACCACCGATGTGGTTCTTGGCAGCCGGGATGGTCGCCGTCACGCGGCCCATGCCCCACAGGCGCAGGACCTCCTCGATCAGGTCGATCTCGCGCGGCAGGTCGGGGCGGAAACTCGGCGGGGTAACCATAAAGTCCTCGCCGTCGCGCTCGACGGTGCAGCCCAGGCGGGTGAGCGAGCGCTCGATAAAATCGGGCTCGATGTCGGCGCCGCAGATGGCGTGCACGCGGGCCAGGCGCAGCTTGATGCTGTCGATGGTCTTGGGCGCGGGGAACACATCCACGTAGCCGGGAGCGACCTCGCCGCCGGCGATCTCCTCGATGAGCGCGCAGGCGACATTGGCCACATCCACGCAGCCGGTCTCATCGACCTGGCGCTCAAAGCGGATGGAGGCGTCGGAGATCAACGACAGGTCGCGGCTGGTGTGCGAGGTACGGCCGGCGTCGAAGCAGGCGCTCTCGACCATCACGTCGACGGTGTCGTCCTCGATCTCGGAATCCATGCCGCCCATAACGCCGGCCAGCGCCACGGGGCGCTCGCCGTCGGTAATGAGGCCCATGCCGGCGTCGAGCGTGCGCTCCTCGCCGTCGAGGGTCGTGAACTTCTCGTCCTGCTGGGCGGCGCGAACCACCACGCGGCGCCTGCCCTCGCGCTCGGCAAAGGTGTCCAGGTCAAAAGCGTGCAGCGGCTGACCGGTGAGCATCATCACGTAGTTGGTGATGTCGACGATGTTGTTGTGCGGACGCACGCCCAGGGCGTTAAGGCGCTTGACCATCCAGTCGGGCGAGGGGCCGACCTTCACGTTGCGCACGATGCGGGCGACATAGCGGTCGCACAGGCCCTCGTCGGCAATCTCGACCGAAAGCTCGTCGTCGGTCGCGCGGCCGGTCTCCGCCTTGATGGCGGGCAGCTCAACGTGGAAATCGCGGTCGAAGATGGCACCGGTCTCACGGGCCATGCCGATCATGGACAGGCAGTCGGGGCGGTTGGGCGTGATCTCGCAGTCGAGCACGGTATCACTCGAGCCCACATACTCGGCAAACGGCATGCCGCAGGGCGTATCCTCGGGCAGGATCATGATGCCGGAGTGGTCGCCACCCAGGCCGAGCTCGCGCGCGGAGCAGTTCATGCCCATGGACACGACGCCGCGAAGCTTGCTCTTCTTGATCTTGACGTCACCGGGAAGCACGGCGCCGATCATGGCCGTGACGATGTGGTCGCCGGCCTCAAAGTTCTGCGCGCCGCAGACGATCTGCAGCGGAGCGGGGTTGCCGTCGGCGTCGAGGTTCTTGTCACCCACGTCGACCGAGCACACATACATATGGTCGCTATCGGGGTGCGGGGTCTTGGTAAGCACCTTGGCAGTCACCACGTGGTCGAAGGACTCGCCCACGGTGTCGATCGCCTCGACCTCGGTGCCGGTACGGATATATTCGTCCGAAAGGGTCTTGGGATCCTCCGGAATATCGATCATGGTCTTGAGCCAGTCGTAAGAAACGCGCATCTAACTGGTCTCCTTTCATCTGTAACGTCTGCAATAAACAGACGGAAAACTCCAGCTACGGAGACGGGTTTCCGAGGTGCCGCAGATTGCCCCGAAAGAGGAGCGCCGCGTACTTGGGTACGCAAGCGACGGTTTGAGGGGCAAGGTGCGGTGGCTCGGGAAGCCGCCGGGACAGGTCAACTTAAAACTGATTCAGGAAACGCATATCGCCTGTCATGAGCGTTCTGAGGTCGGGCAGGTCGTAGCGCAGGGCAGCGACGCGCTCGGCGCCAATGCCAAAGGCGAAGCCGGTGTACTTCTCGGGGTCGATGCCGCAGTTGATCAGGACGTTGGGGTCGACCATGCCGCAGCCCAAGATCTCGATCCAGCCGCTGTGCTTGCAGAAGTTGCAGCCCTTGCCGCCGCAGACGTGGCAGCTCACGTCCACCTCGCAGGAAGGCTCGGTGAAGGGGAAGAAATGCGGGCGGTAACGCGTCTTGCGGTCCTCGCCAAACATGCACTTAACAAAGTAGTCGAGCGTGCCCTTAAGATCGCCAAAGGTGATGCCCTCGTCGACGACCAGGCCCTCGATCTGGTTGAACTGCGGCAGGTGACAGGCGTCGGCCGTGTCGGGACGGTAGACGGTGCCCGGGCAGATCATGTAGATGGGCGGCTTCTGCGACTCCATGGTGTGAATCTGCACACCCGAGGTCTGGGTGCGCAGCAGCACGTCGGACTCGCCGTGGGCATGCGCCTCGGGGTGCGCGACGCTGCCGGGATTGTTGTCGACCACATAGAAGGTGTCGCGGGCCGAGCGGCTCGGGTGGTCCATGGGGGCGTTGAGCGCGGTGAAGTTGTAGTAGGAGGTGTCGACCATGGGACCGGACTCGACGGTGTAGCCGATACCGCTAAAGATATCCTCGGCCTCCTCGATAATCTGCTTGATCAGGTGCTGGTGGCCGATCTGCGGACGGATACCCGGCAGCGTGATGTCGACGGCCTCGTGCTCCAGTGCGTGCTTGAGGGCGGCAGCCTTCATCTCGGTGGTGCGCTCGTCGAGCATGCCCTCGATCAGCTGGCGCATCTCGTTGGCGCGCTTGCCCATCACGGGGCGATCCTCGGGGGCGAGCTTGCCCATCATGCGCATCAGGCCGGTAATACGACCCTTGCGGCCGAGCAGCTCAACGCGCGCAGCCTCGAGCTTGGCGGCGTCGTCGGCGCCTGCGACGAGCTCCTTGGCCTCTTCCTCGAGTTTGACCAGATCATCAATCAGACTCATGTCTTCCCTTTCGTCTCTCGCGTTCCCCGCTCGCCAGGACGACTGCCGCCGTCTGGCGTTGCAAAAACGCGGCCCGATTCGGTAACAAAAAACCGTCCTCGGGCATGTGCATTGCCCAAGGACGGTTGAATTCCGCGGTACCACCTTGTTTGACCCGGCGGATGTCTGGCCCGCCGTGCCCACTCTGTACCCCTTATCGCGAGGCTCACGGCTTCCCTACTGGGGCTTCGCCGCCGCTGGCCGCGCGCCCGTTGAGGTTGCTGCTCGGGAGTGAACGCTTGGCCCTTGCCACCGCAGGAAGGCTTGCAGCCCATGACCTTCCCTCTCTTGCCGGCGACGCGGCGGGCAAAACCCTCTCCGTCAACGCATTGGGCTATAGGATAACACATTCTGCGAGCATATCGCCGCGTTCCGTTTTGTTCGCACTGGGTACAAGGCAGGTAGCTGTGCAAACTGGCCGCACGCCCACCCGTGGCGTCCGGTCTGCGAGATCAAGGATATAGGTATGGGAAAGAAACTCGATAAGAAAGCCAAGGACTCTAAGAACGCCAAGGCGGGCAAGGGCATCAAGAAGCTCCGCAAGCTCGAAGGCAAACTATGGACCCGCGAGTACCTGCTCAAGATTGCCGAGTTCGATGGCGCGACGATTGCCCCCGCCAACGGCGCTGCGGCCCGCGCCGATGCTATGGGCACCCTTGCCGGCGAACATCACAAGCTCCTGACCAGCAAAAAGTCCATCGAGCTTGTAAGCTCGCTGGCACACGAGACCGTCGCCGGCGGCAAGATCGACGACCCGCAGCTGCTCGACGAGATCCGTGTGCTCGGCCGCGACCAGCGCGAGGCAAGCGTTATCCCTACTGAGGAGGCCGAGGCCTGGACCAGGCTTACCTGCGAGGCCGACGCCGTGTGGCACAAGGCCAAGACGGCCAACGACTGGGCGAGCTTTGAGCCCTACGTGGATAGAATCGTCGCCCAACTTAAGCATCAGGCCCAGCTCATGGACCCCAAGCGCGACCCATACGATGTTTGGCTCGACCAGTACGAACGCGGCCTTTCCGCCAAGAGCTTCGATGCGTTTTGTGACGAGGTCAAGGCCACCGTCGTGCCGCTCGTGCACGCCATCGGCGAGCGCGGGCAGCAGCCTACTGCCGACTTTTTGCATGCCCGCGTGCCCGAGGCCGCCCAGCGCGCCATGAGCTTCGACCTGATGAAGCTCGTCGGCCTTAACCTGGACGACACCACGCTCGCCTTTACCGAGCACCCGTTTAGCGAGGGCTTCTCGGTGGGCGATGCGCGCATCCCCACGCACATCTACGAGAACGACTGCATCTCCAACGTCTATAGCATCATCCACGAGGCGGGGCACGCCATGTACGAGCTGGGCGTGAACCCCGCTTACGCGCGTACGTGTCTGGAGGGCGGCACCTCCATGGGCATTCACGAGAGCCAGAGCCGCTTTTTCGAAAACACCGTAGGCCGCAGTCGCGCTTTTATGGGCCCGCTGCTCGAAGTGCTGCGCCGTCACGCGCCCGAGGTCTACGTCAACGTGGACGAGGACACGCTCTACCACGCCGTGAACATCGCTCAACCGTCGCTGATCCGTACCGAGGCAGACGAGCTCACCTACCCGCTGCATATTATGGTGCGCTACGAGATTGAGCGCATGCTGTTTGCCGGCGAAGCCACGGCCAAGGACATCCCCGCGCTTTGGAATCGCTTTATGGACGAGTACCTGGGCATTCCTGTTCCCGACGACACGCGCGGCTGCCTGCAGGATACGCACTGGAGCGGCGGCTCGTTTGGCTACTTCCCCACGTATGCGCTGGGCAGCGCCTACGATGCCATGTTTGTGCCGGCCATGTGCCGCGACGGCGTCGACCTTAACGGCGCCTGTGCGAGCGGCGACCTGACACCCGTCCGCGCTTGGCTGGGCGAGCACATTTGGCAGTGGGGCCGCGCCAAGGACGCGCCGGAGCTCATCAAGGGCGCGTGCGGTATGGCATTCGATGCCCGCTACTACTGCAGCTACCTGCAGGACAAGTTCACCACGCTGTACCAGCTGTAAGGATTGACCAGCATGTCATCGCCAACGCCAACCATGTTGACGTCGATGTCTTGGCAACGTCAGCGAAAACGGCCCCAAGCGAGCAAGGTGACGTGAAATGAAAGGGCGCTGACCTTCTGGTCGCGCCCTTGAAATTGAACGCCAGATTGCCGCTTGGGGCCGTTTGTAGCGTCGAGCGGTTACGCGGTTTGGTAAAACCGCGTAACTACAGAGCCTCCAGCGCGGCGGCGATGCGCTTCATGGCGGCGTCGGCGGCGTCTTGGTCGGGGGCCTCGGCCAAAACGCGAATCACCGACTCGGTTCCGCTCTTGCGCACCAGCACGCGGCCCTCGCCCGCCAGCGACGCCTCGGCCTCGGCAATGGCGGCCTGCACGCCCATGTTGCCCAGCGCAGCATCCTTGTCCGCCACGCGTACGGCAACCTGCGCCTGCGGCAGCAGCTTGCACGGCACCGCGAGCTGCGAAAGCGTCTCGCGTTCGGCACGAATCACTTCCATCACACGCAGCGAGGTCATTATGCCGTCGCCCGTACGCTCGATATCGCCAAAGATCGTATGGCCCGTCTGCTCGCCACCCAGGCTGTAGCCGCCCTCGCGCATCTTGGCATACACGTGGCGGTCGCCCACGCCGCTGGTCACGGCGCTCAGGCCGGCAAGCTCCAGCGACTTAATCAGGCCAAAGTTGCTGGCGATCGTCGGCACCACGGTACCGCCCGAGAGGCGCCCGTGCTTGTTAAGATACACGCCGCACACGTACAGAATCTGGTCGCCGTCGACCACGCGGCCGCGCTCGTCCACGGCCAGGCAGCGGTCGGCATCGCCGTCGTAGGCAAAGCCCACGTCCAGGCCCTGCTCCACCACGTGGCGCTGCAGGCGCTCCATATGCGTGGAGCCACAGTCCACATTGATGTTAAAGCCATCGGGCGCGGCGTTAATCACGCGCACATCGGCGCCGAGTGCATCGAACACCGGCTTGGCGACAGAGGACGCCGAGCCGTTGGCGCAGTCGATGCCAATCTTGACGCCCTGCAGCGAAAAGTTCGCGCTTGCAATGAGCGAGGCAATGTAGCGGTTGCGACCCTGCATGTAGTCAACCGTGGCGCCAATGTGGTTGCCCGTGGCCAGCGGCACCTCGCTCTTGCCATCGATGTAGTCCTCGATGAGCTCCAGCACGTCCTCGTCCATCTTAAAGCCGTCGCTGTTGACCAGCTTAATGCCGTTATCGCAAAACGGGTTGTGGCTCGCACTGATCATGATGCCGCAATCGAAGCAGCCCTCCACGGTCTGGTGCGCCACGCCCGGCGTAGGAATCACATGCAGCATATAGGCGTCTGCACCGCTCGCAACCAGACCGCTCACCAGCGCCGCCTCGAACATATAGCTCGAGCGACGCGTGTCCTTGCCCACGATCACGCGCGCCTTGGCCCCGCGCCTGGCGCCGTAATACCAGCCCACAAAGCGGCCGATCTTGTACGCGTGCTCCACGGTCAGCCCAACGTTGGCCTCGCCGCGAAATCCGTCGGTGCCAAAGTACTTCATAAGAGGTCCTCTCTATAGACAAAGGCGCGCCGCCAAAGCAACGCGCCGCCAGCCCATTATCCTTTAATAGCAATCGCGGGGGCTACACCGTTAAAAACATCATTACGATAATCATGGCAAAGCCGATAAGGTCGGTCGGCAAAAATACCGTGCCCAGCATAACGGCGCTGGTAATGGTTGCCGAGACCGGCTCCACGGTCCCGATGAGGCTCGCGCGCACCGAGCCGATGTCCTTGACGCCCTGCATATAGAGCATGTACGCCAAAAACGAGCCCACGACCACAAACACCGCGAGCGCCTCGACGCCGGCGGCATCGAGCGCCGGCATATGGGCCCACGGCTGTACGAAAACGCACGAGACCACGCCTGCCGTGAGCATGGCAGAGCCTGTAACGATGGGGCTGCCGTATTCGGGCAGGATCTTGGCGGGAATCACCGCCATGCAGGTGGCGCTGACCGCACACATAAGGCCCGAAACCAGACCGAGCGGCGAGATGCTCAGGCTGGTGGGATCACCGCCGGTAGCGATTAAAAAGGTGCCGCCCAGGGCCAGGCCAATACCGATAACCTCGCGCATGCGCGGTTTGCGGCGATCGGTGATGCAGGTATATCCCATGATGATGACCAGCTGCAGGCACTGAAGGACCGTCGCGGTTCCGGCGTTGGTCAGGCGCACGGCCGAAAGATAGCAAAACTGGTTGAACAGCAGGCCAAAGGCGGTAAAGAGCAACAGCTGCTTGCGGTCGGCCGGCGTCGTCCAAAGCTTAACCAGGCGTGCGCGGTCGCGCGTGACAACCACAGCCATAAAGAGCAGGCCGGCGAGAATCTGTCGTATGCTCATAAGCCACAGCGTATCGACATGGTAGGTATCGAACAAAAAACTCGCGCTGGTGCCCGAGAAGCCCCAAAACGAGCCGCCCACGAGCGTAGCCAACATGCCCACGATCATCTTACGCGTCTGGGCGTCGTTGAGGCGGTCGCGCCATGCACGGCGGGTGCTGCGGCTGAGCTCATCGGTGCCCTCGGGCACATCAATGTTCGATATATCGGTCATCGGCACCGAAGTCCCTGCGCCTTCGACCTGCTCGACACGCTCTTTGCTCATCCCGCTCCCCCGAAACAGCCTGGAAACAATTCGGCTTACCTTACCACGGCGAAGGCACCAGCTGGGGGCTTGTCCGCTTATCGGTAGGACAATTCCGCAGACGTCTCTTCCATGGTTCGGCATCGCAACGGCTTTGCATTATGCGACAGCCAAATCACGGCAGCGAGCTCTTTTAAAATGGGCGCGACAAAGCCCTTTGATTCCACAACGTTAGCGATTTTAAAAAATATTCTTGCCACCGAGTTCAAGCTCCGTTATATTATCCCTTGCGCACTTGCGCACCCTTGATCGGGCGTTTAGCTCAGGGGGAGAGCGCTTCCCTGACACGGAAGAGGTCAGAAGTTCAAATCTTCTAACGCCCACCAAATGTTCGCAGCCCAGAGGCTATGCCTCTGGGCTGTTTTGTTTTATCTGATAAGCCAAAAGGGCGCCGTGGCACCCAAAACCGCTTCGGCAGCTCCAATAACCATCCCAATCGAGGCTGATACCGCCTCTACATAACCGGCAATCATCCCGGCAGACCCCAAGTTGCTTCGGTATCGCCGGCAATTACCCCTGCCACACCCAAAGTCGCCCAGACAACCCCGGCGATCGCCCCAATCAGCCCCAAAATCACCCAAACAGCCTTGGCGACTGCCCCGATCTGGCCTTCGCAAGCCTCGCGGCCACATCCGGACAGCCTTCCCATAATCAGGTCTAATACTTTTCCCGAGAAGTGAACGACCTTATTTGGACCCCCGAAGCATCCACACTTTTTACAGCCAAAACCGCAGGATTCCAATGATAAAACCGCAGGAAATAAGCCACCAAAAGTGTCGATGTTTCGGGGGTCCGTTTTGACTCGTTCACTTCTCGGGAAAGTATTAGACCTGACACTGAGACCCTTGGTCCCATGCCCAGCAACCGCCCCTACCAATGTTGACGCGCCTCGATTACGGCCTGCCAAAGCTTAAACCGCTTCGCTTCGACGCGCTTGAGGGCAAAGTATCGCTGCTCCTCGCTCATGGGCTTGTTAAAAATGGGTCGCTTGTTCCGGTGCAGCTTCCGTCGGATGCGTTCGCACAGCCGGATGAGCTTGTCGTAGTCATTTGCCTGCTCAGTCGTCACGGTGAAGTGTGCCACGCCGCTCAACAGCTCCAACTCGTTGCGGCGCTCGGCATCCTTGTAAATCTTCTCGCGTCCGTCATGAATGGCATCGCTATCGTAATCGACCATCGCGGTCAGCACCTCTGGCAGCAGCCCGGCCTTTACTTTATCCATGCCCACCTCGACTTTAGCCGTAAGCGTTATGTCGGGTGTGCGCTCCAACACGCGAAGCTTGTGATCACGTCCGTCATTGTATCCATCGCGAATGAAGACCTTCTTGTTAAGTTCGGCCTTGCCCAATGCATACCCGCCGTAGCGCGCAGGCAGCGACATAAACATGCAGAGCCCCGACTCCCTCGGAGAGCGCGACCCCTCGATCACATATGCAAGCAGCGCCTTTGCCTTCGCGATACCCCTCACCTTGGGTGACTTCTCGATATACGCCTCGATGAGCTCCTTAGTCGTGAGCCTGCTATCGCGCATGCCCGTATCCCTGCCTGTTACCCCACCGGGAGCAAGGTTATCCAGCCGGTAATCCGATGTCATCGCATAGCCGGCATAGACGGCCGCTGCCACATCGCCATCGTGCACAGCCTGCAAAAACGCCAGCACGGGAGAGCACACGTACGCATCAAGGTCGCCCATCCAGTGGCCCAGCGAGATAAACGAACCCGCCGGGAGCTCGTTGGTGCACAGATGCGTCTTAACATGCTTGCTCTGCCGACGGCCGGCGCGCGACGGCACCAGCAAATCCAGCGTTTCGATCCCCAGGTCATAGCGATCGATAACCTCCTGCGCTTCTTGGTCCAAGAGCGCACAGGCACCTGCAATCGACACGACCTCTGGCTCCGAATCCCCAAAGCGAGGGTTCGGCATGTGCGCCAACAGCGCCAATGCGGCGTTATGTGAAACGATAAAGTACCTCATGGCTCGAAGATAGCACGCACGCCGGCGGCGGCTGGCGGTTCTGTTAAGTTTCCGACAAACGACCGGCGGTTTTTTCGCCGAGGTGCGCCAAAGTGTTCATTCGACGATGCCCAAACCGCAATCCGTCAAGCTTTTGGCAAGGTTGCCGCCCAACTGGCCAAAAGCCGACCATCTACTTGCCAGTTTATCCAAGGCGTAACCAACCAGTCCGCACCGCGGCTTCTCGGCAAAACGCCACAACGTCCACACCCTGCGGTATCCTTGAGCCACTTACACCTGTAGCACCAAGGAGCCACCATGCGCACCGAGCTCGATGTTCCCTTTTCGCGCAAAGAAGAAGCCAAGGCGCTGGGCGCCAAATGGGACCGGACCAAGAAGATCTGGTATGTACCCAGCGGCGTCAACCCCGAGCCCTTTGCCGAATGGCTGCCCGGTGTTGACCGATCCGACCCCTCTGCGCCGTATATATATCTAGTACTGGGCAAGCGCGAGTGCTGGAAGTGTCACAAAGAGACCTCGGTCGCGGCCTTCGGCATTCCCTATCGAGCCGATGACAGCGAGGGCATCGCCATCGCGCACGCACCCAACAAGGCCGGGCACATTGCCATCGACACGACCAATGCCAACGCGCTCGCCATTGTTCCCGCTCTTGGCTGCGTCCCGGGCGAGATCCGCGACTATCTTTCTAAGCGCTGTGGCTACAAGCCCGTAGGCGCGCGAGCCTCCAAAGCCCCATCGCTCGGCAACACGTGCACCAGTTGCGACGCGCTGCAAGGCAGCCGCTATCTGTTCGAGGAGCCCTCGTCCCCGTTTGCCCTCACTGCCATCAACAAGCTGCCGGCACTGGAGTTTGTGCGCGTCGAAGTTGCCGGCGTCTTTGGCGTCCCGGCCACGCGTACCAATTTTGACCAGGCACTCTTTACCTGGGCACGCGACCATCACACCAAGTTCCACAAGCAGCTCGGTGAGGGGGTTTATTTGTAGAGACGGAGAGGCCTTCACAGCCAGCTCCTCCGCATCGCCTATCCCTCGTCGCAAACGTCATACACGATATCGAGGCCGCAAACAGGGCATTTCTCCGGATACACCGGCATATGAACGCCCGTCCGTTTTCTCACTTCGTCGCTGAGTCTGTCGCGCGCATCGATGAACCGAATATCGAGACACGATATTTGCGAGCCGCAACAAGGACAGGCGACAGCAAACGACCCGCAATCAACCTCTACGCCCGGAAACATATTGTTGTCGATAAGGGCACACGGCAGTTTTCCGTACTTCCCCATCGCAATATCGCCTCGCCAGCTCACACGCGCTCCTCTCTCGCTATCCAAATCAGGAAGAGCATGCACCGGCGGGCGTGCACGAGATTGCATCGCCACGCGATCCGATCAAACAACACGATCGTAAAAGACCGCCGAAGCCAAATACGCTAATACGGCAGAAGCCCCGCCTTTTCACGCTTCTTTTCCGAGCGATCAAACTCAATGCGATGGGCCTCGAGAAACACCGCATTGGGTCGCCACTGACGCTCATTCGGCTGCCTTAGCGTCGCACCTGCAAAGGAAGCGTAGTCGGTCTTATCCAGCAGGTACGATCCGCACAGCCGATATTCGCCGCAAACAGGCTCAAACGAAATCAGATGAGCATCGAATAGAGCATGAAAGTCGCGCCGAAGTAGAATGCCGTTGCTGGCAACCTGCGATTTGGGTCCCGAGTAATTCTCGATATGTGCAGCCTCCAGTGCCTCGTTAACCCCACAACCCGACACCGCGCAGCGACCATCATAGGCGGCAATGAGCTGCTTGCGGAACCATTGCTGCCCCAATCGCTCGCGTCTCAACGCATAGCGAACTTTTTCGTCATCGGTCGCACTCTGTCCGGCAAACTCAATGTCGGCTGGCATGTGCTTCAGATAGCTCATGTCGGACGCAAAACGAGGGTCCGGTCCGCCTTTATGAACGGGACCATGCAGAACAAACCAGCCGTTTTCGGGCTCAAACCGTTCAACAAACGCAAGGCCGAGCACCTTATAGCCCACCTCGGTTGCAAATATGACTCCAACTGGAACGCCATATTCCATGCAGTTGAGCATTTTACGGTTGTAATTCTGGTCTCGAGAACCAACGACACCTGGCGCTTGAACCGAATACTTAATGACCCACGTACCGTCATCCAAATAGAGCGGAGGAACATCGGTGTAGAAGCTCTTTTTAGAGTTATGGACCGAAAGCGCAAAGATCTTATTGGGATCTTGCTTCACCCGATCCTGGCCCGGCCAGAAGATCCCTGAATCCCGCGTTACGGGAAAGAAGTCCGCGCCAATTCTCAAACGATACTGATACTGAGGGCTATCTTCCTTGGTGCGGTGCGGAAGGTTGGTCCAAACGCCGCCGCGCTGCTCCTCACCCAGAAACCACTCCCATGCCTCAACGTATTCGGAAGGCACGAGACTGCAGGCACGGTCATAGCTTGGTCCATCCATCAACGGAACAGCAAGGTCAATGTCGTTCATCGCCAGCACCTACAACCATACGAACGCGAGTCATGCCCCTCAATAATATGGCCGAGAGTCAATTATTACGAGATCTCATTCCGCGATCGGCACATCGTTGATGCTCTCGGTTTGCCGCTGGCGCGCTCATACCCCGCTATCCCACTCCCCTGTATACTGATGTAGCACGTGTTTCATCCGGGCTTGTTGGGCCGGATTGTTCATGGGAGGGTCTTATGGCTGCTTCGAATCCGCCTAAGGGAAGCGTTTCTTCTTCGTCCATCAGGCCGGTGACGCGCAAGGCCGTGCGCTGCCAGCGCGAGGTCGCTTGGCTTGTCACGCAGGCGGCGGGCAGGCTTGTGGCGACCACTCAGGACGTCAATGCGCCTACGCCGAGCTTTGTGTTAGCGGCGGCGCTGGATTCTGTGCGCCAATTGGAGCTTGCCGAACAGGATGCCAGCGGCCACCTCGACTACCAGAATGTTATGGCGCCCGACCTGCAGACGTTCTGCCACATGGCCAAGTTGCCCGCCGCGCCCAATGCGCTTTCGGACGCGGGCTACATGTTTACGCTTTCGGGCGCGGACCTTATCCGCGATATCTACGCATACTGCAGCGAGCTCGCCGAGCGCCACGTCTTTGGCGCGGCAGAAATCAAACCGGGATATGCCATCAAGCTGGTTCTTAGGCTGTTCTTGATGGATGGGTTCGGGACTATGCCAGCGTAAGCCGGATTTTTAACTTCGCCGTCGACTGGGCAACAACCGCCTTACCTTAGCGGGCGCCAATCGAGAGTCGATTATTGGGTCACCTCGTCCGCTGGCGCATTTATTCCGCACGCTCCGACAGTCGATACTTGCGGTTGCGACTCGTCGCCGGCGCTGTAGGCTCAAGCTCGCCTTGAGCAATGAGTGTGTTGACGCGCGACCTAACCTGGGAAATTGTGAGCCCTGTGTGCTCCGCCAACTCGCGCGTACCCAGCTCACCGCAACGCTTAAGTGCCGCCACAATTAAGTCACCGCCGTGGTCGACCGGCTCGACCTTTGAGCGATAGAGAACCACTTTGAACCGATCGAATCCCGGGCAGAACAGGGGCTCGGCCAAACCATGAGCACACATGGCGTCGATCATCATCGGAATGCCCGAGCCATTGCCCTCAGCCGGCGAACCTGCGCCATCCGGCAGCGGAACAATCGACATGAGTTTCATGAGCGTCGCGTTGCGGCACCGGGAGCTGCCGTCAAACAAGTTCTCGCGAGTCTTTCCTCCGTATAGGCCGCCGGGGTTCGTCACTTCGATACGGTCATCAAAGACGTCAACAGCGACCGACTGCCCACAGAACCGATCTCCGTATTCTCGGTGGATTACGGCGTTGGCGATTGCCTCGCGTAGGACCTCCTCGGGAATCTCCAGCGAGTCGACACGCGAGACGCCTTGGATCGTCGAGGTTCGCCGCAAATTCTTGGCGACTGCCGCGACGGCATCCGAGATCATTTCGCCCAACGTTCCCTCGCAGATCGTACGGTCCATGAACCTCAACGACCCCGCCGCGCCCTTCTGCGTTCCGGCATAGACCGCCACATCGATAAAGAGCTTAGGATAGAACTGCTGAGGATAGGCACCCGCAGCCAGGAGCCCGGCCTTAGTAACTTTGCCCTGGGAGTCGAGGAAATTCAGGCGCTCCAGCTTCGTTTTCTTGTCCGGCGCGCCGCGCATTGCCCGAGGTGTCAGCGAGAAAGCACGCTCTATCGTGCGATCGACCAGTGCCTCGTCAAGATCGCCTGCAACCGCGCCGGGCACTGCATCGCGATCGCTAGGACTCGTCCGCTCGTATGACGACAGTGCCAAAACCTCGGTCGATGAAAGTGGCACGTCTTTGTCATCAATGCGCTTGTAGCTGCCGCCCTGGGCGCCGCGTTCTATTACATAGCAGGGCTTGCTCGACGGGTCGAGCTCCTCAATCGTGATAACGAGAACCACGGTGCCCCGAAGCTCCACGCGCTCAATAGTGTATTTGGGCGGATTGGCCAGTTTTCCGCGACCGCCGGCATCACCCATGCCTGCGACAAATTGGTTGAGCACCTTCTCGGTCTCAAAGTCCTCAACCGGGACAAAGCCCGCGCGCTCGCTCACGCCGAGCACGATAATTCCGCCGGCGGTATTCGCGAATGCGCTAACCGTTTCCCATACGTCGCGAGAAAGCGTCGTGGCGCTCTCCTTGACCTCGACGCTAAGATCGTCCGAGCCCATGCGCCTTAAAGACTCGAGCAGACCGATCAGTTCGTTCTCGTTCATCTGCACGTCCTTTCGCTCGGTCCGGCGGAGAATGCCGCGAATAGATTTTCTTCGTCTCTCAGTTATCTCTCGTAATTATCTCTTGTCTCTCTGTTATCTCTCGTATTAGAGATGAGTGAAAGATGAGAGATAAGATATCTACCATCTGTTTCATTTAAACATGTTTTTGCTGGTAGAACAATCAGTATTGAGACAATACCGTGATTTCTTGTCTCTTTGCTGCTCAGTTATCTCTCATATTCATCTCTCGTCTTTCTGTTATCTCTCGTATTAGTGACGAATGAGATATGAGAGATGTGCGGGCGGCGGATGAGCGTGGATTTTGAACGGTCGGGAAACGAGGGTGGATATTTGGACGGTTTTTGGGCGTTTTGAGGCTGATTCCGTCCGAAAATCAACTCTCATTCGATAGGCGTCCAAGTTTCCACACTCGTGCGGTGAACGAGCAAGGCCTTCGCCCAATCCGCCGGCATCGTCTCCAGTTCGCCGCAGAGCCGCGGCCCCATATGGGTATACTCACGAGGATTCGACTCGATTCGCCCCCGCTGGGGCGTCAAAGGAGACTGCATATGTCCACCACCTCAACCGACCCGCGCGCCGCTGCCGCCGCGCTGCTGGTGCCCGGCACCACCTGTCACAGCTTTGCCGTCGAGCGCTGCGAGACCGTGCCCGAGCTCGACTCGGACGCCTACGTGCTGCGCCACACCGCCTCGGGCGCTCGCCTGCTGTACCTGGCGTGCGACGACGAAAACAAGGCTTTTGCCATTGGCTTTAAGACGCCGCCGGCCGATTCCACCGGCGTGTTCCATATCCTCGAGCACTCGGTGCTGTGCGGATCGGCCAAGTTTCCCGTCAAGGAGCCGTTCGTCGACCTCATCAAGAGCTCCATGCAGACGTTCCTCAACGCCATGACCTACCCCGACAAAACCATCTACCCCGTCGCCACCACCAACGAGCAGGATCTGTACAACCTGATGGACGTGTACCTGGACGCGGTGTTCAACCCGGCCATCTATACCAAGCCCACCATTTTTGAGCAGGAGGGCTGGCACTACGAGCTGGACCTGCCGAAGGGCGCCGAGGGCGAGGGCAACGGCAGTTCCGCAAGCCTGCGCGAGGGCACGCTGCGCTATAACGGCGTGGTTTTCAATGAGATGAAGGGCGCGCTGTCCGACCCCATGAGCGTGCTGGATGACGCCGTCAACGCCGCGCTTTATCCCGACACCGCCTATGCGCACGAGAGCGGCGGCGACCCGCGCGCGATCCCTGTGCTCACCTACGAGCAGTTCCTGGACACGCACGCGCGCCACTACAATCCTTCCAACTCCTACATCACGCTCTACGGCGACCTAGACGTGGACCGCGCGCTGGCGTTTTTGGACGAGCGCTATCTGTCGCAGCCGAGTGCCGCGAGCCGCCGCATGGACGCTGCCGTTGCAGCCGGCGAGGACCCGTCCACGCTGGCGCCCAATCCGCTAGTCGTGCAGGCGCCCGTGACCTGCGAGTACAAGCGCGTCGAGATGGCCACCACACCCGAGAACGCCCTGGTGGGCCTGGGTCTTGTGCTGGGCAGCGCGCTCGACCGCAAGCGCACGATCGCGGCGGACATCCTGTTCGAGGCACTGCTGGGTTCCAACGAGGCACCGGTTAAGAAGGCCATTCTGGCCGCCGGCCTGGGCGGCAACGTGGTGAGCTACACCGCGGCCGAGAGCCTGCAGCCCTACGAGCTCATCATGCTGCAAAACGCGCAGCCCGGCGTGGCGCGCGAGCTGCGCCGCGTGTTCCAGGACGCCTGCCGCGACCTGTGCGAGCACGGCGTTCCGCGCGAGCGCCTGGAGGCCATCATCAGCAGCAACGAATACGACCTGCGCCAGCGAGACTACGGTATCGCCGACGGCGTGGCCATTGCGTGCGACGCGCTGAGCACCTGGCTCTACGATGACGACGCCGCGACGCTGGCGCTCAAGTACGGCCCGGTGTACGAGGAGCTGCGCGGCGAGCTGGACGGCAGCTACTTTGAGGACCTGCTGCGCGAGCTGGTGCTGGAAAACGACCACATGGCGCTGGTCGAGCTGGTTCCGGTAGACGCTGCCGAGGGTGCGGAGAGCGCCGAAGCCGCCGAGCTGGCAGCCAAGCGCGATGCCATGACCGATGCCGAGCTGGCCGATGTGGTCGAGCGCACGGCTGCGCTGCGCGCCGCGCAGGAGGCGGATGACGCGCCCGAGGCCAAGGCCACGCTGCCACGCCTGCGCGTGTCCGACATTGGCGAGGCGCGCCCCGAGCCGCCGCTGGTCGTGGACACGACCGCGCCCATCCCCTGCCTGCGCCACGGCATCCCCACCAACCGCCTGGCCTACGCCATGCAGTATTTCGACCTGAGCTGCGTCGCGTTTGAAGACCTGCCCTATGTGACCCTGCTCTGCCGCCTGCTCAAACAGCTACCCACGAGCGAACACTCGGCCGAGGAGCTCGACAACCTTATCGCCGGCAAGCTGGGCTTTTTGAGCTTTACGACCGAGGTCATGACCCAGCCCGACGTGGACGGCGTGCGCCCCTACCTGCTGGTGAGCGCCGGCGCCCTGTCTGAAAAGATCGATGCGCTGGCGAGCCTGCCGCGCGAGGTGTGGTCGAGCACGCTGTTGCTCGATGCCGAAGCCGACCGCGTGCGCGACGTGCTCACGCAGATTCGCATTGGGCTTGAGCAGGGCTTCATTAACAACGGTCACTCGGCGGCGCTTGGTCGCGCGATGAGCTACAGCTCGCCTTCGGCCGTGGTGCGCGAGCAGCTTTCGGGCGTGGACTTCTACTTGTTCCTGCGCGATCTGCTCGACCACTTTGATGAGCGTCTGGACGATCTGCGCGCCAAGCTTGCCGAGCTGGCAGGCCGCATCTTTGTGTCCGATGGCTGTCTGGCGAGCTTTACCGGCAGCGATGAGGACTTTGACGCGTACTGGACCGCCGCGGGCGACCTGGGGTTGGGCGCGGGCGACGGTGCTGTTGCCGGCCGCGACACGCTCGTGGTGCCGACGCCGTGCGACCGCCACGAGGCTTTTGTCATCCCCAGCGACATCTGCTTTGCGGCAAGCGCATGCGACCCGCGTCGCTTAGGGCTCGACGTGACGGGCGCCTGGGCGGTTGCCGCCAACGCGCTCTCCTACGACTACCTGTGGAACGAGATCCGCGTGAAAGGCGGGGCGTACGGCTGTGGATTCCGCGCGGCAGGCGAGCGTCAGGCCGCGTTCTACACCTACCGCGACCCGGCAATCGACCCCTCGATTGAGCGCGTGGCGCGCGCAGGCGAATGGCTCGGCGGTTTTGAGCCCGACGAGGCAGCCTTTGAGGGCTTTATCGTGAGCTGCGTGAGCGGCATGGACGCGCCGGTGAAGCCGTACGCGCTCACCAAACGCCGCAACACGACCTACTTGGCCGGACTCGATCCGCATGCACGCGAGGAGCGCCGCGCCCAGATGCTCGCCGCCACGCCCGGTGAGCTACGCTCGCTCGGCGCCGACGTGACGTGCATCGCAGCCGTCTCGCCCACCTGCGTCTTTGGCGGCCGAGACGTCATCGCCAAGAGCAACGCCGGCTTCAACGTCATCGACCTGCTGGGCTAACGCACAGCAAAGGTAGATTTTTGGGACATGCCTGAAAATCTACCTTTTCTTTTGCCGCTGCCTGGGCGGGGCAGCTCAGCCCGTCACACCAGTTTGTCTAAATCTGTAACATCTAGGCGGCAATATTGGCTCCAGATGTTACAAATCGAGACGTTTTCTGATGACGCCGGCCCTTTGTCTAAATCTGTAACATCTAGGCCCGATTTTGCCGAGTTACTGTTACAGATCGAGACACACCGCCGCGAACACCCACTCTTCGTCAAAACCCACGAAGGTGTCCATGAACTGCTCCCCTTGCGATGGTTTGCGTGGTGGTTTCGACATTTGACCAGATAAAACCTACCAAAATAAACCTGTCCCTTTTTGGTAGGTTTGAGAGAGGGGCCGGGATGGATAAGACCGAGTTGCGGCGGGCGGTAATTGCCCGGCGCGATGCTCTAGATTTGGATATGCGGGCGGCAAAGTCTGCTGCTGTATGCGCGCGGCTCGTTGAGTTGCTGGGCGGCTCGGGTCCCGCGGCCCCGCGCACCGTTGCCGTCTATGCCGCCATGGGTTCCGAGGTCGACCCCGCCGCGTTTGCCGCTGCGGCCGCAAAACACGGCTGGCGCGTGGCCTATCCGTGCATGTTCTCGGCAGCTGACACCGTGGCTTGTGGCCAGCGCATGTGCATGCGGGCAGTTGCTGCCGGCGATGCGTCCGAGGCCCCGTTTATCGCCCACCCTACGCGGGCCTTCGCAGCCACGGACGTCGACAGCAGCCGCTTTCCTATCGTGCCTGCCGAGGCGCTCGATATGATCGTCGTGCCGCTCGTAGCCTTCGACCACACCGGCGCGCGCCTGGGCTATGGCGGCGGCTGCTACGACCGCTACCTGCCCACGCTCTCGCCCGCATGCCAAATCATCGGCATCGCCTTTGACGAGCAGCGTGTCGACCACGTTCCCACCGACACCCACGACCTGCCGCTACCCCACATCATCAGCGCCTAACTGCCGTTGTATCGCACCCGCAAGATGGGCATCCGAAAATCCACGCTCGTCACGCCGCAGCCGCAGCCGTAGCCGCAGCCGTAGCCTAGTGCTCCTCGCCGGCGCGGGCCAGGTCGTAGGGCGTGGTCTGGTAGACGTAGTAGTTGAGCCAGTTGGTGTAGAACAGCTGAGCCTGGCTGCGCCAGACGTTGCGCGGCTCGGCGGTGGGGTCGTCACCTGGGAAGTAATGCGCCGGCACCTGGGGGTTGAGCCCGCGCTTCACGTCGCGCTCGTACTCCAGGCGCAGCGTGTCGGTATCGTACTCGGGATGGCCAAAGACAAAGAAGCGGCGGCTGTCGGTCGACTTGACGATGTACAGGCCCACCTCGTCTGATACGGCCACGACCTCAAGCTGCGGCTCGGCCTCCACGTCCTCGCGGCGCACATCGGTATTGCGTGAATGCACGGCATAGAAGCGGTCGTCAAAGCCGCGGACCAGCGGGCTTTGCGGCTTCACCAGATAATGCTCAAACACGCCGCTCGCCTTGGCCGGCAGGTCGCACTTCTGGATACCGTAATGATGGTAGAGCCCTGCCTGTGCACCCCAGCAAATATGCAGCGTAGAGTGCACGTGCGTGGTGGACCAATCCATGATCTGGCAGAGCTCGGGCCAGTAGTCGACCTCCTCGAACGGCATCTGCTCCACCGGCGCGCCCGTGATGATCAGGCCGTCGTAGTGGATATCGCGGATGTCGTCGAACGTACGGTAGAACGTCTCCAGGTGGCCGGCACTCACGTGCGTGGCCTCGTGCGTCTTGGTACGTAGCAGGTCCACCTCTACCTGCAGCGGCGTGTTGGAGAGCTTGCGCATGATCTGCGTCTCGGTGGCGATCTTGGTTGGCATGAGGTTGAGGATGAGCACGCGCAGCGGACGGATGTCCTGGTGCAGCGCGCGGTACTCGGTCATGACAAAGATGTTCTCGCTCTCGAGCTGCGCGGCGGCAGGGAGGGCGTCGGGAATGCGAATGGGCATGGATGCTCCTTACGAGTCAGTTGCAGCTATGGTACAACGAGCGGCCCCATCCGCGCGAGTGCATCGCCCCGAGACACCGTCAGCGGCCCAAATCACTCCAAAAGTAGAGATTAAGGCATGTCCCAAAAATCTACGGCGCTTTAGCCTAGCAAAGTGGCAGCAGGACGCTACAATGGTTCGATGCGAAATACTCGGCCGAAAGGATATGAATATGTACCAGACGCGTAAGATCGGTGTGGTCGGCCAGGGCCACGTAGGAGCACATGTCGCCAACAGCCTGCTCATGCAGGGCATTGCCGATGAGCTGTACCTCTGCGATATCAACGAGGCAAAGGTGACGTCCGAGGTCCAGGACCTGCGCGACTCCCTTTCGTTTGTTCCGTACAACACCAAGATCGTCAACTGCTACGACCACTACGAGGAGCTGGCCTGCTGCGACGTCATCGTCAACGCCGCCGGCAAGGTCGCACTGGCCGCCGGCAACCGCGACGGCGAGCTGTTCTTTACCACCGACGCCGCCCGCACCTTTGCCAAGCGCATCGTCGACGCCGGCTTCGACGGCATCTTCGTGAGCATCTCCAACCCCTGCGACGTCGTGTGCACCGAGCTGTGGCACCTGACCGGCTACGATCCCAAGAAGATCATCGGCTCGGGCTGTGGCCTGGACTCTGCCCGCCTGCGCACCGAGATCTCCAAGAAGGTCGGGGTGAGCCCCAAGTCCATCGACGCCTACATGATCGGCGAGCATGGCTTTAGCCAGCTGGCCGCCTTTAAGGCCGCAACTATCGCCGGCAAGAGCCTCAACGAGCTTCAGGCCGAGAACCCCGACAAGTACGACTTCGACCACATGGAAGTCGAGGAGCTCGCACGCAAGGGCGGTTATGTGACTTACGCCGGCAAGCAGTGCACCGAGTACGCCGTTGCCAACTCCGCCGCGCGCGTCTGCGCCGCCGTGCTGCACAACGAGCACGCCGTGCTTTCGGCCTCTACGCTTATGACCGGCCAGTATGGCGAGGAGGGCATCTTTACCTCCCTGCCGTGCGTGATCGGCGCCGAGGGCGTCGAGGAGGTCTACACACTCGACCTTTCCGAGCACGAGCTCGAGGGCTTCCACAAGAGCTGTCAGCACATCCGCGACAACATCGCCCAGCTCGACTGGTGGGACGCCGAGGCCTACGACGCCAAGTAGTCCGCCGGTTGATGCGACAACTCACTCATACGGACACAATGTAAAGCGGGGCGCGCCCGCAACCCACCCGCGGGGGCCCCTTTTTGTCACACCCGACACCCTTGCACAATTATGTCAAAAAATTTTTCCCAAAAATGAAAGCTCAA
>NZ_JBQHUO010000007.1:0-102301 GCF_052065125.1 Collinsella sp. HCP28S3_G2
AGTTTGCTGCTCTACAGTCCTGCGCAAGACGGAAAGCACATTAAGTGCTTTCCTTTGCGTGCGGAACTCGCGACAAACTTAACCCGCCCCGGCCCCCGATGGCCCCAGACCTGCCAAAAAGGGACAGGTTTATTTTGGTCGGTTTTATCTGGGGTAATGCCGCGCATGCGATTATCTAAAGATCTGAATTCAGATAACTGAATAGACTATCTGACAAAATCGAAACCCGCACCAACCAGCGCTTTTGCTATTCCCGGCGGGGGCCGCGGGTAAAGTTTATCGCGAGTTCCGCACGAGCCGGAGAGCACTTAATGTGCTCTCCGTGCGAGCAGGACTGTAGAGCAGGAAACTTTATCCGCGGACCCCGCCGGGAATAGTAAAAGGGCGACCCCTGTCCAGAGTCGCCCTTGTTGAGCCGCTTATGTGTAGCTGTTACTCGGCGTCGTGGTGACGGCGGGGCTTGCGGCCTCCGTTGTCGCCGGGACGGCGCGGACGGTCGCTGCGCTCGGAGCGCTCGCGACGCGGACGCTCACGGCGCTGGAAGTGCTCACCGTCGCCCTCGGAGGCACCCTCGGCACGAGCCGGGGCCTCGGGCTTATCCAGACGATCGAGCGAAATCTTGCCGCGATCGTCGACCTCGATGACGACGACCTTAACCTCGTCGCCCACGTTGAGGACATCCTCGACCTTCTCCACGCGACCCTTGGCAACGCGGGAGATGTGCAGCAGGCCGTCCTTACCGGGCAGCAGGTTAACAAAGGCGCCGAAGGGCTGGATGGAGACCACGCGACCGGTGTACTCCTCGCCCGGCTCGGGAACCTTGATGATGAGCTTGATGCGCTCGACAGCCTGGTCGACGGACTCGCCGGTGCCGCCGACAAAGACAGTGCCGTCCTCCTGGATGTCGACCAAAGCACCGGTCTCGTCTTGGATGCCGCGGATGACCTTACCGCCGGAACCGATAACGTCGCGGATCTTGTCGGTCGGAACCTGGATGGAGACGATGCGCGGAGCGGTGCTGCGCGTGGTGTGGCGCGGCTCGGGGATCACATCGAGCATCTTCTGCAGGATGAAGGCGCGACCCTCCTTGGCCTGCTGCAGGGCGCGGGCCAGGATGTCAAAGGTAAGGCCGGTGGCCTTGTTGTCCATCTGCAGAGCGGTAATGCCCTCGGTGGTGCCGGTGACCTTAAAGTCCATATCGCCCAGGAAGTCCTCGAGACCCTGGATGTCGGACAGGACCACGGTCTTGCCCTCCTCCTGGATCAGACCCATGGCGATACCGGAGACCGGGCGCTTAATGGGCACGCCACCGTCCATAAGGGCGAGCGTGGAGCCGCAGGTCGAAGCCATCGAAGAGGAGCCGTTGGACTCCATGACCTCGGAGACCACGCGGATGGCGTAGGGGAACTCGTTCTCGTCGGGGAGCACCGGAAGCAGGGCGCGCTCGGCCAGGTTGCCGTGGCCGATCTCGCGGCGCTTGGGGCTACCCATGCGGCCGGTCTCGCCGGTGCAGAACGGCGGGAAGTTGTAGTGGTGCATGTAGCGCTTGCCCTCGGTGGGCTCGATGGTATCCAGACGCTGGCCCTCGTTGAGCATGCCGAGCGACAGGACGGAGAGCACCTGGGTCTGGCCGCGCTGGAACAGGCCGGAGCCATGAACGAGCGGCAGGTAGTTGTCCTTCACCATAATGGGGCGAATCTCATCGGCGGTACGGCCGTCGACGCGCTCACCGGTCTCGACGACCATGGTGCGCATGGCCTTCTTCTCGAGCTTCTTGAGTGCCACGGGGATCTCGCGCTCCCAAGCGGCCTGCTCCTCCTCGGTGAACTCGGCACGGATGGACTCCTTCAGAGCCTCGACCTTGCCGATACGGGAGAGCTTGTCGGCGTCGCGAAGGGCGGCTGCCATCTCGTCGTAGTGGGCGAAGATGCGCTCCTGGACCTCCTCGACGGGCTGGTCGAGCGGGTACTCCTTCTTGACGATAGCGCCGTTGACCTGCTCCCACTCGGCAACGAACTCGTCCTGAGCCCGGCAGAAGGCAGC
Organism: Collinsella sp. HCP28S3_G2; assembly: GCF_052065125.1. NCBI lineage: Bacteria > Bacillati > Actinomycetota > Coriobacteriia > Coriobacteriales > Coriobacteriaceae > Collinsella > Collinsella sp. HCP28S3_G2. The sequence goes on from NZ_JBQHUO010000007.1 coordinate 2,044, forward strand.
GAGGGCCTCCTGGCCAAACTTCATGGCGGCGAGCATATCGTCCTCGGAGATCTCATCGGCGCCGGCCTCGACCATCGAGATGAAGTCGGCAGAGCCGCCCAGCTCCAGGTCCAGATCGGAGTTCTCGCGCTCCTCATAGGTGGGGTTGACGATAAACTCGCCGGTCTCCACGTTGCGGCCGATGCGCACGCACGCAAGCGGGCCCTCGAAGGGCACGCCGCCGAGCGTCATAGCCAGGGAGGCACCCATGACGTTGATGACGTCGAAGGGGTTGACCTGGTCGGCGACGAGCGAGGTGGCGACGATGTGCACCTCGTTGCGGAAGCCGTCCGGGAAGCTCGGGCGAATAGGACGGTCGATCATGCGGGCCGTGAGCGTGGCCTTCTCGCTGGGACGGCCCTCGCGCTTGAGGTAGCCACCCGGGATACGGCCGGCAGCGTACATCTTCTCGTTGAAGTCGACGGTCAGCGGAAAGAAGTCGTAGTTCTTGCGCTCCTTGGAGACGACCACGGTGTCGAGCATCGTGGTGTCGCCCTGCTTGACCAGACAGGCGCCGGTGGCCTGCTTGGCGAGCTCGCCCGACTCAAAGGTGTAGGTCTTGCCGTACAGCTCAAAGGTCTTGGATACGAGTGTCATTGTTCTCCTTTACCCCGCAGACCCCTTGCCTGCGGGCTTCTCATGTGACGCGGGCCCCCTGCCCCCGCCACGCTTCAGAGCGTGATTGTTCACGCCCTTACACAAAAAGAGCGCCCCGCTGCGCAGGACGCTCTTAGCATGTACAAATCCTTACTGGATGTTGTCGCGGATGCCCAGAGCCTTGATGAACTCACGATACTCGACGACGTCGTTCTTCTTGATGTAGGAGAGAAGACGACGACGGCGACCGACGAGCATGAGCAGACCACGACGGGTGTGGAAGTCCTTCTGGTGGGACTTCATGTGCTCGGTCAGCTCCTTGATGCGCTCGGTCAGGATGGCGACCTGAACCTTGGGGTTGCCGGTGTCGACCGGGGTGTTACCGAACTGGGCAGTCAGCTCCGCCTTGCGCTCTTTGGAAACAGTCATTGTTTCACCTTTCGTTTCGCGTCGCCCGCGGGCGACTCTATTCGCCTCGGACTGGGAAGCCGCCGGTGGAGCGAGCATCCAAGGTCGAGGTACCAACAGGTCGGTATGTTACCACAAGCGGACCGCGTATGCCCATCATCACCGACCCAACATGAATTCCATCGCGCGAAGACGCTGATCGGTGTGCGTGGCAGCCCAAACATGCGAAAGCCCCAGCAAAAAGGCGGCAGTATGGGGATCGACCCTCTCGGCCATGAGCGCATCGAAGGTCATTGACATGAGGGCGCGCAGCCATGCGACCTCGCCGGTCGACACCAGCTCGGCACCCGGAACGCTCGACGCGCACGACCCGCACATGAGCCCGCCCGCCTGGGGCGAAAAATACGACAGCATAGGGTCTCCGCACAGTACGCAGGCCGAAAAATCGGGTCGATAGCCAACGTGCGACAACAGCTTAAAGACATATGCCGCCACAAGCAGGTCCATATGTGCCGTGTCGAGCCTGCTGCCCACCAGGGCAAGTGCTCGCTGCGTAATGGCAAAGGTAAACGGGTCCTCGGCGTCCTCGAACGAGCACACGCGCGCGACCTCGGCGATCGCGCTTGCGGCGCAGGTCGTCTCGTAATCGGGCGCGGCGCCGAGCGGCGCCTCCATAAGCTCGGCCTGAGAAACCACGTCGAGCGACCGTCCGTGCGCGAGCAGCATATCGACGGTACAGAACAGCTCGCAGCGCGCCGCCAGGCGCCCGCCGGGTTTGCGCGCGCCCTTTGCCACGGCACGGACCTGCCGACCCCGCTCATCAAGCATCGTCAAGATCAGATCGGTCTCCTTGAGCTTGGTCTTATCGAGGACGAGTACCTTTGTGCGATATGTCCGTGAGCCTGCCATGAGCGCCGTGCGCCCTTAGTCCTCGGCGTTGTAGCCAAAACGGCGAATCTGGGCCTCGTCGTCACGCCAGCCGGCCTTTACCTTCACGTCCAGCTCCAAAAAGACCTGCGTGCCAAAGATGCGCTCAAGATCGCGACGGGCGTCGATGCCGATATGCTTGATCATCTCGCCGCCCTTACCGATGATGATGCCCTTTTGGCCCTCGCGCTCAACGTAAATAGTGGCATGCACGCGCAGCACCTTCTTGGTCTGCTCGAGCGCATCGCAGATTACGCCAACGGAGTGCGGAATCTCATCACGGGTGCGGCGCAAGACCTTCTCGCGCACAAACTCGGCAACGAGCGTCTCGTCGGAAGCGTCGGTACCCATGTCCTCGGGGAACCAACGCGGGCCCTCGGGCAAAAAGTGCGCAACGGTCTCGATGAAGGCATCGACGTTGAAGTTCTTGACCGACGACGTCACGATCTCATCGTCATATTCCATGAGCACGTGGGCGGCCTTAAGCTGCTCCATGACCTGTGCGGGGTCGGCCTCATCGGCCTTGGTGAGTACCAGGACCTTCTTGGAACGGGCGCATCTGACGCGCTCGGCAACCCAGGCGTCTCCCCTGCCGATCGGTTTGGTGGCATCAATCAAAAACGCGACGACATCGACATCGTTTAGCTCGAACAGCGCGCTCTTGTTGAGCTCGGACCCTAGACCGTCCTTGGGTTTGTGAATACCCGGGGTATCGACAAAAACCAGCTGGTAGCCGGGGCGATTGACGACGGCGCGCATGCGACGGCGGGTCGTCTGGGCCACCGGCGAGGTGATGGCGACCTTTTTGCCATAGCAGGCGTTGAGCAGCGTGGACTTACCGGCGTTGGGGCGACCGACCAGGGCCACGAAGCCGCTGCGGAAACCGGGCTCAACGTCGCCAAAGCCCGCGAGGCTGTCGTCCTCGTCGCACAGGGCGTCGAGCTCCTCGTCACTCATGCCCTCAAACGGGTCGAACTCCTCGACCTCGCAAGCCTCAGTCGCTTCGGCATCCACAGCATCCAGGGGCTCGTCGTCCAGCGTTTCATCGATAGGCTGCATATTGTCGGACATGAAAATCCCTTTCTAAATAAAGCCGAGCGCGTGGGCAAATACCAACAAGCCCACAATCGCGGCGGTGATGGAAAGAACGTATACGGAGGCGGCGGCGATATCCTTTGCACGCTTTGCCAGCGGATGGAATTCCTGGGTCGCCAAATCGACAATCGCCTCCATGGCGGTGTTGCACAGCTCGCCGTGAATCACCAGGCCGCAGCAAATGATAATCGTAGCCCACTCGGCAATGTCGAGCCCCACGATGCAGCCGGCAATGACAGTGCACACACCCGCCACGAGCATGACCTTAATGTTACGCTCGGTCTTGACGGCGGTAACGAAGCCCTCCATGGCGTAGGAGAACGACTTTAAAAAGGACGGATGGTCCTTGTTCGATCCGGGAATCATAGACGGCTCCTAGTCGTGGGCATGGTTGGTGATGGGGCCGACGTGAACCAGCTTGGGGTCCTCGCCGCGCTCGAGCGCCAAATCGCGCAGGATGGCGTCCTCGCGGGCCTCCATGACCTCGGCCTCGTCGTCCACGATATGATCGTAGCCCAGTAAATGCAACATGCCATGCACGAGCATCAGGCGGCACTCATCGGCAGGGCTATTGCCAAAGCCGGGGGCCTGACGGGCAATGACCTGCGGGGCCAAGATGATATCGCCGAGCTCGAGCGTCTCGTCGGCTGGGATATCCTCGTCAAAGGCCGAGTCGCATTCAAACGAGAGGACATCGGTGGTACGGTCGATACCGCGCCACTCGTGGTTGAGCTCGCGCATCTCATCCTCATCGACATACGAAAGGGAAATCTCGACTTTTCGCTCAACGCCCTCGGCAGCAAGCACGACCTCGCAGATGTGCTCTACCTCCTGCGCGTCAAGCAGCGTATCGAGCTCGGCATCGTTGCTGATCAATACACTCAACGGGACTCCTTTCGGTCGCGCACGCGTTTCTCGCGCACGTCATCATAAGCATCATATGCCTCGACGATTCGCCCCACCAAGGCGTGACGCACCACGTCGGCACGCTCGAGGTGCGAAAACGCGACATCGTCGACACGACCCAAAATCTGCTCAACGTCGGCAAGACCGCCGCGACGACCTACCAAGTCACGCTGGCTCAGGTCACCGGTAATCACAAACTTGGAGTTAAAGCCCAGGCGCGTCAGGAACATCTTCATCTGTTCGGGCGTGGTATTTTGAGCCTCGTCGAGCACCACGAAGGCATCGCTCAGCGTACGACCGCGCATGTAGGCAAGCGGGGCGATCTCGATCACGCCACGCTCCATAAGCTCATCGGTGCGCTCGCGATCCATCATGTCAAAAAGGGCGTCGTAGAGCGGACGCATGTAGGGATCGATCTTTTCCTCGAGGGTACCGGGCAAAAAGCCCAAGTTCTCCCCCGCCTCGACAACCGGACGCGTCAAGATCAGACGGCCCACCTCGTGACGCTTGAGCGCGGCAACGGCAAGCGCCATGGCCAGATAGGTCTTACCGGTACCAGCAGGACCCAAGCCAAACGTGATGGTATGCGAGCGGATGGCATCCACATAGCGCTTTTGACCGAGCGTCTTGGGGCGAATGGCACGACCGCGATACGAAAGCAGCACATCATCGCGAAGCGACGTAGCCCCGTACTCACCGTCGCGCAAGACAGCCAGGCAGCGAGAGACATCGTCGACAGACAGCGTCCGTCCGGCGGCAACCTCGCGAAAAGCATGCTCGAAAAAGCGCGCCACGAGCTCGACCTCGTCCGGGTCACCGCACACGGCGATACTGTCGCCACGGGCGACCACGTGGGCGCGAACCAAGCTCTCGAGCGCACGAAGGACGCCGTCGCCGGCACCCAAAACGCGCGAGGGATCAATTCCATCGGGAACGGTAAGTCTAATCTTCGAGGCTTCCATGAACCTCCCTGCGTGCATGGACCAAGCCGGAATCATCGACTCCGATGATAGCAACATCGAGCAGGCACGGGGCTGTGAGTCCGCAGGTATCGTCAAGACGGGCATGATGGAACGAACCGAGCGTCAGGTTGTCGCCATACTCGAGCACGGCACGCTCGACGGTGCCCACGCGACGGCGGGCGTCGGCAATGGCGAGTTCCTGCGCCGCGGCTCGCATACGACGGCTGCGCTCAGCCATAACCTCGGGCGGCACCTGGTCGGGCATATCGGCAGCAAGGGTACCGGGACGCTTGCTATAGCGGAAGACATGCATGCGCGAAAAGCCCACGCGACGGCACAACGCCAGCGACTCCTCAAATTCCGCGTCCGTCTCGCCGGGAAAACCGACGATGACGTCGCACGAAAGGGACGCCTGAGGCAAGTTGGCGCGGATCATACGCACCGTCTCCTCAAATGCCTCGGCGCTATAGGGACGGCCCATGCGATGCAGGGTCGCCGTGCAGCCAGACTGCACGGGCAGGTGCAAAAACGGGGCGATGCGCTGCGGATAGCGCGCCATGACCTTAAGCAGGGGCTCGGAGATATCCATGGGCTCGACCGAGGAAATGCGCACATGAGGAATAGACGTACGCTCCATGATTGCCTCGAGCAGCTCATCGATCTCGACGTGTTCGTCGGTCGCACTCTTGCCATCGTAGGCGCCCAGGTTCACGCCCGTCAGCACCACCTCGGGCACGCCGGCCTCCTGAGCCTCACGAACTTGTTCGAGCACAGACTCGACCGGCACGGAGCGCTCGGGGCCGCGGGCCTTCCACACAATGCAATAGGTGCAACGATGGTTGCAGCCGTCCTGGATCTTCACACCCAGACGCGAGCGACCGAGCGCATCGACCACATCGCCGTCGCTACAGGCGGCCACACTATCGGACTCAACGCCCAGCACCTCGCAGACGCGTTCGGCGACATCGATCTTAGACGGCTCCGCGATCACGCGGTCCGAAAGCTCCAGAAGCTCCTCGGGGTGCAAATTGACAACGCACCCGGTCACGACCACATAGGGCTCTTTTGGATGAGCCAGCGCATGGCGGACGGCCTTACGGGTCTTGGCCTCGGCCTCGCCCGTAACGGCACAGGTGTTAATGACAATCAGCTCCGCATCCTGAGGCTCCACCATTGCAAAACCCAGGCGCATAAGATCGGCAGTGATACGGTCGGACTCAACCCGGTTGACACGGCAGCCGAGGTTGACAACAGAGATATGAGGTGCGAGCACGCGGGCTCCTTAATCGAGGATGTCGTCGAGAGCGCTCTTAATGCGATCGGTCACCGATTTCTTGCCGGAAGCGACATCGTCGCCCGACTCGGCGGCGAAAGCCTCGAGCAGCTCGCGCTGCTTGGCGGAAAGGTTCGTGGGGACGAGCACGCGCAGCTGAACGATCAAGCGTCCACGCGAGCCGCCACCGCCGATACGGGGCATACCGTAGTTGTTGACACTCACGGTGTCGCCGTACTGCGTACCGGCGGGGACGCACACCTTGACGACCTCGTCGGGTAAAATGCCCTCAACCTTAATCTCGCAGCCGAGCGCAGCCTGCGCAATCGAGATATCGCTCACGAGGTACAGGTCGTCGCCGTTGCGTTTAAAACGCTCGTGATCGGCGACGCGCACGTTGACGATCAGGTCGCCCGAGGGCTCACCACGAAGGCCCGCCTCGCCAAAGCCGCTCACGCGCAGCTGACGACCGGTCGAGACGCCGGCGGGGATATCGATGTCGATCTTTTCGTGCGAAGGCGTGCGGCCCTGACCGTCGCAGGTCTCGCAGGGATGGTCGATGACCGTACCTTCGCCATGGCAGTCGGGGCAGGGCGAAGAGGACTGAACCTGACCCAGGAACGAGCGCTGGACCGTCGTGACATAGCCCGTGCCGTGGCAACGGCTGCACTGCTTTTCGGCCGCACCCTCGGCCCTACCGGTGCCATTGCAATCCTCGCAGGGGGCAAGGCGGTCATAGCTGATCGTCTTTTTGCAACCGAGCGCCGCCTCCTCAAGGGTCACCGAAAGGGAGATGGCCATATCGCGGCCGCGACGACGCTCGCGGCGATTTCGGGCGCCACCGCCGGCGCCGCCGCCAAAGAACGACGAAAAGAGGTCGTCCATGCCCATGCCGCCAAAGATATCGTTAATGTCGACATAGCCGGAGCCACCGGGGCCGTCGGGCGAACCGTAGCGATCGTAGTTTGCACGCTTCTGCTCGTCGGAAAGAACGGAATATGCCTCGTTGAGCTCTTTGAACTTGGCCTCGGCATCGGGGTCGTCCGAAACGTCCGGGTGTACGATACGGGCCTTCTTTAGAAACGCGCGCTTAATCGTCCGCGCGTCGGCATCCTTGTCGACGCCAAGTACCTCGTAGTAATCCCTATTTTCCGACACGACCGAATCCTTCCGACTTTCATTATTGTCACAGTGCGTCCTATACCCAAGCTGGGCCGACCGCAAACAAAGGGTTTGATGTTATTGCATTGCGTAGGGCGAAAGCATGGCACGTTGCGAGCAGCTCGCAAACCAAACCGACACGAGAGCAAACATAAATCCGTTGGCAAAACCGTTGGCAAACTGCATCGCGCCGCGCTTCCACCACAGCAGGCTGCGGTGAAGCACGCCGTCCGAGAGCACCATGAACAAGCCCATGGCAAACGGAACAAAGCACATCATGGCAAAGGCCGAGAACACGCCCGAGATGGCCGACAGCACCAAAAAAGGCGCCACGATGCCCATCAGGTAAAAACCGGTACGAGCCTTGCCCTCCAGGCGTTCGGCCTCGACATGGGCGCGCCCGACCAAATCGCCGCCCGAGGCACCGTTGGTGCCTGCGTGACCCATGCCGTCAATATGGACCTCGTCGCCATCATGCGTGCCGGCAGGAAACTCAATCGTCTGCTCGGAGGTCACACGGGTCCGCCCGCTGCCACCGCAATCGGGGCAGGGGTCGGCGACGACCTTACCGGAACCGCCGCACTCGGGGCAAACCGACTGGAACGTGCCGGCACCAAACAGGAAGGACAGGTCGACGTCGATGTGGCCGCGACCGCCGCAGCTCGGACAGGTATGTGCATGCTCGGACGAGACAGAGCCCGAGCCTCCGCAATGACCACAGGTATCGAAGCGCGTATAGCGGACGGTCTTGCGGGCACCGCCCTTGGCCTCCTTGGCGTCGAGCTTAATATCGACGACCACGTTGGCGCCGTTCTCGGGATTATAGGCAGCCTGGCTGCGACGCTGCTGGCCCCAGGCGCCACCAAAGGGAAAGCCGCCCTCAAAGGGATTGCCATAGCCTGCGCTGCCGGCGTAGCCGCCGCCATAGGGCGAAGCAGAAGGAGCGCCGGCGAAGGGATTGCCCGAGCGCATGGCATCATAGCGCGCACGCTTCTGCTCGTCCGAAAGCACGGCATAGGCCTCGGAAACCTCTTTAAACTTTTCCTCGGCATCCGGCTCTTTGTTGACGTCCGGATGGAGCTTGCGGGCCTTTTGCTGAAAGGCCTTCTGTATATCACGCGAGGTGGCGTCCTTGGAGACACCCAAGATCTCGTAGTAATCTTTTTCGTTCATCGTCGCCATGCGCGGCAACCTCCTGCTCACAGCAGCGTATATATTGCGGTAATTCTACCCGAGCGGCCTAAGCTAGACCCCAAAACAGCTCGAACAGCATATTTCCATCGAGCCAGCCCAAGTGGGTGGGCGCTAAACGGGCGCGGGCGCGACCTGCTACAACATCTTTTGAGGTGATGCGTCCCGCATGCCCCTCGACATCATCGGGCACCCAGGTGGCAAGGCCCAACTCGAGCGCACGGTCGCAGGACGCCGCCAGCTCGTCTGCAGGAATCACGCTTGCCGAGCGAACCAACAGGTCGGGCCCAATGCCACGCGTCATGCGACAGGCGAGCATCAAATCCTCCGCCGCCGCCTCGCGCTGCGACAGATACTCGGCATCAAACGTCGTCGCGGCATCGTCGCGTTGCACCAGACGCACGCGATACGCATCGCCGCGAGCGGGCACGTCGGGATAAAGCCCGGCCAAGCGATCGAAATCATCGGCGTCGAGCATGCCCGCGGCAGAGCGACCCAGGCCCAGATAGCCCCGTCCGGTCCAGTAGGCAATGTTGTGGGCGCACTCATGATCGTCGAGTGCATAGCTTGCCACCTCATACGGGTGATAGCCGGCCGCGCCCAGACGCTCGCGCGCCGCTTCCATGCACGCAGCCTGAAAATCCTCGTCGGGCTCGAGCGACTCGTCGTAACACGCCATGCGGTAGAGCGGCGTGCCTTCCTCGAGCGTGAGCGGGTACACCGACACATGTTGCGGCGCCGCTGCCAACACGCCATCGAGCGTGCGCTTCCAACTCGCTGCGGTCTGCCCGGGAAGGCCGCACATAAGGTCGCACGACACATCGAGCCCAGCGTCCTTAACCGTCGTGATGGCAGCGAGCGCCCGATCGGCATCGTGAATGCGGCCGATGGCAGTGAGTTCGGTGTTATCGAGCGTTTGCACACCCACAGAGACACGTGTGACACCAACCTTGGCAAGCGCAGCGGCAAGCTCGGCGGTCAGCGACTCAGGATTAGCCTCGCAGGTAAACTCAACGGGCTTGCACCACATGCAAATACGCCGGGCAAGCTCCACCAGACGCTCTCCCGCCAGCGACGGTGTGCCGCCGCCAACATAGACGGTGCGGACTTGCGCAAGCGCCCCGGTGTCTCCAAAGGCATCAAGGCGCGTATACAGCTGCTCAAAATAGGCATCGAGCGCAGCGCTCAGGTCGCACGGAGCAAAACTGCGTGAGTCAAAGTCGCAGTACCGACACTTTTGAGCGCAAAACGGCACATGCACGTACAGCGCGGTAACGGCCACCGTTAGGCCTCCAGCGGATGGGCGGGCACCGACTCGCCAGCGGCAAGTGCGGCCTCGCAGGCCACCACATCGCGCTCGATATCATCGACCAATGCCATGAACTCCTCATATGTGGAGCAACGCACCACCTGGGCACGCCAGGCGGCGGCATGGGGCATGCCCTTTAGATACCAACTCGCGTACGTACGGGCACGCGACATGAGCGGCAGAAGCTCATGCGTCAGCGTGAGATGCTCGCGCAGGGCGTCCAGGCGCTCGACAGAGCTGCGCACCGGCACCGGTACGCCATTGAGCGCAAGGGCGCGAGCATCACCAAAGACCCAGGGATTACCGTAGATACCGCGTGCGATAAACACCGCGCTGGCACCCGAGTTGCGCAGATGCTCCGCGGCATCCTCGGCCGAGAACACGTCGCCCGAACCGATGACGGGAATCTCGACAGCATCGGCCACCTCATCGACGACCGACCAATCGGCCTGACCCGTATAGAGCTGCGTGGCACAGCGACCATGCACCGCCACAGCAGCGGCGCCCGCCCCCTCGAGCATCTGGGCAAACGTCGCGGCATTGCGATCTTCGGCGTAAAAGCCTTTGCGGATCTTAACGGTCACGGGCACGTGCGCCGCGCCCACCGCCGCCTCGACGATCTTTTCGGCCAGCTCGGGCGTGCGCATGAGCGCCGAGCCCTCGCCTTTGGTGACGACCTTGCGAGCCGGGCAGGCCATGTTGATATCGATCAGCGACAGGCGATCGCCCACACGCTCCTCGACGGCAGCGACGGCGCTCGCAAATTGATCGGGCTTGGAGCCAAAGAGCTGTACGCAGATCTGCTGCTCCTCGTCTGCCGGCAGCACCAGGCGCCACGTCTTATTGCTGGCATAGGCAAGGCCCGCCACGCTCACCATCTCGCTATAGGCAAGATTGGCGCCGCGGCGGCGGCACATGATGCGATAGGCGGGATCGGTCACGCCGGCCATGGGAGCCATAAGGAACGGCTGCTCGGCATAGGCACCCAGCAGCCGCGTACTGTATTCGGAAAGCGCCATGGAACTACTCGTCCACCTTGAGGATCGCCATAAAGGCCTCTTGCGGGACCTCGACCGAACCGATGGCCTTCATGCGCTTCTTGCCCTCTTTCTGCTTCTCGAGCAGCTTGCGCTTACGCGAGATATCGCCGCCATAGCACTTGGCCAAAACGTCCTTGCGGCGCGCCTTGACGGTCGAGCGGGCAATGATCTTGTTGCCGATGGCACCCTGAATGGGCACCTCGAACAGCTGGCGCGGAATAATATCCTTAAGCTTGTCGCACAACCCGCGGGCCAGCCCATAGGCCTTGTCCTTGTGCACGATAAACGAAAGCGCGTCCACCTCGTCGCCCGAAAGCAGGATATCGAGCTTGACGAGCTCGGAGGGACGATACTCGTTGAACTCATAATCGAGCGACGCATAGCCCTTGGTGCGGCTCTTGAGCTGGTCAAAGAAGTCCAGGATGAGTTCGGCGAGCGGCATGTCGAAGCGCATCTCGACCGATTTGCTCGTGAGGTGGATCATGTCGGTCGTAATGCCGCGGTGCTCGATAGCGAGCTGCATGACGGCTCCCGTATACTCGGGCGGGCAGATAATCTTGGCCTTGAGGTAGGGCTCCTCAATGCGCTCGATGCGCGTAGCCTCGGGCAGATCCTGCGGGCTGCGGACATCAATCATCTCGCCGTCGGTCTTGTAGACGTGGTAGTCCACCGAAGGGCTCGTGGCGATGAGGTCCAGGTTGAACTCACGCTCCAGGCGCTCCTTGACGACCTCCATATGCAGCAGGCCCAAGAAGCCAACGCGGAAGCCAAAGCCGAGCGCCACCGAGGTCTCGGGCTCCCACACCAACGAAGGGTCGTTGACATGCAGCTTATCGAGAGCGTCACGCAGGTTCTCATAATCCTTGTTGTCGATCGGGAACAAGCCCGTATAGACCATGGGCTTGGCCTCACGGTAACCGGGAAGCGGCTCAGGGCAGGGATTCGATGCCCACGTGAGGGTATCGCCCACGCGAACGGCCTCAGGGTTCTTCAGGCCCGTGACCACGTAGCCCACCTCACCGACCGTCAGCGCGTCGACCGGAGTCTCGGCGGGACGCTTGACGCCCACGCCATCGACCAAAAAGTCGCCCTCAGCCTGCATCATGCGCAGGGTATCGCCCTTCTTGATGGAGCCGTCAAAGACGCGGACCGTGGCGACGACGCCGCGGTACTCGTCAAAATACGAATCCAGGATGAGCGCCTTGAGCGGCGCCGTCGCATCGCCCTTGGGCGGTGAGATCAAAAAGACGATGGACTCCAGCAGATCATGGATGCCCTCGCCGGTCTTGCCCGATACGCATACGGCATCGTCGGCAGGAATCGCAAGGTCATCCTCGATCTCGGTCTTAACCTCGTCGGGGTGTGCCGACGGCAAGTCGATCTTGTTGATAGCGGGCACGATATCCAGGTTGGCGTTCATGGCGAGCGTCGCGTTGGAGACGGTCTGCGCCTCGACGCCCTGCGTGGCGTCGACGACGAGCACCGCACCCTCGCAAGCGGCAAGCGAACGCGAGACCTCGTAGGTGAAGTCCACGTGGCCCGGCGTATCGATCAGGTTGAACTGATACGTCTCGCCATCGTCGGCGTCATAGGAAACGCGAACGGCATTGGACTTGATCGTGATGCCGCGCTCTCGCTCGATATCCATGGTGTCGAGCAGCTGCGATTCCATGTCGCGCTCGTCGACGGTATGGGTGAGCTCGAGGATGCGATCACTGATCGTGGACTTGCCATGGTCGATGTGCGCAACGATCGAGAAGTTGCGGATGTGGGAAATGTCAATTGAAGTATTCATGCGGACTATCTTACCCGAGCGGTACAAAAAATGGAGCCTGTTCCATAAAACAGGCTCCATTTATGCGCGTAATCTGTGTGGTGTGAAATTTACAACTTAGGCGTTGATGCTGTTCACGAGCTTGGCAAGACCGGACTTGCGGTTGGAAGCCTGGTTCTTGTGGATAACATGCTTGGCGGCAGCCATGTCGAGACGCTTGGTGACGGTCTTGAGGGCAGCCTGGGCCTTCTCGGCGTCGCCCTCGGCGACGGCGGACTGGACGTGCTTGGTCAGCGTCTTGAGCTCGGACTTGACAGCCTTGTTACGCATGCGAGCTGCCTCATTGGTGCGGATACGCTTCTTCTGAGACTTGATGTTTGCCACTTCTGGAGTTCCTTTCGAGTTCCTTGCAAAAAATGTATGACACCTCTGAGACACGGTGAGGTCATGCAAGCGCCTACTATAGCACGCTCCCCCTCAAAGGGATAGAACGAATTTGTCAAATAGACAGGTATCATCACGATTTTCTCAAGATGTTCGTAATCCAGAGCAAAAGCGCGTTCTGAGAATCGGCCGAACCCTTAAGAGCGAGCTCAACATCGACCGCACCCTCGAGCGCCGCGACGAGCTCCGCCATCGAAAAGCGGCGTGCCCAGGTCAGGTGATTCTTAACCTGCCAGGGTTGAAGCTTGAGCGTCGCGGCAAGCTCGCGACCCTGCCCACGCGCATCGAGCGCCTTGGCGACGATAAGCTCGCGAATGCGTCCGCACAGCAGCGTGTAGGTCCACACATAGCTCTTGGCGGGTAGCAGCCCAAAGAGCTCAAGCGAGCGGCGCATATCACGAGCCGAGACCGCGTTGAGAAAATCCCAGGGCTGAACTTCGGCCGTGCGCACGATCCAGCGTTCCACATCGGCAAGCTCAATTTGCGGCGCATCGACCATCTGGGCAAGCTTGGCCAAGTCGTTATCGAGCATGCGAGTGTTTTCACCCGAACGCGAGACGAGTTCCTCGGCGGCCGCCGTCGAGATCGACTTGCCGTGCTGCGTCGCCATCTGCTGCACGCGGCGCGGTAGCTCCCAGCGCTTGGTGCCGGAGCAATCGATCACGGCCTTCTTGTCGATCTTGGCGATCGCCTTATACAGGCGCGTGTTCTTGGCAAGCGAGTCGGCGATGATGAGACAGACCGTTGTGGGGCTTGGACTCGCTAAATACTCGACAAGCGGCTCCGAGACCGCCTTGGCGAGCTTTGAGCAGCCGTCAAGGATTACCAAGCGAAACTCGCTGCCCATGGGAAAAGTGTTGAGCGATCCGATAATGGACTCGATATCGGGGTCCTTGGTCATGTCGCGCTCGTCGAGGTTGAACTCGACCATACCCGACTTTTCCAGACGTGCTTTCATACGCGAGACGGCGTGGTCGCGCTTGACTCCGTCGGTACCGACGATCAGATATGCCGGCAGCAGACCGGTTTCAGACATCGCGCTCCCCTCCCGCAGGCTCTCCTGTTCGTACCGTGCCATTCTATCCCACGGGTTGGTCCCGCGCCAACGGCAGCATCACGGTCGCTGACATCGCATGGCAAAACCGGCCGCAGTCGGCGAGACGGTAATGTCGCCTCTCTCGATAGTGCATGCGAACGCGCCGCCCGCATCGCCAACGGCATCGATGCAGGCATCGGATGGATGGCCGTAGCGGTTGCCCTCGCCCGCGCTCGCAATAGAGAGCTCGGGCTTAAGGGTTTCCAGCAGGTCTGTATCGACAGAAACTTTTGAGCCGTGATGCCCCAGCTTGAGCACATCGATATCACCCACCTCCTGTACAAACTCGCACTCCTGATCGAGCTCGGCATCACCAGTGAGGAGCATACGCAGGCTTTTGCCTTCCTGAGCATAGGAGAGCAGCAAGACAAGCGAGTCCTCATTGCCCTCACCGTCAACCGTATCAAACGGCCACATCACACGAGCCCGAAATGCGCCGATATCGACTGTGTCTCCGCGAGCCACCTGCCGATACGTGACGCTTGGGCGATTCAGCACATCAGCAGGCGCACTGCCCAGCGCATCCGCCGCAACCGCAATGGTTCCTACCGAAAACCGATCTAGTACGTCGGGAAGACCGCCCCAATGGTCTTCATCCCAATGCGTCACGAAGACGGCGTCGATATGGTGGACGTTATTGCGAACCAACGCCGACACCACGCGCGCGTCGAGCCCACAGTCGACGAGCGCCACGGCGCCACCCTGACGAACCAGAATCGCATCGGCCTGGCCAACATCAAGGACTGTCACCGAAGGCGGCGCACATCGATCCCAATAGACATACGGAACGCCCGCTGCAAGCATCAAACACAGCAGCCCCACTGCCATGGGCCGTGCGCTGGGGCGTGGCCACAAGACCAAGAGGACCACCAGCGAAAAAGGCACCACGTATACCAAGGGCGTATCGGGCGGCACGCTTACGGATGCGCCCGGAACGGCAGCAAAGAGCTGCTCAAAGAACAGGGCACAGCGAGCGATAGCCATGGGCACCACAAGCGCCCCGTGACGCAAGAGCGGCACAAGCGAGCAAGGCACCAGCACAACCGAAGATGCGAGCAGCACGCTTATCACCGGACCGATCACGGCATTTGCAAGCGGGGCAATGAGCGAAAACATCCCAAATGCGGGAATGGTTACGGGAAGTGTCGCGAGCTGCGAGCACAGCGTGACGGACAAAATACTGGCAACCCCCGATGGCACGCCCAGCTCGCCCAAGGCGTAGGTAGCGTAGGGGCAAAAACAAAGGATGGCAAAAACACTGGCGCACGATAGCTGAAAACCCATCTCGAACAATACTGTCGGCCGCAGCAACATAAAGATTGTCATGGTCAAAAATAGAGCCGAAAGTCCATGCCGACGACGTCCGGCGCCGTTGACGACAAGCGTCACCGCCACCATACAGCACGCGCGCACGGCCGAGGGCGAAGCGCCCGTAAAGACGGCATAGGCAGCGAGGGCCAGCACCAACAGCCCCCTCTGCAGCCCACGAGAGAGGCGAGTCTTTTGCAGGGCGCTCTCAATCACAAACCCAACGATGGCAAGATGGCTGCCCGAGACGGCGATAAGATGTGCGGTTCCCGTTACCGAAAACAAATCGCCCGCCGGCTGAGCACGCAGCTCGGAGGAGCGTCCGCAGACAACGCCGGCAATGAGCGAGCGCGCCGGATCGGTCTCGGGCGCGATAGCGGCAAGGAGCTCGTTTCGCAGCCAAGGCAACGGCCCCGGAAAGCCCTCGTCAACCGATACCAACCGGATGACCTTAACTTTTCGAAGCTCGCCCCGAAGCACGCGTGAGCGCCCATACGCATCATTCTCAAACCGCGAAATTCGACCGACAGCATGCACATGCGAACCGGCACCGAGCTCACGGTCACACGACAGCCGTATCTCGCCCAAGCGCTTTCCACCCGCATATGAATCACAGGTATAGGAGTACGTCCCGTCATTGATGGATGGATCGCCCTGCACAACAAACTCGAGACTGCTCGCAGCTCGATTATCCAGTGCCGTCGAAGCACGCAGCGCCCCTATCGCCCAACCCGCGGACACGACCGCTCCCGCCAGGAGGCCGAGGGCCGCGGCATACAGCCATCGCCTCCACCGCGCAAGACGCATACAAAACCGAGCCGACACGATGCACGCGGCAGCCGCAACGGGAATGGCCATAAGCAATGTGACGGGCGCTGCCCGCTCTCCCAGCAGCAAATCGGCTGCTACGTTAAGTACCAAGCCGCAGCTCGCACACAAGCCAGAACAAAGGGCCATCGTCCACGGCATCAGGGGCCGCGGCGGCATCACATGCTCGCGCTCGGACACACTCATACGCAGATGCAATCTTTAATTTTGGCGAGCTTTTTCTCACCGATCCCCGATACGCGCATGAGGTCATCGACCGAGGCAAAGGCCCCGTTTTGAGTCCGCTCATCGATAATCGACTGGGCCGTAGAAGGCCCGATGCCCGAAAGCGTCTGCAATTCCGCCGCACTTGCCGTATTGATATTCACAAGCCCCGACGAAGACCCCGCACCAGCAGTCATGGCAGCACCGCTTTCGACCCCGCCGACCGCCGCAGCCGCTTGTTGCTCCCCCACCATCGGAACATAGATCTTTTGACCATCCGTGATCTTGGACGCACGGTTCAGCCCTGTCACATCCGCCTCAGCCGTAAGCCCTCCGGCGGCATCGATCGCTTGGGACACCCGCGCTCCGTCTTTGAGCCGGTACACGCCAGGCCTCGCAACGGCGCCATCGACATCGACGTACACCTCAGCAGCAGAAGAACTCTTGGCAGATGACTCATCGGCATCATCAGGTAACCCATCCCCGGCCCCGCGCACATCCGAGGCGCCCGCCTCATCACCACGCTCAAACGACACGCCGCTGGAGCGGCTACCAAAACTTGCCATCGCCAAGCCGCTCGCGGCGGCAATGACAATCAGAATCGCCACGACCATCGCCTTATGGCCGAGCAGCTTTTCTGCCCAGCGGTCCATCCGTTTAACCCGTTCGTGTTGCTCGCGTTGCGCCATAGCAAACACCTCCCAACACCATCGTGTCAGGAAACGAGCACCGTAGCCTCCACACGCCCACACCGGTTATCGAAGTCAAACCAAAAGCTGAACAAAACCTTGCAGGATAGTGTCCATTTATTCAGATACACGTCGACAAATGAACCGTTTATCGCCTAATGCCCAGATAGATTAAGACCGACGATGCAAATGCACCGCCGGTCTATACACAACATTATTCGTGATCTTGGTAAATCTCACGTGGAGCAAGCTGAGGATGTTTACGTTTTAAGGTCTTAGGGGCCTTGTACGTGTTGCTCTCGAAGTCGATGTACTCGGTCTGTTTGAGCAAGCGCTCAATCATCTCCTCGTGATCGAACAGCTCCCACGCCTCATGCACGGCATCGAGTTTTGCGTGCGTCTCGGGGCGGCGCGGCATAAAGAGCGTGCAGCAATCGGGAGCAGCCTCGGTCGAGATATCGAAGGTACCGATTTCCTCGGCACGCGCGATAATCTCCTGCTTGTCCGAACCGATCAGCGGGCGGAACACGGGGATCTTGACGGCCTCGTTGACGGCCATAATGTTCTCGAGCGTCTGGGAGGCAACCTGACCGAGCGATTCACCGGTCACGATAGCCTTGGCGCCCTCGATATGCGCAATGCGCTCGGCAACCGAATACATAATGCGGCGATACATGATCACGCGCAGGTTGCTGGGGCAGGTGACGGAAATCTCACGCTGGCAATCGCCAAACGGCACCACGTACAGGCGGCCGATCTGGACGCCCGGCGCAAGCGCACGGATAATGTCCTGCACCAAATACTCGCTCGTATCGGGTGTCTGCGGACGACCGGAGAAATGTACCGGTACGCACACCGCGCCGCGACGCGCGAGCATCCAGGTCGCCACCGGAGAATCGATGCCCGACGACAGGAGCGTCACAACCTTGCCGGCGGAACCCACCGGCAGACCGCCCACGCCGCGCTCGGAGCGCGCATACACGTAAACGCTACCCTGGACCACCAGTACGTGCACCATCGCGTCGGGGTCGTGCATCTGGACCTTTTTATCAGGGAAGGCCTCGCACAATACCTCGCCAACCTGACGATTGATATCAATCGAGGTGAGCTCGTAGTCGGTGTTAGAGCGTTTGGCATGCACCTTAAACGAATCGAAAGGACCAAACTCGCGCAGCGCCTTCACGGCGGCGGCGCAGTACTCCTGCGGGTCGCGGTTGGTGTGATATGCCAGGGACACGCGGGCAACGCCGGGGACGGTGCGAATGACACGCGCCGCCTCGTCGGCCTGATGCTCGTTAAAGGTCACGAGGATATAACCGGAAATTCGAGACACGGCATTCACGGAAAAGGCGGCCAAGGCCGCCTTGATGTTATCCATGAGGATATGCTCGAAATGTGCGCGGTTCTTGCCCTTCAGTCCAACCTCGTGATAGTGGACCAGGCAGACGCGAGCTGCCATTTAGGCTTCAGCAACCTTGTGGCCGAGCGCCTTCTTGTAACGAGCCTCGTCGTAGGAGATATCGCCGTCGACAATCTCGTCCATAGCCATCGAGATGGTATCGGCGCCGGAGAGGCCAATGGTAATGTCATCGACATCCTGAACGGCAAGCACGCGGTTGTGCTGGCCACGCAGCATGCTGTTAATGTCGCAGGCGCGCTTGGAGGCAAGCGAGGCGAGCAGGAAGCGGTTGTGATCGGTCTTCTCCAGAAGATCGTCAATACAAGGCTTTACAACGGACACGGACCTCAGATCCTTTCATGCATATCGAGAACGCGAACGAGCTCATCGGTCGCGCGGTCGAGATCGTCATTCACCACGACGTCGTCGTAGCGGTCGGCAAGGGCAAGTTCATCGGCGGCGTTTGCCATGCGCAGCTCGATCGTCTCGGGCGTCTCGGTACCGCGACCGACCAGGCGATCGCGTAACACCTCAAGCGAAGGCGGCTTGATAAAGATCAACACGGCCTCGGGGAAACGCTCCTTGACCTGCAGTGCACCCTGGACATCAATCTCCAAAATCAGAGACGAGCCAGAGGCGAGCTTGGATGCGACCTCGCTCACCAACGTGCCGTAGCAGTTACCGTGGACCTCGGCCCACTCAACAAACTCACCGTTTGCCACGCGGCGGTCGAACTCCTCGCGCGTCAGGAAAAAGTAGTTGACGCCGTCGACCTCACCTTTACGTGGCGCTCGCGTGGTAGCCGAAACCGTCAGGCCCAGGTTCGAGCGGCGCTCGCGCACACGACTGACGAGCGTGCCCTTGCCTGCACCTGACGGTCCAGAAATCACAAAGAGCTTTGAATCCTGAGCGCTCACTTATTTGGTCAGCTGCTCGAGGAGCTGCTCGCGCTGACGGACGCCGAGGCCCTGGACGCGACGGGTAGCGGAGATGCCGAGCTCCTCCATGATCTTGGCGGCCTTGGCCTTGCCATAACCGGGCAGAGACTCGATGAGGGTGGAAACCTTCATGCGGGAAGCGATGGGGTCATCGGAGTTGAGCACGGACTCGAGAGACTTCTCGCCCTTCTTGATCTGCTCGCGAAGCTCAGCGCGGGCGTGACGTGCGGCGGCAGCCTTCTCAAGAGCCTGCTTACGCTGCTCGTCGGTAAGCTGAGGGAGTGCCATTCGAACCTCCAAATAGTTGGGTTATATCTGATGCAATAATTGGCATTTTAGCACGTCAAACGCACTAAATGCCCAATCGACGGCTCCATAGGTTAGACGATACCTGCGAAAAGTGCAATATACGGAGGTCAAAGTTGAGCCCCTGACCTGTGATTCCACACAAAGGATGGGAAAGTTTTCGCAGGCACAAGGGCTAATTTGTGCTAATAAGACCCAAAAGTGGTGACTTGAGGGAATCTTTTACGCGACGTTTTCGACCAGCTCGGCGACGATGGCGTCAAAGGCCGCAACCGGATCGTCGGAGCCGGTAATAGGACGGCCCACCACGATATGGCTCGCACCGCGCTCGATAGCCTGGGAAGGTGTCGCCACACGGGATTGATCGCCCAGGGCGGCACCCACCGGACGCACACCCGGAGTCACGATCAGCGCGTCGGGGCCGAGCAGCTCACGCATGTCGTGAGCCTCCATCGGCGAGCACACGATACCGTCGATGCCGTTGGCCTGAGCGAGCTTTGCCAGGCGAGCGGCCTCCTCGGCCACGGGCGACTCGACGCCGATCTCCGCCAGCGCGTCCTGATTCATGCTCGTAAGTACGGTGATGGCGACGAGCTTGGCGCGGTCCTCGCGCGCCTCCTCGGCACCCTCGCGGCAGGCAGCGAGCATGGCGCCCGAACCCAAGCCGTGGACCGAGAGCAGGTCGGCACCGGCAAGCGAGGCCGAGCGAGCGGCACCGCGCACCTGATGCGGAATGTCATGGAACTTGAGGTCGAGGAAGACCTTAAAGCCCAAATCCTTGAACGTCTTGACGATCTCGGGACCCTCGGCGTAATAGAGCGTCATGCCCACCTTGAGCCAGGCGGCATGGCCCGAAAGCTCATGGGCGAGCTCGAGTGCGCGCTCACGGTCGCAGTCGAGGGCGACGATAACACGGTCGCGGGCATCGGTCTCTAGCATTCGAACGCACCTACCAGCTCGTTGATGTCCTTTACGCCCTGGGACTCCGCCCAGGCCTCGAGCTCGTGCGCGATCTTAAGCGAAGCACACGGGTCGACGAAGTTGGCCATGCCGACCGACACGCAGGTGGCGCCGGCCAGGATAAACTCGGCCGCATCCTCGCCGGTCATGACACCGCCGACACCGTTGATGGGGATATCGACGGCCTGGGCGACCTCCCAGACCATACGCACGGCGATGTGGTGGCACAGCGGGCCCGAAAGGCCGCCCTTGGGCTTGGCCACACGGGACCTGCGGGTGTGCACGTCAATGGCCATGCCCTGGATGGAGTTGATGACCGAAAGGCCGTCGGCGCCGGCAGCCTCGAGGGCGCGGGCGATCTCGGCGACGTTGACCGGAGCCATCTTAACGAACAGCGGCTTATCGGTCACCTTGCGGCAGGCAGCCATAACGGAAGAGGCGCCCTCGGGCGTGGAGCCCATGGCGGCACCGCCGGCGGCAATGTTGGGGCAGCTCACGTTGATCTCATAGCCGGCAGCCCAGGGGCACAGCTCGACATACATCTCGAGCGCGCGCACGAACTCATCAACGGAGTGACCGGCAACCTGGCAGATGACCTGGCAACCGTCCTTGGAGAGCTGCTCGAGCCACGGACCGGACTCGCGGGCGAAAGCGGCAACACCGGGGTTCTGCAGGCCCACGGAATTGATCATGCCGCCGGGGATCTCGGCCATGCGGGGTGCAGGATTGCCGGGCCAGGGCTCGGCAGCGCAACCCTTGGTGGTGATGGCACCCAGCTGGGAGACATCAAAGAAGTTCTGGAACTGCCAACCGTAGCCAAAGGTACCGGCTGCGGTGTTGATGGGGTTCTGCATCTTGACGCCGCCGAAATCGACGGACATGTTCACGGTACCCACTAGAAGACCACCACCTTGGAAGCATCGAACACGGGGCCGCACATGCAGGCACCCTTCATACCGTCGACCGTCTCGACATTGCAGGTGTTGCAGGCGCCAAAGCCGCAGCTCATCATGCGCTCGAGCGACACCTCGCAGTACGCGCCGGCCTCGGCGGCAGCGGCGGCGACTTTCTTCATCATAACGGCGGGACCACAGCTGGCGACGTAGTCGTAACCGCCCTTGCCGAGCAGCTCAGCGGCAGGATCGGTGCATAAGCCGTGCGCACCCAACGAGCCGTCGTCGGTGCACACGTTGACCGTGGTCCCCAGCGCGCGGAACTCATCGACGCCCACGACCTTGGACGCGGTGCCAAAACCCAGGCACACGTCAACGGCCACGCCCTGCTCGGCAAGCATGCCAGCGAGGCACAGCACGGGCGGAACACCGATGCCGCCCGCCACGAGCAGCGCCTTCCTGGTGCCCTCGGGTACCAGCCAGCCGCGGCCGCCAGGGCCCAACAGGTTGGACTTGGAGCCGGGGCCCATCTGCGACAGACGACGGGTGTCGTCGCCCACGACGGCGTACCACAGCTCGACGGTACCGGCCTCGGCGTCAGAGCGATAGAAGCTCAAGGGCACGCGAAGCAGCGAAGAGGCATCGCCGGGCACGGCGATGTTCACAAACTGACCGGGCTTGAGCGCACTTGCAAGCTTGGGGGCCGAAATAACGAGCGAGAAGATGCCGTCGGCGATCTCCTGGTTCGAGACGACCTCGAAGTCGTGCATGCGTGCAGTGGAAGGTGTGGGCATAGACGCTCCAATCCCCCATGCAGTTGCATGGACCAAACGAACAGAAAGCGCGGCACCGCAAGGGCACCGCGCACAAAAGCGATAAGGCTATGCTAGCAGATGCAGCCGTCGGCAAGCGTCTGTTTGCCGCCGACAAACACATCGGTGGCACGACCGGTGAGCGTGCGGCCGGCAAAACCGGAGTTCTCGGCGCGCGACTCGTAACCGTCCTCGCCGACCGTCCAGGTGACAGACGCGTCGAAGACGGTCAGGTCAGCAACAGAGCCCGCCTTGACCTGAACCTGATCAAGGCCCAGGATCTCACGCGGCTTAATAGCCATGAGCTCGACCATGCGGCCCATACCCATCTTGCCCGTGTTGACCAGCTCGGTGAGCACGAGCGACAGCGAGGTCTCGAGGCCGATCATGCCAAAGGGCGCGAGCTCGAACTCACGGGCTTTCTCCCACGGCGTGTGGGGAGCGTGATCGGTGACGATGACGTCGACGGTGCCGTCGATGACACCCTGGCGGATGGCCTCGGCATCCTCGTCGGTACGCAGCGGCGGGTTAACCTTGAGCGAGGTGTTGTAGGTCTCGTCCAGGTCGTTCTCGGTCAGGAACATGTGATGCGGGGTGGCCTCGCAGGTAACCTGAACGCCAGCGGCCTTGCCGGCACGCACGAGCTCCAGGCCATGGGCGGTGGAGATGTGCTGGATGTGCAGCTTGGCACCGGTCAGTTTTGCGATCTCGATGTCGCGGGCGATCTGGAGCTCCTCGCCGGCAGCCGGCCAGCCCTCAAGGGCCAGACGAGTCGAAACCTTGCCCTCGTTGATCTGGCCGTGGCCGACCAGGTCCTCGTCCTGGCAATGGCTCATGAAGACCTTGCCGAACATCTTGCCGTAGTCCATGCAGCGACGGAGCATGCCTGCACCCTGCACGCCGCGACCGTCGTCGGTGAAGGCGACGGCGCCGTGGGCGACCATATCGCCCATCTCGGACATAGCCTCGCCCTTTAGACCGCGGGTCATGGCGCCAGAAGGATAGACGCGGCAGTGGCCGACCTCGGCAGCGCGGGACTTGACGAACTCAACAACGGTACCGTTATCGGTAACGGGGTCGGTGTTGGGCATGGCGCACACGCCAGTGAAGCCGCCCTTGGCAGCTGCGCGGGTGCCGCTCTCGATGTCCTCTTTGACCTCGTAGCCGGGCTCGCGCAGGTGGACGTGCATGTCCACCAGGCCAGGGACAAGGTACTTACCGGAAAGGTCGCGGACCTCGGCTCCCTCGGCGGCGAGGTTCTCGCCGACCTCGGCGATCTTGTCGCCGTCGATCAGGACGTCAACGACCCCGTCAAGCTCGACGGACGGATCGACGACGTGGGCATTCTTAAGAAGCAAGGCCATTATCGGCACCTCCAAGCAGCAGATACAGGATAGCCATACGCACGCAGATACCGGCGTAGACCTGCTCCAGGATGACGGAGCGTTGCGGGTGGTCGGCCATATAGGAGTCGAACTCGACGCCGCGGTTGATGGGGCCCGGGTGGCAAATGATCGCGTCGGGCTTCATGAGCTTCTCACGGTCCTTGGTCAGGCCGAAGAGTTTGTGGTACTCGCGAATGGTCGGGAACGGGGCACCCTCGAGGCGCTCCTGCTGTACGCGCAGCATGTAGACGACGTCCAGCTCGGGCAGGATGGAATCGAGGTCGCTCGTCACGTGGTCGCAGCCCAGAACCTCGGGCGCCGGCGGCAGCAGCGTGCCGGGGGCGACGGCGTAGGTCTCGCAGCCCATGATCTTCAACGCGGGGATCAGCGAGCCGCAAACGCGGGAGTGGGCGATGTCGCCGACGACGGCGACTTTCAGACCGTGGAAGTCACCCTTGTGATCCCAGATGGTGTACAGGTCGAGCAGAGCCTGCGTGGGGTGATTGTGCTTACCGTCACCGGCGCAGATAACACTCGCGGGCGAATTCTGCGTGACGATGTAGGGAGCACCGGCATGTTTGTCGCGCACGACGATGCAGTCGATCTTGTAGGCGTTAAGCGTCTCGACGGTATCGACGAGGCTCTCGCCCTTGACCGTGGAGGTCGAGGAGCCGCCAAAGTTGAGGCTGTCGGCCGAAAGACGCTTCTCGGCAAGCTCGAAGGAGCTGCGGGTACGCGTCGAGGGCTCGTTGAACATATTGACGATGGTCTTGCCCTTGAGCGTGGGGACCTTCTTGATGGCACGCTCGTTGACCTCGGAGAACGCCTTGGCGGTCTCGAGGATGAGCTTGATGTCCTCTTCGGAGTACTCGGTAATGTCGATCAGGTGCTTATGATTGAACGCCACGGTACTACTCACCTCCCAGCGGCGCGGAGCCCACGTGGGAACCCGGCGCGACGTCGTTGATCTCGACAGCGGTACGGCCGTCGACTTCCTTCATATATAGGTGCACGTTCTCCTCGTGCGACGAGGGAACGTTCTTGCCGACAAAGTCCGGCGAGATAGGGAGCTCGCGGTGACCGCGGTCAACGAGAACTGCCAGCTCGATGCGGCTCGGACGGCCCAGGTCCATAACGGCGTCCAGAGCGGCGCGGATGGTGCGACCCGTGTACAGGATGTCGTCCACCAAAACGACGCGCTTGCCGTCGACGCTGAAGGGAATGTTGGTAGCGTGGATCGCGGGAGCGAAGTTAGTCGCATAGTCATCGCGATAGAAGCTGATGTCCAGGCTGCCGAGCGGAACGTCAACACCCTCGATCTCCTTGATCGCCTCGGCGAGCTTCTTTGCCAGAAGGTCGCCGCGCGTGACGATGCCGACCAGAGCGAGGTCTTCACAGCCCTCGTTGCGCTCGAGAATCTCGTGCGCGATGCGGGTCATCGCTCGGTTGACGGCGGTCTCGTCCATGATGACCGCCTTGGGGGAAGTCGTGCCCATCGATCTCCTTCCTCACATGTCTTGACTGCTGATACAGTCAAAAAAATAGATGCCCGACCGCTCAAAGCGGACCAGACACCCACAGGAAGGACTGCTCTATGGCAGCAATATAAATCCATGTGGGTATCTCGTACCCCTTTAATGGTCAAGGGATAGTGTAGCCAACCCCGAGCTTAATTGCGAGCATTAATACGGAGCAATCCGCAAACGGACTCAACGCTCCATAAACCTATATATATTTGCGGGACAAGCTTGAAAACGTCGATGCGAGCTGGCATAATCCCCTCTGCTACACGCAAATCGGATCTACGTCCAGGGCCGTAGCGTGGGCACTATCGCCATAAGAGAAATATCTCTGTGTAGATTACGCACAGGGAGCTGCTTCTGTGCTATAGTTCAGGCTTGTTTGTTAACGCGACATGTTCGTTTGTCGCCCAAGGAGGGTCAGTTATGTCCAAAGTTTGCGAAGTTTGCGGTAAGCACCCCGTTGCCGGTCGCTCCATCAGCCACTCTCACCGCGTCACCAACCGTAAGTTCCGCCCCAACATCCAGCGTGTCTACGTCGTCGTCGATGGTCACCGTCGCAAGATGAACGTTTGCTCCACCTGCCTTAAGTCTGGCAAGGTTGCGCGCTCCTAAATAAGGTCTTACCAACAAGTACCTCGGACTCTCCGGGTCAAAGACCTCGCGTTCACATAGAACTTACCAAAGGCGTCCTCTCTTGTGGAGGGCGCCTTTTTGCACTCATTGGGGACAGACTTACATGGGTGTTTTCACTCATTGGGGACAGACATGACACACTCATTGGGGACAGACTTACATGGGTGTTTTCACTCATTGGGGACAGACATGATGCGTGTCTGCGGCGCCCCGACTAGCTCCGGCCCCTGCCTCACGCAGCTTCCTTCCAGCCCGCGGTGGCCTTGGTCACACTTGTAGCGCCGATACCGGTGATACGGGCAATTTGCTTGACCGTGAGATGTGCCTGCCTGAGCCTCAGCAGGCAGGCATCGCGTTCGGGGCGTGGCAGGGCCTTAAGCAGCGTAGGATCTATGCTCGGCAGGACTTCGCGCGCAACGGAAAGGACCTCCTCATCGGGGATCCGACGGCGTGGAAGAACCTCCACCGACCAGATGCGCCCGGCAGCTTCCTTGAGATGCTCGCAATAGCAACGGGAGCCTCCGACAATATCGAGCATAGGGGCCGCATCACAAATGTCAAAGGGATCGTAGCCCAGCTGATATGCCTTGAAGCTTGACCATCGGTACGCCTCGAGTGAGTCGAGCGAACCTTTCACAGGATTGAGATGGATATAATCGAGCAGCTGCACCGCCTGCGTGTCCGACTCAACCGCAACCCGCGAATAGCGATTGTCAAACAGATGGCCCGTTCTTCCCGTTTTCCCATTGAAATACTTAGCATACGCCGTCAATGCGCACTGCATCGCCTTTGAAAGGTTGTCATAAGGGTCATCAACCATCAAATGGAAGTGGTTGTCCATAAGGCACCAAGCCAACACCGCCACTTTATGGCGCGCAAACCTGTCCGAGATATCCGACAAGAAACGATAGCGGTCGGAGTCATCTTCAAAAATAATCTGCTTGGAGTTGCCGCGGTCATAAACATGGTAATAGCCGGTGATCGAAACGGCGCGGGCACATCGGGGCATAATCTCTCCTTTCAAAACTGTACAGGCAACACCTAAAAGGAGAGAAGCAACGCGAAATGCTGAGCCTGTGATCTATTTATATCCAATAAGCGGCAATAACAGGTCCAGAACAGCGAAATGGCAAAACTATGTCTGTCCCAAATGAGTGAAAGCACTCATATAAGTCTGTCCCCAATGAGCGGGCCGATGCCAGGCGATATTTTTAATTAAAACGCTTCAGCTAGTTGAAGCGTTTTAGTGTGCCTTTTACGGGAATCTTACCGTTCGCCGAATAATTTCTTGCTATCATGCAACACGTAGGGTAAATCTCCGATCGCAAGGAGACACAAATGGTGAAAAAGTCACCGGAAAACACTACTCCCGCAATTGTGGACAACGTAGAGGCGCTTGAGGCTAAGCTCGCTCAGATGCGAGAGGCCCAGGCGCTTTTTGCTACGTACACGCAGGAGCAGGTCGACAAGATCTTCTACGAGGCCGCCATGGCCGCCAACAAGGCTCGTATCCCGCTGGCGAAGATGGCCATCGAGGAGACCGGTCGCGGCGTTCTTGAGGACAAGGTCATCAAGAACCACTACGCCGCAGAGTACATCTACAACGCTTACAAGAACACCAAGACCTGTGGTGTCATTGAGCGCGACGAGGCCTACGGCATCACCAAGATCGCTGAGCCCATCGGCATCGTGGGCGCCGTCATCCCGACGACCAACCCCACCTCCACCGCGATCTTCAAGACGCTGATCAGCCTGAAGACCCGCAACGCCATCATCATCTCCCCGCACCCGGCTGCCGCCAAGTGCACCATCGCCGCCGCCAAGCTCGTGCTTGACGCCGCCGTCAAGGCCGGCGCCCCCGAGGGCATCATCGGCTGGGTCGATGTCCCCTCCATCGAGCTGACCAACATGGTCATGCGCGATGTCGACATCATCCTCGCCACCGGTGGCCCGGGCATGGTCAAGGCCGCCTACTCCTCGGGCAAGCCCGCCCTGGGCGTTGGCGCCGGCAACACCCCGGTCGTCATCGACGACACCGCCGACGTGCTGCTCGCCGTCAACTCCATCATCCACTCCAAGACCTTCGACAACGGCATGATCTGCGCTTCCGAGCAGTCCGTGACCGTCATCGACACCATCTATGACCAGGTTAAGGCCGAATTCCAGAAGCGCGGCTGCTACTTCGTCAAGCAGGGTGCCGAGATGGAGGCCCTGCGCGGCGCCATGTTCAAGAACGGCGCTCTCGATCACCGCATCCCCGGCATGGCTGCCGCCAAGATCGCCGAGCTCGCCGGTATCGAGGTTCCCGCCAAGACCAAGATCCTGATCGCCGAGGTCACCTCCACCGACCCCGCCAAGGAGGAGTTCTCCCACGAGAAGCTCTCCCCTGTCCTGGCCATGTATCACGCCAAGGACTTCCAGGAGGCCGTCGACAAGGCCGAGCACCTGGTACTCGCCGGTGGCCCGGGCCACACCGCCTCTCTGTACGTGCATCCCGCCCAGGCCGAGAAGATCAGCCTGTTCGAGCATGTCATGAAGGCCTGCCGCATCGTCATCAACACCCCGTCCTCGCACGGCGGCATCGGTGACCTGTACAACTTTGGCATGAAGCCGTCTCTGACCCTGGGCTGCGGCTCCTGGGGCGGCAACTCCGTCTCCGAGAACGTTGGGGTGAAGCACTTGATCAACGTTAAGACTGTGGCCGAGCGCCGTGAGAACATGCTGTGGTTCCGCGCTCCCGAGAAGGTCTACTTCAAGAAGGGTTCCACGCCCGTCGCTCTCGACGAGCTGGGCAGCGTCATGGGCAAGAAGCGCGCCTTTATCGTCACCGACCAGTTCCTCTTCAAGAATGGCAACACCCGCGCCATCGAGGCCAAGCTCGACGAGATGGGCATCGCCCACGACTGCTTCTACGACGTCGAGCCCGATCCGTCGCTGCAGTGCGCACGTCGCGGCGCCAAGCAGATGGCTCTCTTTGAGCCGGACGTCATCATCGCCGTCGGCGGTGGCTCCGCTATGGACGCCGGCAAGATCATGTGGATGATGTACGAGCACCCCGAGTGCAAGTTTGAGGACATGGCCATGGACTTCATGGACATCCGCAAGCGTATCTTCACCTTCCCCGAGATGGGCAAGAAGGCCTACTTCGTCGCCGTCCCGACCTCTTCGGGCACCGGTTCCGAGTGCACGCCGTTCGCCATCATCACC
The DNA here is from genome assembly GCF_052065125.1 of Collinsella sp. HCP28S3_G2. Taxonomy (NCBI): domain Bacteria; kingdom Bacillati; phylum Actinomycetota; class Coriobacteriia; order Coriobacteriales; family Coriobacteriaceae; genus Collinsella; species Collinsella sp. HCP28S3_G2. The sequence goes on from NZ_JBQHUO010000007.1 coordinate 31,351, forward strand.
GACAAGGAGACCGGCATCAAGTGGCCGCTCGCCGACTACGCACTGCTCCCCAACATGGCTATCGTCGACGCCGACAACTGCATGACCGCCCCGCGCGGCCTGACCGCCGCCTCCGGCATCGACGTCATGACCCACGCCATCGAGTCCTATGTCTCCATCATGGCCTCCGACTACACCAAGGGCCTCTCCGAGCGCGCTGCCAAGCTCGTCTTCGAGAACCTGCCCTCCAGCTTCGAAAACGGCGCGAAGGACCCGCATGCCCGCGAGGAGATGCACAACGCCTCCTGCATGGCCGGTATGGCCTTCGCCAACGCCTTCCTGGGCCTCAACCACTCCATGGCCCACAAGCTCGGTGCCTTCCATCACCTGCCCCACGGCATCGCCAACGCCATCATCCTGACTCGCGTCATGCGCTACAACGCCGCCGAGGCCCCCGTCAAGATGGGCACGTTCTCCCAGTATCCTTACCCCAACGCGCTGCACAACTACGCCGAGATGGCCAAGTACTGCGGTATCGAGGGCAAGGACGACAAGGAGGTCTTCGAGAACTTCATCACGAAGCTCGAGGAGCTCAAGGACTTCATCGGTGTCAAGAAGACCATCGCCGACTACGGTGTTGACGAGCAGTACTTCCTCGACACCCTCGACGAGATGACCGAGCAGGCATTCAACGACCAGTGCACCGGCGCTAACCCGCGCTACCCGCTCATGAGCGAGATCAAGGAGCTCTACCTGGACGCCTACTATGGCCGCGAGCCCCAGGACTACGCTGTCTGCTAGTTTTTAGCACGGTTATTTCGGCGGGGGTGAACGGGCGCACGCACGCCCCCGCCACTGCTTCTATCGCATCGTTGAAAGGATGCAATCATGCTGCTCCCCGAATCCAAGACCGAGCTCGTCCGTCGCGGCAACAAAGTCGTTTACGACCTGGGCGACAAGATCGTCAAGGTCTTTAACGAGACCAAGCCCGTCTCCGACGTGTTCAACGAGGCTTTGAATCTTGCCCGCATCAATGAGTGCGGCATCCGCAGCCCCAAGGCTCTCGAGGTTTCTCAGCTCGAGAACGCCAACGGCTGGGCGCTCGTGACCGAGAAGGTTCCGGGCACCACCCTTGCCGAGAAGATGACTGCCGAGCCCCAGCGCTTTGGTGAGTACCTCGAGATGTTCGTCGACCTCCAGATCGAGATCCACGGCTACACCTCCCCGCTGCTCAACCGTCAGCGCGACAAGTTCGCCCGCATGATCGACAGCCTCGATCAGCTCAATGCCACCACGCGCTACAACCTTCAGGAGCGTCTGGACGGCATGACCAAGGAGTTCAAGGTCTGCCACGGCGACTTCAACCCCTCCAACGTCATCGTTGGCGACGACGGCCAGCTGTACGTCTGCGACTGGGCACACGCCACCCAGGGCTCCCCTGCTGCCGACGTTGCCACCACCTACCTGCTCTTTGCCCTCAACAGCAAGGACCAGGCCGAGGCCTACCTGGAGCTCTACTGCGATCGCGCCGACATGCCCATGCAGGTCGTGCGTCAGTGGACGAGCATCGTCGCCGCTTCCGAGCTCGCTCGTAAGCGCAACGTGAACGATGAGTTCCTGAAGAACTGGATCGACGTCGTCGATTATCAGTAATATCTGAGCGATTTATTTCGCATCGGAGGCACAAAGGAAAACCCCGCAGCTCGCATGGGCTGCGGGGTTTTCCTTTTAGCAACGAATGTCCCTTAGACGCAAAAGCGGCCCTGCATCTCTACCTCGAGAGACGCAGGGCCGCTTAACAAGTGCACTAAACGCAGCGGGCTCGATTAACGGCGTGCTGCTTTCACAAGCTCGGAAACCTTGGCGACAACCTCATCGATCGCCACATCCTCGCGCTCGCCCGTGGCACGATCCTTGAGCTCGACGGTGCCGTTCTTAAGGCCGCGCTTGCCGAGCACCACCTGATAAGGGAAGCCCATAAGGTCGTTGTCGGCAAACTTAAAGCCGGGACGCTCGTCACGGTCGTCAACGACAACCTCGATACCCTCGGCGCACAGACCCTCGACGATTTGATCGCAAACAGAAGCGCACTCCTCCTTCTTGGGGTCGAGCGGAATCACCGCAACCTCGTACGGGGCAACGGAGACCGGCCAAACGATACCGTGCTCGTCGTTGTGCTGCTCCACGACGGCAGCGAGCGAGCGGGAGACGCCCACGCCGTAGCAACCCATGATAAGCGGCTTCTCCTTGCCGTCCTCGTCCATAAAGGTGGCACCCATGGCCTCGGAGTACTTGGTGCCCAGCTGGAAGACCTGGGAAACCTCAATACCGCGAGCAGCGGAGAGCGGCTTGCCGCAGTGCGGGCAAGGGTCGCCGGCAACGACGGTAACCAGGTCGGCCCACTCGTCGACGGTAAAGTCGCGCTCGGGGCAGGCACCGGTAAAGTGATAGTCGACTTCGTTGGCACCGCAGGCCCACTGCTTGGACTCGCGCAGGCTCTCGTCGCAGACCAGACGAATGCCCTCGGGCAGGTTAACCGGTCCGATAAAGCCCTTATGCAGACCGTAGGTCTGGAGCTCCTCGTCGGTCATCATGCGATAGCCCTTGCCAAAGACATGCTCGGCCTTGCAGTCGTTGAGCTCATGATCGCCCGGAACGATGGCCACAACCGGCTTGCCCTCGGCGTCGATGAGAGCCAGCGACTTGCGCGTACCGTTCTCGGGGAAGCCGAAGAACTGGGCGACGGCCTCGATGGTGCCCATACCCGGAGTCTCGACCTTGGTGAGTGTGCCGTCGCCGGGGCCCTCGGTCACAACGACCTTGGTGCTTGCCGCCTCGTCATCGGCAGCAAAGCCACAATCGTAGCAGTAGACCAGCGAGGCCTCGCCGGCCTCTGCCAGCGCCATGAACTCGACGGAAGTGTCGCCACCGATCTCGCCGGAATCGGCGACGACGGGCAGGGCCTTAATGTAGCAGCGCTCGCAGATATTGGCGTAGGCCTGCTTCATCTTGTCGTACTCCTCCTGCAGGCTCTCCTGCGTGGCAGAAAAGCTGTAGGCGTCTTTCATGATGAACTCGCGACCGCGCATCAGGCCAAAGCGGGGACGGAACTCGTCGCGGAACTTGTCCTGGATGTGATAGAGATTCACCGGCAGTTGCTTGTATGAACGCAGCTCGTTGCGCACCAGGGCAGTCACGGTCTCCTCGTGCGTGGGGCCGAGCACGAACTCGCGGCCGTGGCGGTCATCAAAGCGCACGAGCTCCTTGCCATAGGCATCGATACGGCCGGACTCACGCCACAGCTCGGCATCGACCATGATGGGCATCATGAGCTCCTGGGCACCGGCGGCGTCCATCTCGTCGCGCACGATGTTCTCAATCTTGCGAATCGAGCGCCACGCGAGCGGCAGATAGGAATAGAGACCGGCGGCCTCCTTGCGGATCATACCGGCACGGAGCAGCAGGCGATGGCTCGCAAGCTCAGCGTCGGCCGGATCCTCTTTGAGCGTCGGAGCATACAGCTTAGACATATACATTGCTCGGGTCATTTATTTCTCCTCAATAAGCTTGTCGACCTCGGCCATAAGCGCGTCGACAATTTGGTCCTCCGCTACTTTACCAATGATCTGGCCATGCGAAAAGAGCAGGCCCTGACCACGTCCGCAAGCAACGCCCAGGTCGGCATCAGAAGCCTCACCGGGGCCATTAACGGCACATCCCATGACGGCAATCGAAAGCGGCGCGGCATAGTTCTTAAGCCGCTCGGTTACTTCCTCGGCGATTGCGATCAGGTTAACCTGACAGCGGGCGCACGTGGGGCACGAGACAATCTCGGGGCCGCGGCGACGCAGGCCCAGCGACTGCAAAATTCCCCAGGCGACCGGCGGCTCCTCAACCGGATCGGCCGTGAGCGAAACGCGCATGGTGTCACCGATTCCCTCGGACAGCAGGATGCCAAGGCCCACCGAGCTCTTGATGGTGCCCTGCAGCTTGGTACCCGCCTCGGTTACACCCAGGTGGAGCGGAACGTGGGGAATCTCACGCGACAGGGCACGATAGGTGTCGAGCGTCGTTTGCACGCTATGGGCCTTGGCCGAAAGTACAATGTTCGTAAAGCCGCGGTCTTCAAAATGCTTGACAAAACGTTCGCTCGACATCACGAGCTTTTCGGGCTGCGTGAGGTCGTCGCGCTCAGCGATATCCTGCTCAAGCGAACCAGCATTGACGCCGATACGAATCGCACAGCCCGCGGCACCCGCAGCATCGATCACCGCGTCAACCTTGGCCCAATCGCCGATATTGCCGGGATTGATGCGCAGCTTGGCAGCACCGGCCTCAACGGCACCAATGGCGAGCTTATGGTTAAAGTGGATATCGGCAACGATCGGCACCGGAGACTCGGCGCAGATGGTGCGGAAACCCTCAAGCGCGGCCTCGGTGGGCACGCTCACGCGCACGATATCGCAGCCAGCCTGCGCCAACGCGCACACTTGCGCAAGCGTTGCCTGGACATCAGCGGTATCGGTGCAGGTCATAGATTGGACCACCACCGGCGCGCCTCCACCGATCTGCACGCCGCACACATGCACGGGGCGCGTCAACTCGCGAGGCAAAGGATGGGATAAAGACAATCCAAACACTCCACTACAGAATAAATCGAAGGATGTCGGAACGAAGCATATAGACAAACAGCAGCGCAAAGAGCGCGATGCCCACATAGCTCACAATCGTCTGGACCTTGAGCGGAAGCTCGCGGCCCGCAATCTTTTGAATGATCTCGATGACCAACTTGCCGCCATCGAGTGGCGGGATGGGCAGCAGGTTCATAAAGCCAAGCGAGAACGAAATGAGGGCGGCAAACGAAAGGAACGTGGCAGGGCCGGCAGCAGCAGCTTGCGAGGACATAACGCTAATACCCACGATCGAAGAGGACTGATCGAGAATCTCCATCGTATGCTGAGGCTGGAGCAGGCGCATCACGCCCTTCGCTGTCTGCACGACATAGGAGAACGACAGGCGAGCCGACGTGATGGGGTCTAAACGGACCACCTGCGTAGAGACATACACACCTAGGCGTTCGTCCTCTTTGAGCGCAACCGTGGTCGAATGCTTCTTGCCGTCACGCTCGTACTCAATGGCTATATCGTCCTTACCGGCAGCCTTGCCAATGGCATCGTAAACGTCCATCCAGGTAGAGCACGATACTCCGTCGACCGAAAGAATCGCGTCGCCATCCTCGATTCCCGCCGCGGAGGCAATCGAGCCTTCATCAACCTGGCCGATCACATTGGTGTCCACCGGCACCGTGACACCCGCGATGGAATAGATGCTCATAAGGAGCAAAAAGCCCGTCAGGATATTGACGATAATGCCCGCAAGCAGCATAAAGGCACGCTTGACAAAGCCCTGACCCAAATAGGTGTGCGAGCGCTCGCGTGCAAGGAATTCGGCCTCGCCGCACGGCAGTTCCCATACATCGCCCTCGGCAGTCGCGTGCTCGCGATCGAACCGACGGCCGTCAAAGGTGGTATAACCCGCCGCATCACGCGGCAGGGTCTGGTACTTGGTGGGATAGTAACCAGGCGAAGGCCTTTCTCCTTCTTCATACCAAGGAGCTATGGAGCCCCAACCCAGCAGCAAAGCACAGGCCTCGAGCACATCCACCTCGGACAGCTCAAGCTCGACGGCAAGATCGGCCACCGTCACACGGCCGTGGCGATAGATGGCGGCAAGCACGCGATCGGCATACGAGACATCGGTCGGATCCATGCCACAGATGGCAGCATACCCACCCAGCAACAGCGGGGTCACGCCAAACTTGGTGCCGATCCGACGAGACGTATGGTGGATATCAAAGCGACACGGCAGGCCCAAAAAGAACTCAGTCACCCGGACGCCGCAGGCACGCGCCGCCAAAAAGTGGCCGCCCTCGTGCAAAAACACGAGGACGGAAAGCATCAGCAGGCCCCAAAAGACCGATGAGAGAACGCTCAGAACAGTTTCCATAAAACGAAAAGCAATCCTTATGGGTTAAAAACGGGTTGTGACGAGCACTTGCGCGGCCTTTTCACGCGCCCACGCATCGATACCGCGAAGCTGTTCAAACGAATCGACCGTCTGCGCATCATGCGCATCCATACAGGATTCCACAATGCGATCGATATCGGTAAAACTGCAGCCATCATGCAGGAAGGCATCGACGGCGAACTCGTTGGCGGCATTGAGCACGCACGGCATGGTGCCGCCCGTCTTGCCCGCACGCTCGGCCAGCGCCAGGCAGCGGAACGTATCCATGTCAGCCGCATCAAAGGTAAGCTGACCCAACTCGCGGAAATCGATGCGCGGAGCCGGAGTATCCCAGCGCTCGGGATACGAGAAGGCAAACTGGATGGGAATGCGCATGTCAGATGCCCCGAGATGCGCCATCACGGAGCCGTCGGCAAACTCGACCATCGAATGGATCTTTGACTGACGCTGAACGACCACGTTGATAAAGTCGAGGTCGCAACCGAACAGGTGCATCGCCTCGATACGCTCCAGGCCCTTGTTCATGAGGGTAGCGGAATCAATCGTGATCTTGGCACCCATAGCCCACGTAGGGTGCGCCAGGGCATCGGCGCGCGTCACACGGTCGAGTTCCTCGCGCGAACGGCCAAAGAACGGACCGCCCGAGCAGGTAAGCCAAATACAATGGGCCTCGCGCGGATTCTCACCCAGATAGCATTGGTAAATTGCAGAGTGCTCGGAATCGACCGGGATAAGCTGACCGGGCTGAGCCAACGGCATCAGCAGGTCACCGCCAACAACGAGCGACTCCTTATTGGCAAGGGCAAGACGCTTATTCGAGATCAAGGCCGCATGGCTTGCCTCGAGACCAGCCGCGCCAACAATAGCGACAAGCACGCAGTCAACATCGTCGCGACGCGCGAGCTCGCAAACCGCTTGCGCACCTACGCCGAGCTCCGTTCCCTCGGGCAACTCCTGCAGCACGGCGTCATCGCCATGAGCGACATCGGCCACGGCAACCGCCGGAACCGAGAACTCGCGGGCAGCGGCAACGAGCTCAGTGGTACTGGAATTAACGGAAAGCGCCGTCACCTGCAGACGATCGGCATGCTGACGGCAAACATCGAGCGCCTGAGTGCCGATAGAGCCCGTACAGCCCAGGATGGCAACACGGAGACGTCCATCGGAGCCATAGGTCGTCTGGAAGGACATTACAGCACGCCTCCGATCATCAGCATCAGCTGCGCGGTGATGCAGCCGAAGATAAGCGAATCGCTACGATCGAGCATGCCGCCGTGGCCCGGGATAAGGTTACCGGAATCCTTGACGCCCACACCGCGCTTGATGCGCGACTCGATAAGGTCGCCGATAACGCCCAGGATGGACACAACCACGCCACAAAGCAGCGCATAGGGCAAGCTCAGCTTATAGAGATGCGTCACCCACAAAATGAGCCAGATGAGAACCGAGCCCAAGATGCCACCAACAAACCCCTCCCAGCTCTTTTTGGGAGAGATCTTGGGAACCATCTTGTGTTTGCCGATACGGCTGCCTACGATGTAGGCAAACGAATCGGAGACCCAAAGGGACGCGCAAACACCCACTGAAAGCAGGGCGCCGGCAAAACCGGGCACGGCATCGCGCAGCAGCACAATAGCCGACAGCATAAAGCCTGTGTAGATAGGACCCATGAGCGTCACGGCCACATCAGAGATGCGGGTACGCGGCGACCAAACATACCAAATGCCCACCGCGAGCATCAGTGCAAAAAGCAGGGCGTTCAGCAAAAGCGAATCGCCAAGCGCCGATAACGGAAAGAGCACGGCGGCAATAATGCCCAGATGCTCGTTGGCGACCTTGCCGTCGAGCCTCGTCATACGGAAAAACTCAAAGCAGCAAAGCCCGCTCATGACAGAGACAAAAATGGCGGTGGGCACGATACCCAAAACCAGGCACAGGATAAAGACGACAGCGTAGACGATACCGGCGGCGGCACGGGTAATAAAGCCCGCAAGCCACGAACCGGTGCCGCCCTTCGCTGCAGGCGCTCCCGGAGCGGCAGCTTTGCGCGCAGGCGTCTTGGGAGCAGATGCCTTGGGACGATCGGACACGATTAAGCCTCCTCGGTCTTGCTCAGTCCACCAAACCTACGGTCACGGCCCTGATAGGCCAAAATGGCGTCGACAAGGCCCCAACGATCAAAGTCAGGCCAATAGGTATCGGTGACATAGAACTCGGAATAAGCCACCTGCCACAGCAGATAGTTCGAAAGGCGAAGCTCACCAGAGGTGCGAATGACCAGCTCGGGATCGGGAAGACCGGCGGTGTACAGGTGCGAAGCAACCATATCATCGTCGATAGCAGCAGGGTCGATCTTGCCGGCGGCAGCATCGAGCGCAAGCTGACGGGCGGCACGGGTAATCTCGGCACGGGCGCCGTAGTTGACGGCAAGCGCCAGCGTCATACCGGTGTGATCGGCGCACTCGGCAAGACCGCATTCAAAAACGTCGCGGGTCTTCTTGGGCAGCGCGGAAATATCACCCAAAAAGACAACACGCACGTTTTCGCGCTTCAGAAGCGGCAGCTCATCGATAAACGTCTTGGCAAACAGATGCATCAAGACGTTAACCTCATGCTGCGGGCGGTTCCAGTTTTCGGTTGAAAACGCATAGGCGGAAAGCACGTCGACGCCCAGACGCACGCAGGCGGTAATGATCTCACGAAGGGAGACGATACCCGCCTTGTGGCCCTCGGTACGGGCAAGACCTCGTGCCGTAGCCCAGCGACCGTTACCGTCCATGATGCACGAGATATGGCGCGGAATGTTATTGAGGTCAAGGTCGGAAAAACCGACGCCCGCAGGGGCGTCGGCAAAGTACTCGACCAGTTTGTTCTCGTCGTATTGCACCTTAGATCTCCATGACCTCGGCTTCTTTTTCCTTCAGAAGCTCCTCGACCTTGGCGACATACTCGTCGGTATGCTTCTGCACCTTGGCCTGTTCGCGACGGACATCGTCCTCGGTGAGCTCCTCATCGCGTTCGAGCTTGTTGTTAAAGTCGCGACGAATGTTACGGATAGACACCTTGGCCTGCTCGGCGTACTCGCGGCACTCCTTGACGAGCTCGCGACGGCGCTCCTCGGTGGGAGCCGGGAACGGAAGGCGAACAACGGTGCCATCGGAGTTGGGGGTAATACCCAAATCGGAAGCGCCGATGGCCTTGACGATGGCGTTGATAAGCGCCTTATCCCACGGCTCGATGAGCAGCATGTGGGCCTCGGGGGTCTTTACGGCGGCAACCTGCGTGACCGGCGTGGGAACACCGTAATAATCGACGGTGATGTCGGACAGAATGTTAGCGTTGGCTCGGCCGGTACGGACCTTGGAGAAGTTATGCTTGAGGGACTCGAGCGACTTGTCCATGTGGGCGGTGATGTTCTCTGCCATGCTTAATCCTCCTGATAGACGAGCGTGCCGACGGGCTCACCCGAAAGCGCGCGCTTGACGTTGTCCTCGCCATCTATGTTGAGGACCAAAATGGGCATACGGTTATCCTGGCACAGGGCCGTAGCCGTGGAATCCATAACCTGCAGGCCGCGGACGAGCACCTCGTGATAGGTGATCTTGTCAAAGCGGACGGCATCGGCGCACTTGACGGGATCCTTGTCGTAGATACCGTCGACCTTGGTGGCCTTAATCAGAATCTCCGCACCGATCTCGCAGGCGCGAAGGGCCGCGGCGGTGTCAGTCGTAAAGTACGGATTGCCCGAGCCGGCCGCGAAGATAACGACATTGCCCTTGGAGAGGTGATTGATGGCGCGACGACGAATATAGGGCTCGCAAATCTCGTTCATCTGGATGGCACTCATAACGCGGCAAGGAACATCGTTATGCTCGAAGGCATCCTGCAGGGCGAGCGCGTTCATAACGGTTGCAAGCATGCCCATGTAATCGGCCTGAGCACGCTCCATACCGCCGGCAGCTCCAGCCATGCCGCGAAAAATATTGCCGCCGCCGACAACGATGCCGACCTCATGGCCAACGGCGAGCAGCTCCTTGACCTGCTTGGCAAGATGGTCGGTAATCTTGGGGTCGATGCCATAGTGGCCATCGCCCATCAGTGCTTCGCCGGAAAGCTTCAGAAGCACACGTTTATATCGGATGTCGGACAAAGCGATCCTCCTTTAATTAGACTCTCAATATGATATCAAAGGCTCTGCTTAGAGCCATGAAAAAGCAGGCTGTGAGTAAAACCCACAGCCTGCTCATTACCAGCTACAAGAGCTTATTTACTCGCCACGGACCAGACGGTCGAAGGCAACGACGGTAATGGTATCGCCGAGCTCCTTGGAGACCTGCTCAGCGTACTTCTTGATGGTGAGGGAGCTGTCCTTGATGAACTCCTGCTCGGTGAGCACGGACTGCTTGTAGAACTTCTCCAGGCGGCCAACAGCCATCTTCTCCTGGATGGCCTCGGGCTTGCCGGACTCGGCAGCCTGAGCCATGTAAATCTGCTTCTCATGCTCGACGGTCTCGGCCGGAACCTGATCGCGGGTAGCGCAGATCGGAGCGACAGCGGCAACCTGAAGGGCAACGTCGTGGGCAAAGGTCTTGAAGGACTCAGCCTGAGCGGTCTCAGCCTTCTCGAAAGCAAACTCGACGAGGACGCCGATCTTACCACCCATGTGGATGTAAGAAGCAAGAGCGCCGTTCTCGGCCTTGCGGGCGGCGAAGCGGGAGATCTTCATGTTCTCGCCCATGATGTGAATCATCTCGGTGAGCTCGGAGGAAACGGTCTCCTCGCCCATCGGCTTCTCGAGCAGAGCGTCGACATCGGCCGGCTCGGTGGTGGCGACAACCTCGGCGACCTTGGAAGCAAAGCCGGTGAACTTGGCGTTGGAGCCGACGAAGTCGGTCTCGCAGGAGAGCTCGAGCAGAGCGCCGGTCTTGCCATCCTCGGAGACGAACGCGGCGACAGCGCCCTCGTTGGTCTCGCGGCCAGCCTTCTTGGCAGCCTTAGCGAGGCCGTTCTTACGCAGAACGTCAACAGCGGCGTCCATGTCACCGTCAGCCTCGACGAGAGCCTTCTTGCACTCCATCATCGGGGAGTCGGTCATCTCGCGGAGCTGCTTGACCATAGCGGCGGTAATCTGGGCCATTGTGGTTCCTTTCAAAGAGATGAAAAAGACTTAATTAGGACTGATTTACTCGGCCTTGGGCTCAGCGGCCATCTCGGCCTCGGAGACCTGCTCCTTGCCGGAGCCAGCGAGGCAAGCGTCGGCCATGAGCTCGCACATAAGGGTGACAGCGGAGATGGCGTCATCGTTGCAGGGGATGCCGTACTCGACCTCGTCGGGATCGGAGTTGGTATCGATCAGAGCGACGACGGGGATGTTCAGGCGCTGGGCCTCCTTGATGGCGTTCTCCTCGCGCTTAGTATCGATGACGAAGAGAGCCTGGGGCAGACCCTTCATGTCGCGGGCGCCACCGAGGTTGGTCTGGAGCTTAGCGAGCTCCTTACCCAGAACAGCCTGCTCCTTCTTGGGCAGCACTGCCATGCGGCCGTCCTCGACCATGGCCTCGAGCTCCTCCATGCGGTTGATGCGGGAGCGGATGGTGACGAAGTTGGTCAGCATGCCGCCGAGCCAACGCTGGTTGATGTAAGGCATGTTGGCGCGCTCAGCGGCGTTCTTGACGGCCTCCTGAGCCTGCTTCTTGGTGCCGACGAACAGCACGTTGCCACCCTTGGCAACGTTCTTGACGAAGGTGTAAGCCTGGTCGGCGTCAAGAATGGTCTGCTTGAGGTCGAGGATGTAGATGCCGTTGCGCTCACCGAAGATGAACGGCTTCATCTTGGGGTTCCAGCGACGGGTCTGGTGACCGAAGTGGCAGCCGGCCTCGAGCAGGGTGCGGATATTAATCTTGGTAGCCATGTTAAACCTCCTGTGGTTTGCCTCCGCGCGGGGTCATCCTCCAAAACCAACCCGGACATGTGCTACCAAAGCCCGGGCACCACGGTATGAAGTAGCCGCGCGTGCGTGATAAAAACCTGTTGCCGTGAAGCAACCCGATGAATGATAGCAGGATTACATCTTTCTGCCAACCCGAAATCAAAACCACACACACGGACGCGCGATCGATTGGATAGAACCCCTCTCCTGCCTTATTCGCCGCGCGGAAGAGCTTGGGTAACGGCGCGTTTGAGCCGATCGGGCGTGAGATGCGTATAAATCTGCGTGGTGGACAGGCTTGCATGCCCCAGCAACTCCTGGACAGAGCGCAAGTCCGCTCCGCCCTCGAGCAAATCGGTCGCAAAAGTATGGCGCATCGCATGCGGGGCGATATCGGAAGGAATGCCCGCAAGCGTCGCCAACATATGAAACCGTCGCCTAAGCATGGCGGCGCTCATACGGTTGCCGCGTGCCGAGATAAACAGCGGATGCACACCGTTCGTACCGTCGCCACGCTTTGCGTGAGCAAGAAGCTCCGGTCTTCCTTCCTCAATATAGCGGCGGGTCGCATCGAGAGCACGCCGATACAGGGGCACGATACGCTCTTTGCTCCCCTTACCCCAAAGCCGCAGCGTTCGCTCGGACCAAGCAATGGACTCAACATTGAGTGCCGCAAGCTCAGAGATGCGAGCCCCAGATGCATAGAGCAATTCGAGCATCGCCGCATCGCGCAGTCCCGCAGGCGTTGAAACGTCTGGCGATGCAAGCAGTGCCTTAACCTGCTGGGTGGTCAGCACCCCGGGCAAATAGCGTGGAAGCTTGGGCGAGGCAATCGCAGAGACAGCGTCTCCATCGATAAGACCCTCGGCAGCCATCCATCGATAGAACGAACGAATGGCAGACAGGTGCGCCGCAATCGTCCTGGGCGCCACCTGCTCGCGCGACAGCTCCGCCAGATACATGCGAACGGTACGTACGTCCGCCGTGCGTGCATCGATATCCCCACGCTCGCACCAAGCGGCAAAACGCTCCAGACGAGAGCCGTAAGCGATAACAGTGTTAGAAGAAAGCCCCTCGACGCGTGCAATATAGGCTATGAACGAGTCGACGGTATCGTACAGGTCAAAGGCTATGGCCGGTCGCCCCCAAACAGGTCGGAGCGCGATTCCAGATAGGAATCCAGGGCCTTAAGGGCGCGATCCGCATAGGCCTGATAGCGATCACGTTTGCTGCGGCGTTTACCGTCCTCGAGGGGAGGCACCAGGCCAAAATTAACATGCATGGGCTGATATCCGACCGTAGCAGGATCGGTCGCATAGCCCACGAGCGCGCCAAGGGCGCCCACGCGCGGCAGCTCGACAGGAGCAACCTCGATAGCCTCGGCATAGGTATTGAGCGCAGCGAGGAGACCCGTCGCGACCGCTTCCATGTAACCCTCCGTACCGGTAATCTGGCCGGCAAGGCGCACGCCCGTGCCGGGCACGGCGAAGGTCCCATCGAGCACATGGGGAGCATCGACAAAGGTATTGCGATGCATGACGCCATAGCGGAAAAACTCGGCATTCTCCAGACCGGGAACCATATGAAAAACGCGCTTCTGCTCGCCGAAGGTCAGGTTGGTCTGGAAACCCACCAGGTTATAGGCGGTCTTCTCCTTGTTCTCGGCGCGCAGCTGAATCGCCGCCCAGGGACGGCGACCGGTGCGCGGGTCGGTGAGCCCGACGGGCTTCATAGCGCCAAAGCGGATGGCATCCTTGCCCGTACGCGCAACCTCCTCGGCTGGCTGACAGGCCTGGAAGAGGTCCCCGCCCTCAAAGTCCTTGAGCACCACGCGATCGGCCGTGGTAAGCGCCTCGATAAAGGCCTCGTACTCCTCCTTGTTGAGCGGGGCATTGAGATAGTCGCCACTCCCCTGCTCCTCGTAGCGCGACTGCGAAAACAGCACATCCATATCGAGCGTCGAGGCATCGACAATCGGGGCCGCGGCGTCAAAAAACGCCAGGGAATCACCACCGACGAGCTTCATGACCTCCCCGCTCAACGCCGGCGAGCACAAGGGACCCGCGGCGATAACCACATGGCCCTCGGGAATCTGGGTGACCTCGCCGTGAACGACCTCGATATTGGAGCGGGCGTCAACCTCGGCCTCGACGAGCTCGGAGAATTTAACACGGTCGACCGCCAAGGCGCCACCAGCGGGAACGGCAGCGCGATGAGCGCAGTCGAGCAGCACCGAACCCATACGCTCGAGTTCGGCCTTCAACAGGCCGGCGGCGGAATCGGGTCGGGTCGACTTAAACGAATTGGAGCAGACGAGCTCCGCCAAGTGATCGGTATGGTGGGCAGGAGAGGTCACCAGCGGCCGCATCTCGCACAGCTTTACGGCAAACCCGCGATCTGCCAGCTGAATCGCGCATTCCGATCCCGCCAGACCGCCACCGATAACCGTCACTTGATCAAACAGCATCTGCAAACACCTTTCTAATTGACACGCTTTCCATTGTGACCGAAGGGCGTCTGAGCGTGAAGCGCAAACTTTGAGGGCGCATACCTTCCATCCATCATGCGCTCGATGAGTCCCTCGAGCTCGAGTGAACCCAGGAGTTTGAGCACGCCGACGGCATCGAGGGAGACGAGCGCGGCAATGTCATCGACCTTGAGCGGCGAGGCGATGAGCGCGTGCATCACGGCCTGCTGCGTGGGGTCCAGATCGGCGATACCGGGCGCATCGGGACGCGAATAACGCAGGGTGCCGTATATTCGCGAGATAGCCATCTCAATAGACTCCTCGTCAACAATGCAGCAGGCCCCGTTGGCGATGAGGTAGTTGGTCCCACGCGACTCTGGTGACAAAATGGAGCCCGGTACCGCGAGCAGTTCGCGCCCCAGGTCCATGGCGGCCTCTGCTGTCGAGAACGTGCCCGAGGGCATGCCGGCCTCCGACACGAACAGCGCCTGCGAAAGCGCGGCAATCACCCGGTTACGCCGCGGAAAGGCAAACTTGCGTGGCCCCATACCCCAAGGCGAGATGGACACGACCGCGCCGCCCGTATCGATCGTGCGCGCGATGAGCCCTGCACTCGAGCGCGGGTAAACCACGTCGGCGCCCGTACCCAACACCACGACGTGCCTGCCACCAGCGTTGACCGCGGCCCAACCCGAGGCCTGGTCGCAGCCGACCGCACCGCCCGAGACCACCGTCACCCCCGCCTCGACCGCAACTTTCGCGGCCAGCTCTGCCACGGCAAGGCCGTACGGCGAGGCCTTGCGAGCGCCGATGATGGAGAGCGAGGGCGTCGACAGTGCGGCGGGGTCGCCACGCACATAAAGCGTCTGGGGTACATCGGAGAGCTCCAAAACGGTAGCTGGATACAACGCATCACCGGGATGCAGCTCAAAAGTCTCCTCGGGCATTACTGGTCCCTCCTCCCCTGGTACATCGCCGCCTCGAGCACGTGGTCTTGGGTTACCCGCTCACTTTCGGCAACATCGGCAATCGTGCGCGCGATACGCACCAAGCGCACGATGCCGCGACCGGTAAGATGCGTGCGCCTCGACAGGCCGAGCACGCACTTTTCCGCCGCCCCATCGAGCGCAAAGGTCGAAACGACGCCGTCGATGGAACGTGACTCATCGTCCTCGGCCTCGGCATCTGCATCGTCCATACGGGACTCGCGCCAGGCGCGAAATGCCCGACCCCGCACAACATAGTCACGCAGTTCAGCTGACGACATACCCTCGGCGCCCTCGATAATTACCTGCGGGTCGGGTCGGGTCACGTCAATCATAAGGTCAATACGATCGGCCAAGGGACCACGTAGCTTAGACCGATAGCGCTCAACCATCGAAGCCGAGCAGCGGCACGGTACCTCGCGATCGCCCAAAAAGCCGCAGGGACAGGGATTGCTCGCGGCAAGCAGCTGGAACCTCGAGGGAAACGTGAAAGCCCCATCGACGCGTACGATCTTGACGTAGCCGCGCTCTATGGGCTGACGGAGTGTCTGCAGCACGCTGTTGGGAAACTCGGCAAGCTCGTCTAAAAAGAGCACGCCGCCGTGCGCTAGGCTAATCTCGCCCGGGTGCACCGGCCGTCCGCCGCCAATAAGGCCCGCAGTCGAAATGCTGTGGTGGGGGCTACGGAACGGCCGGTGTCCCGCCAGCAAACCATCGATGTTCTCGCCCAAGACCGAATGGATGCACAGCGCCTCTTGCTGATCCTCGAGAGAAAGCTCGGGCAAGATACCCGTCATGCGGCGTGCGAGCATGGTCTTGCCCGAACCAGGCGAGCCAATCATAAGCAGGCCGAGCTCCCCCGCCGCCGCGAGCGCAATGCCGCGCTTGGCAACCTCCTGCCCCAGCACATCGGCATAATCAAGTTCTGGCTCAAACGACGCCTCGACACCCTCGGAATCCAGATAATGCCGAGCCGCCTCGCCCATACCGCGGGCGAGCTGAGACAGATGGTCGATAAAGCCACAGTCCACACCGGCAAGCGGCACATGTTGATCCGACCTTCCCGCAATAAAGGACAGGCCCATATCACGCGCCAACAACTGAAACGCAACCTCGCCTTTTACGGGCAGCACGCTACCATCCAGCCCGAGCTCACCGGCAATAAGGCAATGGTCTAGATGGTCGCGGGGAATCTGCCCATCGGCCGCCAGTACCGCGATGGCAATCGGCAGGTCAAAACCACTGCCCGTTTTACGGATGTCGCCCGGAGCCAAGTTGACGGTAATGCCCGCCCGTGGAATCTCAAATCCCGCCGAGCGCATTGCGCAGCGTATGCGGCCACGCGACTCCATCACCTCCATACTTGGAATGCCAAGCATTTGGATACCCGGAATACCGCCGGCAAGCGAGACCTCGACCGTGACGGGAATCGCCTCAACGCCACGAATACATGCAGCGTGGACGGCAAAGGTGTCAAACGCCATCACGATACCTGCCAATCGAATGCGTTGTATTGATGCTCAATCTCCGCAATATGACCGCCGCGGATAGTAACGCCCACCGCGTCGAAGCGAATCGCCTTAAGGGGATAGTGATCCATAAGGTAACAACTCGCGATACGGCGGTAGCGACGCTGCTTCTGGGCGTCCACCGCCTCCTCGGGAAAGACCCGCGTGTTGCAATCTAGGGCGACGCGCCTTGTCTTGATCTCAGCCATCACCACGACATCATCAAGTTCATCAAGCAGTACCAGATCGGCCTCGCCCTCGGGACACCGGTAGCCCTGTTCCAAGAGGGCATAACCGCGCTCGCGAAAGTAATCGATTGCAATAAGCTCGCCCAGCATGCCCAGTTCTCGAGGACTGAGGCCCTTAATGAACCCAGGCGTAATCGACGCGCAATCAATCTCCCCGCTCTCCCAAAGCTCTTTGAGCTGTTGCGTCTTGCTCTTTGCACTTGCGGCGCACATGGGGTCTCCTTTCCCGCGCACGATATTGACCCGATCATGGGGCCGCCTTTCTTGCGGGTAAGTACCAAAAGAAAACCAAAGTCCAACCAAAAACAAACAAAAAAGGGACCGCATGCAACAATTGCGTTGCATGCGGTCCCCACCAGCTGGTTTATAAAATCCCAGAAGTCCCTGTCTCCATATTTGCCTTAAAAAAGACGCTCCGTCTGCAAAAAATTTCCGCAGAAGCTCACACGATGCAACGGAGAAAGGCCATGTTTACGAATAGCCTCAATGTGCTCGGGGCTCGCATAGCCCTTTGACTCAGCAAGATGATATTCGGGATACTCGGCATCGTACTCGACCATCATCTCGTCACGCGTGACCTTGGCCATAATGGAAGCAGCGGCGATGCAGGCGATTTTGGCATCTCCCTTGACCACATCGCGCTCATTGGGAACGGCGCCCAAGGGGTTACCGTCCATAAGCACGCAATCGGGCTCGAGCCCCGTATCCGCCACGGCGCCCGCGACGGCAGCGCGGATGGCGCGGGCCATGCCCATCTCATCGATGTCCGCAGGCGCGATATGGCAAAAACCAATGGCCGTAGCCACCTCGGCAATCTGCACCGAGAGCAGCTCACGACGGGCAGGCGTGAGCTTTTTGGAATCGTTAATGCCCCAAACGCGCGGCTCCATGGGAAGGCAGACAGCGCAGACCGTCAACGGGCCGGCGACAGAGCCGCGCCCCACCTCGTCAACACCAACGACCACGCCATCGCCGCCGAGCTCATGCATCAGCTCGTACATGCCGTTGACGCGCTCGCGCTCGGAAAATTCCTTGGCATGGCGCTTAAGTGCGCGTTCGCAAGCCTTGATCACCTGCTGGCGCGGATCCTCGCGATAGTGCTCCACGAGGGCGGGAATCTCCTCGAACGTGGCACTCGCCAGCTCGCCGGCAACCTGCGATGCCGAAATCGAGCTCGTCATATTGGCCATACCAGGCCCTCCTTGCATGGAAATCAGATAAAAAGAAGGGCCACCCGAAGGTGGCCCTTGTGTCCAAACGAGTGGACAGACGCTGCGATCTTCTTAGCGCTTCTCGGGGATGCGAGCAGCCTTGCCCACCTTGTCGCGGAGGTAGTACAGCTTGGCGCGACGGACGCGACCATGACGGACGACCTCGAGCTTGGCGATCTTGGGGCTGTGAAGCGGGAAGGTACGCTCAACACCGACACCGAAGGAAATCTTGCGGACGGTGAAGGTCTCACGGGCACCGGCGCCGGCCATGCGGATGACGTCACCCTGGAAAACCTGGATGCGCTCGCGGTCGCCTTCCTTAATGCGGTAGTGAACCTTGACGTTGTCGGCGACGCGGACCTGCGGGATGTCCTCGCGGATCTGCTGACGCTCGATTGCGCGGATGTAATCCATGTGCAATTCCTTACTCTTCTAGAGGTGCCGTACCACCTTGGCCGGCACGTAGTTGAACAAACGTATTCGAGTATACACGCCACGACCTTGGCTGCAAGAACTATTTTGCCCGTAAGCAAAAAGACAAAAATACGCACTCTTTCTGCACTTATGCGCCGTCCGCAGCATCAGTCGTCGGCGTCGTCACGGTCGTTCCGGGCGCGATATAACCGTATTCGAGCAGCACCGAAAGCGCATGCTGCTTCCAGGTGGCAAGCTCTTCGTCATTATAGTTGTCATGAGCCCATTCGTTCATCGCATCCTCGGCGTCTTGGGGCACCAGGTCCTGGCTGTCTGCCATCAGGTACAGGATGCCTAAGATGTCGAAGTCCTGCTTGGTCATCTCTTCCTTGTTAGATGTGCCGATGAGGCCGTGATCGATACCGTAGCGGCAGATATCGGTCAAAACGGTAACGAGGCCCGTAGGAATCGGCGAGGCATCTTTTGCGGCAGCGGGCGCGGTGTCGTCAGTCACTGCAGTGGCATCGTCGCTCGCCGGAGCAGAGTCGGCCGCGTTCGCATCGGAAGCCGCCTGCTCTCCCTGGGCAGGAGCCGCGCTATCCGTCGTTGCCGAAGAATCCCCCGAAGAAACGGACGTAACGCTCACCGGTGTCTCGACCACGGTCGTCATCGGGTCGACCGGTGCGGGTGCGGCGATGACCTCGGCCCAATCGGAATACACGCCGTCAATAAAGGCGCGAACATGGAAGGTGCCCGGTTGCGAGATGGTCATCGTGCCGTCCGTCGCAACCGAAATGCCCTTGCTCTCGAGCTCCTGGGCCTCCCAGCTGCAGACCCTATCGACTTCCTTGCCCGTCGTGTCATAGACCGTAGCCGTTAGGCCGTCGATGCCGTTGAGATTCTCCTCGACTCCGACGACGGTCTGTGCCGAGCCCTCGAGTTTGATGCTGCCGTTAAACGACTCGGGCGCCACGTCGCTTACCTTATATTTGTAGGCCGCGGCGTCGATCTCGTCATTGGTCGAAACATGCCCGTTCACGTCCACATAGGTGTCCTCGGGGATAAAGTACTTTACGTAGGCGGTGCCGGCCTTTTTACCCACCACGACTTGCTCGTGGGTGACAGGGTCGGTCTGGATCTCGATGACGTCGGACTTGCATTTCTTGCCGTTTTTATCGACCACGCGCCAGTCGCCCGACGACTTCACAAAGCCGTAATAGTCAACATCGTCCTCGTCCCTTGCACGCACGCGATAGGAAGAGATGGGGTCTTCGTCTCCCACCGTAAGCCTTCGGGTCTTATCGGTCTGCAGCGATACGAGAATCTTGGAAATGGGCTTAATGGGCTGCGGCGTGCCCAACTGCGTATCGACCGTCACCGACTCGAACGACAGATTGGAACCCGTAATGGACATGGGGTAGGTGGCTGCCATGTCGTTGAGCACATTGCACGTGCGCGGGGCGCCGCCGTTGCGCGATGGCACCTCGCGATCGGCCAGGACAGAATTCCAATCGATGGCGCGCACCATGTGGTTGTTGGTGCGATACGACCAGCTCGTAACGTTTCCGGCGGTGGTATCGTAGCCGTCGTCGCCACGATGGGCGATTGAGCGCAGGAACAGGTTCTGCACGGCGTCGGTCGACTGATCGCCAAAGGTGGTGTAGAACGAGCGCTGGTCATAACCGGCGGTATGGAACTCCTGCACGGCGGCGTTGTCGTCGTAGCACTCGCCGTTCATGTTAAAGATAATCACGTCGAACGTCACGCCCACCGGCTGGTCATAGTCCTCGGACAGCGTCGTGGTAGAACTCGTCTGCTTGCTATTGACCTGCGTGTGCGCAGGGATCGTCATATCGACGGTGACCGACTGATTGACCGTTGTGGTGATCGACTGTTCCTCGGTCTTGCTCGCCTCCCACAACTGGGACATCGTGGCTTCGGCCGAAAACGAGGTCTCGATCTCCTCGCTCGCTGTTGCGGGCACGCCCAGCGACTCCTTGAGGCTCACCGATGCGCCCCACGAGCCGCCTTTGGAATACGATGTGGATTCAGAAGTGCTCGTGCCGACCGTCTCCTCGGTACCGCGGGCGAGCGTGATGCTCTGCGAGGCGTCCTCATAGCCGACGTTAAGAGCCGAGGTAACGAGCTCCTGCTCAGTCTTAGAATCGACAAAGGAATAGCCCGGCGCGTCCTCGGGCGCGCAGTTAAGCTTGTTCATGCTGTTGAGCTGCTGAACTCTAAAGTTATAGAACGCGATGCCAAAGCCATTGAAATCATACTGATAGGTGCCGCCGAGCTTGTCGACACAAGCAATGGTGGCATAGATGACGTCCTGCTCAGTCGTGTCTTTCGACAGTCCGTCGAGCGGCACGTTTTCACGGAAATCGGAGCCCTTCAGCTTGTGACCGATACAGCCGGCGATATCGTCGGTCAAGCGATCGTAGACAGCTTTGAGGCTTTTTGCCGATGTCAGACCACTCTGTTTCGATTTGTCGGCGCCGTCGGAATGCTCACCGTTGCCGCCCGAAAGCGCATCATACAGATAGATGTAGTGACCCTTACCGAAGTCCTTCTCAAAGCCCTTGCCGGCGTGGTCCCAGTACAAAAAGTCCCCGGAGTCGTCGCCTCCACCATAGCCAAGGATGTTATAGGCAAGCGATGCCCAGTTGGGCAGCACCTTTTTGACGGCGGCCGTGTAGAACGAGACGTTGTCGTACATCGAGGTACGGCCCTCGAGTTTGCCGTCATCGATATCAACAAACGTGCAGTCGCGATCGTTGACCGTAATGGTGAGCGGGTTGACCACGTCGCCATAAAGCTCGTCGCGCGATTCATCCTGAAGGGCAAAACCGGCCGTCGGCATCCCGCAAAGCGCCGTGACCGCAACGACCACCCAGCACAGGGTCATCTGTGCTCCCCGACGCGCTCGTTGCAAATACCTGGTGAGGTTTTTCATCGCAGTCCTCCCGTCAGTTGCCAATGTATTGAACCAATAGAATCAATATAAAACGCCGCCGCGTCCACAGGGAGCGCGGCGGCGCGAAGGGGGGCGTAAGAGGCGCAAATGGAACACGACTCAGTTAAGCGGAACGCTTGGCCTCGAGCTTGGCCTGAGCGGCCGCCAGACGCGCCAGGGGTACGCGATAGGGCGAGCAGGACACGTAGTCCACATCGGCCACGTTGAACAGGCCCTTGATGGACTTGGGGTCGCCGCCGTGCTCGCCGCACACGCCAAAGTGCATATCGGGGTTGGCGGCGCGACCCTTCTCGACGGCCATACGCACCAGCTCGAGCACCGCCGCGTCGATGGTCTCGAAGGGATTATCCTTCAGGATCTTCTTGTGCATGTACAGCGGGATGAACTTGGCCTCGGCGTCGTCGCGCGAGAAACCGAAGGTTGTCTGGGTGAGGTCGTTGGTGCCAAAGCAGAAGAAGTCGGCATGGTGGGCGATCTCGTCGGCGACCATGCAAGCGCGCGGCAGCTCGAGCATCGTGCCCACGGGAATATTGAGCTCGACGCCCTCCTCGGCGGATACCTCGGCGATCACGCGCTCGATGACCTCGCGGGTCTGGACATGCTCGGCTGTGATGGAAACGAGCGGGACCATAATCTCGGGGCGCGGGTCGACGCCCTCCTTGATAAGGCGGGCAGCAGCCGTGGCGACGGCGCGAACCTGCATGAGCGGCAGATCGCCAAAGACAACGGACAGGCGCACACCGCGCAAGCCGAGCATCGGGTTGGACTCAACCATGCCGTCGATTCGACGCAGGCGGGCACGCAGGGTGGCAAGCTCTTCCTCGCTGGCGCCGGCGGCTTCCTTCTTGGTGATGGCGACCTCGAGCTCGCGAGGATTATCCAGGAACTCATGCAGCGGCGGATCGAGCAGGCGAACGACCACATCGCGACCGGACATGGTCTTAAACATCGCCAGAAAGTCCTCGGTCTGAACCTTGAGCAGGTCGGCCAGGGCCTGCTGCTTCACGGCCTCGTCGTCGGACAGGATAAAGCTCTGGATAATGTTCTTGCGGTCGCCCAGGAACATGTGCTCGGTGCGGCACAGGCCGATGGCCTCGGCGCCAAACTCGAGTGCGAGCGCGGCATCCTCGGGGTTGTCGGCATTGACGCGCACGTGGTTGGCGTGACCGTCGGTCTCGTCCAGGCGAATCTCGTCTGCCCAGGACAGAATGGTGTCCAGGTCGCCGGTGAGCTCGGCGGAGACCAGATCGACGGCGCCATCGACGACGATACCCTGGGTGCCGTCGATGGAGATGATGTCGCCCTCGTGAAGCACACGGTCGCTGCCCTCGATGCGCACGACCTTCTCGGCGGCGTCAATATGGAAGCGCTCAACGCCGCAGACACAGGGCGTACCCATACCGCGGGCGATAACGGCGGCATGGCTCGTCTTGCCGCCGTGGCTGGTAAGGATGCCCTCGGCAGCGACCATGCCCTTCAAGTCGTCGGGGTTGGTCTCCCAGCGGACCAGAATGACCTTATGGCCCTCGTTGGCGCGCGCGACGGCATCGTCGCTCGAGAACACGACCTCGCCTACGGCGGCGCCGGGGCTGGCGTTAAGGCCGCAGGCCAGGGCCTCGTACTTCTTGGAGGAGTCGAACTGCGGATGCAGAAGCTGGTCGAGCTGCGCGGGATCGATGCGACTCACGGCCTCCTCGCGGGTGATGAGGCCCTCCTCGACCATCTCGATGGCGATGCGCAGCGCGGCGGTAGCGGTGCGCTTGCCCACGCGGGTCTGAAGCATCCAAAGTTTACCCTGCTCGATGGTGAATTCGATATCGCACATATCGCGGTAATGATCCTCGAGCGTCAGGAAAACGCGCTCGAGCTCCTCACCAGCAGACTCGAGGCCCGGGGTGGTCTTGAGGTCGGCGATGGGCTCAGTGTTGCGGATGCCGGCGACGACGTCCTCACCCTGGGCGTTAACCAAAAAGTCACCGTAGAACTCTTTGGTGCCATCGGCCGGATTGCGCGTAAAGGCGACGCCGGTCGCAGAGGTCTCGCCTTTGTTGCCAAAAGCCATGGCCTGGACGTTGACGGCGGTACCGAGCTCGTCGGAAATGCCATGCTGTTTGCGGTAGATGCAGGCGCGCTCGTTCATCCAGCTGCCAAAGACGGCCTGGATGGCAAGGCGCAGCTGGAGCTCCGGATCGTGCGGGAAGACGGGCTTGCCGTCGACAACCTCGAGCTCGGGATACAGGGCAGCCTCGACGTTCTCGGAGAAGATGCCCTTGAAGGTCTCGACGAGCTCCTGCAGGTCCTCGGCCGAAAGCTCGGAATCGACGCGAACGCCGGCGACCAAGCGAGCCTGGGTCAGGGCGTTCTCAAACAAGTCGGCATCGACACCCATAACGACGTTGGAGAACATCTGGATAAAGCGGCGGTAGCTATCCCAGGCAAAACGCGGGTTTTGCGTCTGGGTAATGAGGCCCAGAACGGAGTCGTCGTTAAGACCCAAGTTGAGGACCGTGTCCATCATGCCGGGCATGGAGAACGGAGCACCCGAGCGAACCGACACGAGCAGCGGGTCGGATGCGTCACCAAGCTTCTTGCCGCAGCGGGCCTCGAGATCGGCCTCGGCGGCAACGATCTCATCGAGTGCGCCTTCGGGCCACACGTTGCCGGCGCCGGAGTACTCGACACAGGTTTGGCAGGTAATGGTAAAGCCACCGGGAACAGGCAGGCCGATGCGGCTCATCTCGGCAAGATTTGCACCCTTGCCGCCAAGCACGAAGTTCATGGACTTGTCGCCCTCAGTGACACAGGTGCCCTGGGCGTCGGTTCCAAAACGGTAAACCCTCTTGCAATCGCTCACGATACTCCCCTTCCATGCGCTGTCGCGCACGACCGTGGTAACGAATCGACCCGCCGGATGCGAGCCGTGAGGGTACTATACGGCGGGTATTGGAAGTGCTTGCGTAGAGGGTGCGAGGTTTGGTAAACGTGGTAAAACTGACGGTAAACGGTAGATAAAGGTGGTTACCTTATGAAGATACCAGTGTACGAGACTTGCAGGTTAACTGAAAGAACTTTGCTAAATCGCTTTACCATAAGTAGCTAATTTGGGACGGGGCTTTTTTAGCTACCCCGTCGGCAATCGACCAAAAAGCTCGCGGCCTCAGCCGAGGTAGCTAAAAAAGCCCCGTCCCAAATTAGCTACTTTTGTTGAGCGCGGCGAGCGGCACGACGGGCTCGAGCTTCTTGGATTTCCTCCAAATGACCGATGATCTCGGATGCACTCTCCTCAATCGCCTTACCGTCGGTACGCACCACAAAGCAGCCTAGGCGCTTCATGAGGGCACGGGCTTCCTCAAGCTCGCTGCGCACACTCTCGGGCTCGGCATAGGAGCCGGCGACGGCGCGGGCGTAGTCATCGCCCAAGCGGCTGTCGCGAATCTCAGAAATTACGTCAACGGTCGAAATCAGGCCGAACAGGCGCATCGGGTCGACCTCGTAAATCGACTTCGGCGGCTCCATGCCGTGCGCCAGCGGAACGTTTGCGACCTTGTAACCCTGATAGGCCAAATACATCGACAGCGGCGTTTTGGACGTACGCGACACGCCCAGCAGCACGATATCGGCCCCCGAAAGGTCGTCGCAACCGCGCCCGTCATCGTGCTCAACGAAATACTCCATAGCCTCAATGCGGTGGAAATAGCGGTCATCCGTTTTATGAATAACGCCCGCAACGCCCTTGGGCGGCACACCGATGAGCGACGAGAGCACGGCAAGGGTCGGACCGATCAGGTCGACAGAGCGAATATGCAGCATACCCAGGTAATCGAGCACGCGGGCGCGAAGCGCCGGATCGACGATAGTGTGGAACACGGCGATATCACGATGGTCCGCATCGACGCGCGGGCCCACAAAGGACTTGACCTGCTCCACCGAGTTCACTTTGGGCAAGCGCAAGAGACGAAAAGCCCCTTCATCAAATTGCCCGGACGCCGCAAGCACCACCTCACAAGCGGTATCACCGAGCGAGTCGGAGATAACGATAACGGTGGGACGAGCGGTGACCGGGCAATCCATGCGGGGCTCCTTTTGCGCTTATGCGCAGGCTGGCTTACTTTTTGCGGGCAAGCTCACCGATGTTGGCGATGCCAGAGAAAACGGCCTCGAAGCGGTTGAGCAGCTTAAGGCGATTATCGCGGAGCTGCTCGTCCTTGTCCATGACCATAACCTCGTCGAAGAAGCGGTCGATGGGGGCACGCAGGGCGGCAAGGGCGGCAAATGCGGCCGGGTAATCCTCGGCAGCAAGGGCGCCATCGACAGCGGTCTGAGCAGCCTCGGAGGCATCGGCAAGCGCGAGCTCGGCCTCACCCATCAGGCTGCGATCGTACTCCATACCCAGCTCGGGCTTGGAGATGTGCGCGGCGCGGGCATAGGCAGTAGCCAGGTTGTCGAAGGTCTCGGCATCGTTCTTACGAGCCTCGTCGAGCGCGGCGCAGCGGGCGAAGAAGACGGACGGAGCGATGATGTGCACCGCGGAGACGGCGGCGACGGTATCCGCCGGAATCTTCTCGTCGCGGGCCATGCTCACCAGACGGCCGTGGAAGAAGTCACGGACCTGCTGGGCGACCTCGGCGGCGTCGAACTCGATGCCCTGCTCGCTATAGAGCTCAAGGGCAAAGTCGATGAGCGTCGTGGGGTCGATCGGCAGACGATCGCGCAGGATGTTGATAATGCCGATAGCGGCGCGACGCAGCGCGTACGGGTCGGAAGAGCCGGTCGGGGGCTCACCGATGGCAAAGATACCGGCAATGGTATCGAGCTTGTCGGCACAGGCCACGATGCAGCCAGCGGTGCCCTCGGGCAGCTCATCGCCGGCAAAGCGGGGACGATAGTGATCGCGGATGGCGTGGGCGACCTCGTCGTTCTCCCCCATCGCAGTTGCGTAATAGCCACCCATCACGCCCTGCTGGCTCGTAAACTCGACGACGGCGTTGGAAACCAGGTCGGCCTTGCACAGGTGCGCGGCGCGAGCGGCATCGGCAGCGAGGTGGGCGCCCAGATGGGCCTCGCGGGCAATAGCGAGCGCGAGCTGCTCAATGCGCTCGGACTTGGCGAGCACGCTGCCGAGCTTCTCCTGGAAGGCAACCTTGGCCAGACGCTCACGGAACTCGTCGAGGGAGATCTTCAGGTCCTCCTCGTAGAAGAACTTGGCATCGTCCAGACGGGCGCGCACGACGCGCTCGTTGCCGTCGATCACACGATCGGCATTCTCGGGCTTGCTGTTGGAGACGACCACGAACTCACGCGTGAGCTTGCCCTCGCCGTCATAGATCGGGAAGTAGCGCTGGTTGGTGAGCATGGACTCGCAGATGATCTCGTGCGGGACCTTGAGGAACTCCTCGTCGAAGGTACCGACGAGCACCGTCGGCCACTCGCAGAGGTTAATGACCTCCTCGAAGACCTTCTTGGGCGTATCGACATGGCAGCCAGGGCGAGCGGCCTCGACCTCGGCAATACCGGCAAGGATGGCCTCACGACGACGCTCGGCAGAGAGCACGCCGGCGTCCTCGAGCACCTGCTCGTAGACGGCAGGACTGGCGACAACATGGTCACCGGCGCCCAGCACGCGATGTCCGCGCGTGGTATTGCCGCTCGTCACATCGGCAAACGTCACGGGCACAACGTCCTCGCCCAGAAGGCAGCAGATCCAACGGACCGGACGCACAAACGTAGCGTGCTCGTGGCCCCAGCGCTGACTGCGGTAGTTGGGCCACTGCAGGCCTGCGATCGTCTTCTCGCACAGAGCCGTCAGAATAGGGGTAGCCGGCGCGGAGGGAATGTTCTTCTCGGCGAACACGTACTCGCGGCCGTCGGTGTCCTCGCGACGGATCAGGTCCTCGGCAGCCACACCGCACTTGCGGGCGAAGCCCTGAGCGGCCTTGGTGGCGTTGCCGTCGGCATCGAAGGCAATGTTTGCCGCAGGGCCGCGCTTGACCTCGTGGACCTCATCGGTCGCGGTGGCGACGTTGGTCACGAGCGCAGCCAGACGACGCGGGCTCGAAATCACGCGGACCTCGCCATGGGCCAGGCCGGCCTCGTCGAGGCCCTTGGCGATCATATCGCCAAGCTGCTTGACGGCATTGTTCAGCGGTGCGGAGGGCATTTCCTCCGTACCGATCTCAAACAGGAAATCCTTAGCGTCTGCCATGGCTTACGCCACCTCGCCTTCCTGGTCGGCATTCTCGTTAACTCCGGCGACCTCGGCCATATAGGCCTCGCAGCACGCCTTGGCGACGGCGCGGACGCGCAGGATGTAGTTGGCGCGCTCGACTGCGGACAGGGCGCCGCGGGCATCGAGCAGGTTGAAGGCATGGCTGCACTTCATGACGCAGTCGTATGCGGGCAGCGGCAGCTTGCGCTCCAGACAGGAGTGGCACTCGGCCTCGTAGTCGTCAAACTTCTGACGCATCATCTCGACGTTAGCGACCTCAAAGTTGTAGGCGCTAAACTCGCGCTCGTTCTCCAGGAACACGTCACCGTAGGTCATGGGCGTGCCGTCGGGCAAATAGCTCCACACCAGGTCGTAGACGGAGTTGACGCCCTGGGCGTACATTGCGATGCGCTCCAGGCCGTAGGTGATCTCGACGGGCACGGGGTCGACCTCGATGCCGCCCACCTGCTGGAAGTACGTAAACTGCGTGACCTCCATGCCGTTGAGCCAGACCTCCCAGCCAAGGCCCCAGGCACCGAGCGTCGGGCTCTCCCAGTCGTCCTCGACAAAGCGGACGTCATGGTCGTTGGGGTCCAGGCCAATGGCGGCAAGAGACCCCAGGTAAAGCTCCTGGGCGTTGACCGGCGAGGGCTTAATGAGCACCTGGAACTGATAGTAGTGCTGCATGCGGTTGGGGTTCTCGCCGTAGCGGCCGTCGGCGGGACGGCGGCAGGGCTGCGCATAGCAGGTGCGCCACTCGGCAGGACCAAGCGAGCGCAGCGTGGTCGCGGTATGGAAGGTACCGGCACCGACCTCGGAGTCATAGGGCTGCATAATGACGCAGCCCTGCTCGCCCCAGTACTGCTGGAGGCGCAGGATGATGTCTTGGAAGGAAAGCGATGAAGCGTTCATGCCTCTAATATCCCCTCGTCGAAACGATTACACGGTTAGGTACTGTACTATAGCGGTTTTTAGTCGATAGCGCCCAGACGGTTGAGCGGCCAGTAACGCACGAGCGCCACGGCGATCAGGTCCGAACGGTCGACCGGACCAAAGTAGCGTGAATCGGCTGAGTTCTCGCGGTTGTCGCCCATCACCCACACGCACCCGTCAGGGACGGTGTAGGGATAGCTCACCTGAGCACCAGGCGCCTGGACCGACAGTGGCCAGCTCATGCCCGTCGTATAGTCCTCGTCGAGCGCTTGGCCGTCAACGACCACCTTGCCGTCCTGCAGGTTGACCGTCTGGCCGGCCGTAGCGATGACCCGCTTGACGAGCACATCGTGCTCAGAGGTGCCATCGGGGTTGTGGAACACCACAATATCGCCCTGTTTGACAGGCTGGCCGAGCTCAAGCGTCACCTTTTGCGCCAGGATCTGGTCGCCAATCTCAATCGTGGACTCCATGGAACCGGTGGGAACCACAAAGGGCTCGACCACAAAGGTGCGAATCAAGAAGGTGGCGGCGAGCGCGATTAGAATGACCAAAACCCATTCCAAGGCGCCCCGCAAAGTGAAAACGGACCTCTCGCCAAAATCATGTTCAAGATGAACTCGTTGGCGGCCTTTATTGTCCTCTATGTTATTCACCTCTTCCAGAAAGCAAATCCTGCGCGTAAGCACGCTCCTCGGGCGTAAGGCGCGCCGTCTCGATCAGATCGGGACGCCAGCGACAGGTGCGCTCGATGGCGTTCTTGCGGCGCCAAGCGTCAACCTTGGCGTGGTCACCACTTACAAGCACGGGAGGCACGCCCTCGCCGTTAAACTCGGCAGGACGGGTGTACTGCGCGTACTCGAGCAGCCCACCGTCCTCGGCGGTCGAGAATGATTCGTCAACGTTGCTCATCTCGTCACCAAGCGCGCCGGGAATCAGACGCACGACGGCGTCAGCAACAACCATAGCAGGCAGCTCGCCGCCCGTGAGCACATAGTCGCCGATCGACAGGCGCTCGTCGGCATAGGCATACGCGCGCTCATCGACACCCTCGTAGCGGCTGCACACAAACAGCAGGCGCTCGCTTTGGAGCAGGCGCTCGGCTACATGCTGCGTAAAAGGCTCACCGCAGGGCGTAAAGAACACTACGGTGGGCTTGGGGCCCTCAGAGCTGATGGCCTCGATTGCCTCGGCAATAGGCTCGACCTTCATGAGCATGCCCTGACCGCCGCCGTACGGCTCGTCATCGACGGTACGGTGGCGATCGTGCGTCCAGTCGCGCAGGTTATACGCCTTAAAATCAAAAAGGCCGGCCTTGCGGGCACGGCCCAAAATCGATGTGGACATGACAGGCTCAAACATCTCGGGAAAGACCGAAAGGGTCTCGATCAGCATGTTGTCCTCCCTACTTGTCCATATCGATCAAGCCGTCCATAACGTGGACGGATATTGCTCCCCGATCGGGAAGATCGAGCACAACTTGCTCGATCACGGGAATCAGCACCTCGCCGTACCGATCACCCTCGACAACCCAAACGTCGTTGGCGGGCGTCGACATAATCTCAACGATCGTTCCGAGCGACCCAAAGCGCTCGTCAACCACCTCACGACCCATAAGGTCGGTATAGGCAGCGTCAAGCGAATCGAGCTCAAAGTCATCACGGTTCGCCAGAACGAAACAACCCGTGATGCCCTCGGCGGCCGTCAAGTCGTCAATGCCCTCAAACAAAACCAGATCGCCATCGCCCGTATCGGTAACGGATGTAACCGTGCAAAAGCGGTCACGCTTGAGCGCCGGTGGCGTCAGGGCGACACGCATACCCGGCTCCAATACAGAAGGAAGCCCCCGCAGCGGCTGCGCGAGGACCTCCCCCTTCCTTCCATGCGGCTTAACCACACGGGCGATGTTTTTGTACTGGGACCTCAAGGTCCTAGCCCAGAACCTCTACCTCGACGGAAGTGTCGAGGCGAGCGGCCAGTGCACGGGCGAGCGTGCGAATGGCCTTGATGGTACGGCCGCGACGGCCAATGACCTTAGCTACGTCATCCTCGGCAACCGAAACCTCAATAGTTGAGGCATCGTCGCCATCGATAACTTCCAGGCTCACGGAATCCGGGTCGTCGACGATCTGAACAACGAGATATTCGACGAGATCGGCGATGCGATCTGAGAGCATTGCCTCACCCTCGAGCTGTGCAGCGTCAACCTCAGGCACGATTTACTCCTCGGCGCCCTCAGCGGCCTCAGCGGCCTCAGCGGCAGCCTTAGCGGCCTCGGCCTCTTTGGCGAGCTGCTTCTTGGACTTCTTGACGACGGTCTCAGTCTTCTCGCCCTCGTTGGCGGCCTTGACCAGGGCAGCGACAGCGTCGGTGAGCTGAGCGCCCTTGGACTGCCAGTCAGCGATCTTCTCGAGATCGAGGTTGATGGTCTTGGGGGCGGTCATCGGATTGTAGCGGCCAACCTCCTCGATGATACGACCGTCACGCGGGGCGCGGGAATCGGCGACGACGACACGGTAGTACGGACGCTTCTTAGCGCCGTGACGAGCAAGGCGAATCTTGACTGCCAAAGGAAACTCCTCCAACCAAGCAGCTTTAGGCTGCAACTACAAACAAACAGTTGAACATAATACGCCATCGACGCGGGCAGGTGAAGTCCGTGAGACCAACTTCTTCGGTGTAGTCGAAGGCAAATCCATATCTTAGACAAGAATTCGCGATTTGCAAGCACATCCACGCACCCCACATGAGCTGCGCGGTATACTCATGCCATGAAAAGATGCGAACATACATACGGTTATGAGGATACTGCGGGCGTCACGCCGCCGCCCTGGACGGGTCCGGCGGTGGGTCTGATGGATCTCGATGCGTTTTTTGCGAGCGTGGAGATGCTCGATCATCCCGAGTGGCGCGGCAAGCCGCTTATCGTGGGCGGAGACGCCGAATCTCGCGGCGTCGTCTCCACCTGCTCATACGAGGCACGTCGCTTTGGCGTGCACTCCGCCATGCCCTCGGCCGAGGCACGCCGCCTATGTCCGCAGGCCATTTGGACACACGGGCATTTCGATCGCTACCACGAGGTCAGCGCACAGGTCATGAATATTCTTGCCGACGAGACACCACGCGTTGAGCGCGTGTCCATTGACGAGGCCTTTATCGACATCACGCCGGGCCGCTTTGCGCCCGAGGACCCACTGCTCGTCGTACGACGCATCAGCGATCGCGTGGCGGCACTGGGGGTGACCTGCTCCATCGGCGTCGGTTGCAACAAAACGGTAGCCAAGATTGCAAGCGAGCGAGACAAGCCGTTTGGGCTTACGGTCGTACGCCCGGGAACTGAGCAGCGTTTTCTGGCACCGTTACCTGTTTCTGCCATGAGCGGTATCGGGCGCTCGGCCGAGGAGCGGCTGCGCCGCATGCGGATTTACACGCTGGGCGAGCTGTCTCGCGCACCGGAATCCACACTGTCTGCGATTTTTGGCGTTAACGGCGAGCGCATGCGCCAGCGTGCGTTGGGGCTCGAGGTTTCCGAAGTCACGAGCTTCGATGAAGAGCGTGAGGTCAAGTCGGTAAGCAATGAGCGCACCTTTGCGAAAGATTTGACCGAGCGCGGGGACATCGAAGCGGCGATTGCACTATTGGGCGAATCCGTCGGACGTCGCCTGCGCCGCCAGGGGCTTACCGGCACCACGGTGACGCTCAAACTTAAGTACTCGTACGGCAGCGGTCGCTCGGCACAGCGACGACTCCCCCATCCCACCGACGACGAGAACATCTTTGTGGCGGTAGCGATCGAGTTGCTCGACAACATCTGGCAGGAAGGAATGCATGTACGCCTTGCCGGCATAGGCATGAGTGACTTCAATCATCAAGGCGGCATACAGACCGACCTGTTTTGCGAAGTCGACGACCGCGGAGCCCAATCCAGCGACCGCCGTGACCTCTCCGTCGCCATCGACGCAGTCCGAGACAAGTTCGGCGACACCGCCCTATCCTTCGGCCGCCAATCACGCTTCTCCTCCCACTAAGTAGTCAATTTGGGACGGGGCTTTTTTAGCTACTTTAGATTGTCAGGGTAGTACGGGGCAGCTAATTTGGGACGGGGCTTTTTTAGCTACCCTTCAGCTGGCAGCGAATTACCCGGGGCCGGAATAAAACTCAACCGATTTGTAGGGTTAGCTAAAATAGCCCCGTCCCAAATTAGCTACCCAACCCATACCTGACGCGGTCGCAACACAGACCTCGTCCAAAATGAGCTATTTTTTGACTTTGACCTTTTGTATGGTGCAGTGTCCAATGCCCGTAAGACGGACGATCTGTTTAATCGAAAAGCCCTCGCTCTTCAAAGTACGAATGCAGGCATCGCGTGCCCCCTTTGGCAAAGCCTTAAGGTGATGAGGCTCGTACGGCTTAAGAAGCGCCTGCGCAAACTCCAGCGCATCTGTGTCGCTCACATGAGCGCCGTCACGGAAGCAATAGCGATTGGGCTCACCCGAGGTGCTGAAGGCAAAAAATCTCTGAGAGTCACCGAGCAACCCGAGAACGCAATCCGTTTTACAGATACCCGGATATCCCATATACTCGCGAAAGCTGCTCCATCGATACAGCGAAGCGGTCCCAATCCTCGCCTTCGCGGGATTGTCGTGAATGTATCTCACGCAGTTGAGCAGCTGATCATCATCGAGGATCGGCACACTCTTAAATCGATCCTGGAAAACAGGCCCCTTCCTGCCTGTCTTTGAGTTGAAATACATGGCATACGCCGTCGTAATCGAATGCATGCAATCGCTCAGATGAACATGCTCGTCGTCAAGCAGAAGATGAATATGGTTATCCATAAGACACCACGCGATGACATCCACTTTAAACTTCTGGCATTTCGAAGCAATCAGCCGAATCAGATAGAGCCGATCTTCGTCATCCTCAAATATGAGTTGGTCGGCACATCCCTTTTGGACGACATGGTAAAAACCATATACAGAGATTTCTCGCGCAGTCCGAGTCATACGCATCCCCTCCTCTACAGATGACAATTACGTTACCCGAGCCAGAGTAGAAAAAAACGTACTGGGAGCTATAAATCGCGATGTTCGGCGAACGGTAGGTAGTAGCTAAAAAAGCCCCGTCCCAAATTAGCTACTTTTGGGCAAAAAGAAAGCCGGGCGGCCGCGGAAAAACGCGACTGCCCGGCGAAATACTTGAGGGTAGCTAAAAAAGCCCCGTCCCAAATGAGCTACTAGAGGAGGTCCAGGGAGAGCTGGGGAGCGTCGCCCCAGAGCTTTTCGAGGCGGTAGAACTCACGTGCCTCGGGAGTGAAGACGTGGACGACAACCGAACCGTAGTCCATGAGCATCCAGGTCTTCTGCTCGCGGCCCTCAATGGAAAACGGGTGCTCGCCGCAAGCCTCGGCGACCTTCTCCTCAATCTCGTCGACGATGGAATCAACCTGGCGGTTGTTGGTGCCGGTAACAAGGACAAAGTAGTCGCAAACATCGGAAAGCTCAGTCAGGTCGAGCACCTGAACGTCCTCGCCTTTCTTGTCGTAGGCGGCCTGCGCGGCGGCGCGGGCGACATCCTCGGCGGCGACACCGCTAGCGGAGAGCGTCGCGGCGGTGCGGTCGGACGTGGCCACGAAACTCTTGTGCTCCGCACCTTCAAGAATCTGCTCGTCAGTCATGGTCTCATCGGCCATGGAATACCTCTTTCTAGACAGCCCGAACTAGCGCAGCTGGGCGTAATGGTTGTAAATCGTAATAGCCGTGGGATAAAGATAGCGCCCGGACTGGATCACATAGACCAGACCCTGCGCAAAACAGGAGAAGAACAACTCGTCGAGCGAGGACTTCCCCACCATCTTGCGCAGCGCATGGGCATAATCGCCGTGGCGGTTGGGTTCGATGGCATCGGCCACAAAGACCACCATATCGAGTGGCGTCATGTCGCAAGCGCCCACGGTGTGACGGTCGACAGCCTGAAAGACCGCCGGCGACAGCTCGGGAAAAAGCTGCGGAAGCTCATAGGCGGCAACCGGGCCATGCAAAAGCGGCGTCGCGGCAGACGGAGAGCCGGCAATCTTAATGCCATAATGCAGAGCGCGCGTGACCAGCTCGTCGTCGGAGAGCACTTTGTCCCAGTCATGGATCAGGCCGGCGGCAGCGGCATCAAAGCGGTCGACGCCGTATACCTCGGCTAGGTGCAGCGCCGTCTCGGCAACCCCGAGCGAATGCACGTAGCGCTTACGCTTATCCTTCATGCGCACATCGAGCAACTCGTGGATACGCGTCAAGAGCGCGCGCTCGTCGCCCTCAAACTGATCTTCTACCGACAACGTTTCCCCCCGTCAATCAAAATCGTCTTGCCCAAGATCGGCATACAGGCCGCGTTTACGGATATAGCCGAGCACGGACTCGCTCGTAAGATAGCGCACGCTCATGCCGCGGGCAACCCGCTTGCGAATGTTGGTCGAGCTAATCGCCAGTGCCGGAATCTGAATATAGCGCACATCGAATGGCAGCCCCGATTCCTTAATCCTCGACCGGGCCGTATCGATGTCAAAGCCGGGACGCGTCGCAGCGATAAAGGTTGCCAGTTCGGCAATCTCATGAGCATTGTGCCAGGTCACAATATCGATAATCGCATCGGCACCCGTAATAAAGTAAAGCTTCACCTGTGGCGGGTAAAACTCGCGAAGGGCACGCAGCGTATCGGCTGTATAGGTGACACCGGCACGATCGATCTCGAAGCGGCTTGCCAAAAAGGCCGGGTTCGCGGCAGTCGCGAGGACCGTCATGGCATAACGGTCCTCAGCAGGCGTCACCGGTTTGTCGAGCTTAAAGGCAGGAGAGCCGGCCGGCATAAAAAGCACAGCGTCCAAGTCGAGCGACTCGCGAGCCTGCTCGGCGGTAACCAAGTGCCCGTAATGAATCGGGTCAAAGGTGCCGCCCATAATGCCAAGCCGAAACTCGTGCCCATCCTTGATGGGCAGCTCAGGCAATCCGATTCCACCGCGCAGCGACATGGCCTACTCGCCCTCCGGGGTCTCAATAACGTCGACTTCGGTAGCGCCTTCGGAGCCCTCGGTGACATGAGCCACGTCCGCACCCTCGGCCGCTACGTCAATAACCTCAACACCAGCATCCTCGAGCTCGTCCTCGAACTCCAAGTAATCCTCGGCGCCTTCAAAGTCAAAGGCGCGCTGGCAAATGCGAACCTCGTCGCCCGCACGGCAGCCGGCCTTCTCGAGCGCGTCGTCGACACCCATGCGCGCAAACTTATGCTGCAGGTAGATGACGGCTTCCTCATTTTCCCAGTCGGTCTGGATAACCATGCGCTCGATCGCGCGACCAACCACGCGGAAAGCACCGGGCTCTTCCTCAACAATGCGGAAGCGCTTCTCGCGCTGCAGGCGGCGACGCTCCCACTCCTCATCGCGCAAATCGACCGGCTCATCGGAAACCGCAAGCTCCGCGCGGAGCTTAGCCACCTGCTCGCCCACGGCAAGCATCAGGGTGTTGAGGCCGGCACCCGTAACGGCGGAAACGGCAAAAAACATATGGCCGTCATCGAGCGCCGCGCGCTTAAGGTCGGCAATCTTGTCGGCCGTGCCCGGCGCATCGCACTTGTTGGCGACAACGAT
This sequence comes from Collinsella sp. HCP28S3_G2, assembly GCF_052065125.1. NCBI lineage: Bacteria > Bacillati > Actinomycetota > Coriobacteriia > Coriobacteriales > Coriobacteriaceae > Collinsella > Collinsella sp. HCP28S3_G2. The sequence goes on from NZ_JBQHUO010000007.1 coordinate 67,871, forward strand.
CTGCGGGCGCTCCGAGAGCTCGGCACCATACTGCTCGAGCTCACGGTTAATGATGCGATAGTCCTCAACCGGATCGCGATCCTCAAAACCGCCCGTCATATCGACAACGTGCATGATCAAAGCAGTGCGCTCAATATGGCGCAGGAACTGGTGACCCAGGCCCTTGCCTTCACTCGCACCCTCGATGAGACCGGGGACGTCGGCAACGACGTAAGAATATTCACCGGCACGCACCATGCCCAGATTGGGCACAAGCGTGGTAAACGGGTAGTCGGCGATCTTAGGACGGGCGGCACTCATACGCGCGATGAGCGAGGACTTGCCCACCGAGGGAAAGCCCACGAGCGCGGCATCGGCCATAAGTTTCATCTCGAGCTCGATCCAGTGCTCCTCGGCAGGCTCACCCAGCTGGGCAAACGCGGGCGCGCGGCGCACCGACGTCACAAAGTGGGTGTTGCCCAGACCGCCGGCCCCACCGGGCGCCACGACAACGCGCTCGCCATCGTGCACCAGGTCGGCAATCTCGAACATCGGGGTCTGCGTCTCGGGATCGAGCTCGCGGACTACGGTGCCCATGGGAACTTTCAAAATCAGGTCCTCGCCGCTCTTGCCATTGCGACGGGCACCCTGGCCGTGCGTGCCGCGCTCGGCACGGAAGTGATGCTTAAAGCGGTAATCGATCAGCGAAGACAGCTGAGCATCGGCCTGGATGACGACATTGCCGCCACGACCGCCGTCGCCGCCATCGGGGCCGCCCTTGGGAACAAATGCCTCGCGCCTAAACGACATGCATCCGGCTCCGCCGTCGCCGCCGCAAACGTTAATGCGGCTGATATCGGTGAACTGTGACAACAGAATCGCCTCCTACAAAAAAGAGGGAGACCCTTGAATCCTAAAACTCAAGTGCCTCCCACATATGTGCTCTATGAAGGGTGAATTACGCGTTCGCGAGCGGGCGTACGCTGACCCTGTGCTTGATACCCTTGTGGAACTCAACGGTACCGTCGACCAGCGCGAACAGCGTGTCGTCCTTGCCACGGCCAACGTTCGCACCCGGGTGGATGTGCGTGCCATGTTGACGGACGAGAATCGTGCCCGTGGTTACCGTCTGGCCGGCGAAGCGCTTCGTGCCAAGGCGCTGACCGCGGGAGTCACGGCCATTACGGGAGGAACCGAGTCCTTTTTTGTGTGCCATTGTGTATACCTACTCTTTCGTTACGAGTGTAATCTACTCGGCGACGGGAGCCTCGGCAACAGCCTCAGCCTCTGCCTTGACAGCCTTCTTGGCGCGGGAGGTAGCCTGAACCTTCACGATCTTCAGCTTGGTGAGCTGCTGACGGTGACCCTTCAGACGACGATAGCGCTTACGCTTGTGGAACTTGAAGACCAGCTGCTTCTCGCCCTTGAACTGCTCAACGATCTGAGCGGTAACCTTGGCCTTGGCCAGCTTGTCGGGATCGGTGACGATCTTCTTACCATCGTTGAGGAAGATGACCGGCAGGGTGACCTTGTCGCCCTCATTGCCCTCGATCTTCTCGACGGTGATGACATCGTCGGTGGCGACCTTGTACTGCTTGCCGCCCGTGTTAACGATTGCGTACATGTTTACTTGCCCTTCATGCATCAGTTAGTGCAACAGCCGAATATAGTAGCAGGCGATAATACCCCCGTCAACGAGTATGTGGAGCAAATCCACAAGTTCGCACAGGTATGGGGCTGACGAGTCGGCCCTCGTCGTCTTCGCATGCTTGATTCTGACGCTCGACATCGTAGGAGCAGATGGTCACGAGGTCTTGCATACCGGTGGAAACAATAGGTGCATCGACGCCCGGGGTCAAGCCCTGCAACAAAACATCAGCAGCAGAAAGCAAAATTTCCGGACGCATGGAGCCCTCGTTGTCGGCATGGGTGTCGAGTATGAGCACCAGATGGTCCGGGCGCTCCCCCGCCTTAAGCTCGTAGCCCACGAGCGTATGGTCCAAGTCCAGGCGCTTGCTCTTTTTGCCGCGCGCATAGTCGATGCCGTGGCCCGCACGCAACGTGTCGATTGCGCGTCGCACCTCGTCGATAGCGACCGGCGCCTCAGGGTCCAGATGCAGGTCGATGCGGTACAACAGGCGCGTGAGTTGGGCCGTGAGCGCCGGTGTGCGCACGTCGATGTAGGCGGCCTCGATGGGGACCAAATCAGCCGGAGATGCCGCCGCCAAGCGCTCAAACGCCTCGTCGAGCACGACGAACTCGGTCATAAACAGGTCATACCACTCGCAGATCGACGACGTGCCCACGGGCAGCGCCGAGGAAAAACCCACGCGCATGTGCGGAGAGAAGCCCTGCGTCACGGCATAGGGCAGGCCCGCGCGACGCACGATACGCTCAATGGTATGAATCAGTTCCAAATGGCCCAGGTACTTAAGGCGGTCGCGCTTGCCGTAGCGAACGCGAAGCCTAAAGAGCGTGGGGTTGTCGGTCAAGCGCTCACTCATGCGCGATCACCCACCAATACGTTCTTGGCGTGGAGCGTAGGGCAGATTCCGCAGCCGGTGCACGACGTGCGGGTGCAGTCGGGGGTCGTGACACCCTCCAGCGAGCGACGGTACTCGCGCTCGAGGAAGCCGCGCGAGCAACCGGGGCTCACGTGCTCCCAGGGCAGGTGCCAGTCCAGCTCGTAGGGCAGGTGCACGAGCTCGTTGAGGTCGATGCCGTTTTTGGCCGCGGCCTCCTTCCAGTTATCGAGCGAGAAATGCTCCACCCAGGCGTCAAAACGCGAACCGGCACGCCAGGCATCGATGATGACCGGCGTCATGTCGCGGCCTGCACGAGACAGCGCCGCCTCGATAAGCGAGGTCTCGGCATCGTGGTAGTGCACGCGGACCGCACGGTTGCGAACACTCGTAATGAGGAGCTTCTGGCGGCGTTTGACGTCGTCGTAATCGAGCTGCGGGCACCATTGGAAAGGCGTGGCGGCCTTGGGGATAAACACCGACACCGAGATGGACACCGAGATGGAGCCGCGGCGCGCCTTGGGTACCACGGAGCGGCCGAGCTCGAGCACGTGATCGGCCAGGTTGGCGATGGCCACGATATCCTCATCGCGCTCACCGGGAAGACCCATCATAAAGTAGAGCTTCATGCGGTTCCAGCCGGCCTCGAAGGCCGCCTTGGCCGCGCGGTCCACGTCCTCCTCGGTCACGTTCTTGTTGATGATGTCGCGCATGCGCTGGCTACCGGCCTCGGGGGCAAACGTCAGGCCGCCCTTCTTTTCGCCGGCGACCGACTCGGCCATATCCACGCCAAACGAATCCAGGCGCTGCGAGGGAATGGACACGCGAATGCCCGTATCCTCCAAGCGGCGGTTGAGACTGCCAAGCACGTCGCGGATGCAGGAGTGGTCGGTGGTCGAAAGCGAGGTGAGCGACACCTCGTCATAGCCGGTCTTTTCCAGGCCCTGGATCACCGAGGACACGATCTGGTCGGCCGAGCGCTCGCGCACCGGGCGATACGTCATGCCGGCCTGGCAAAAACGGCAACCGCGAGCGCAGCCGCGCAGGATCTCGATAGACAGGCGATCGTGAACGAGCTGCGCATAGGGCACGCACGACTGCGACAGCGGATTAGTAGCGCCAAAGTCCTCGACGACGCGCTTGTAGACCACCGGCGGGACGTCTTTGCCCTCACGCGGCACGGTATAGCCGTGCGGTGAGCAGGGTTCGTCATAGCGCACCTCGTACAGCGAGGGCACGTAGGTACCGGAGACGGTCGCGAGCCGCTCGACAATCTGGGCGCGCGGGACACCCTCGTCACGCAGGCGGCGATGCAACTGGCAGATCTCGAGCAGCGACTCCTCACCCTCGCCAATCAGGATGGCATCGAAGAAGGCCGCATACGGCTCGGGGTTATAAACCGAAGGTCCGCCGGCGACGACGATGGGATCGTCCTCGGTGCGGTCAGCAGCCAGCAGCGGAATGCCGGCGAGGTCGAGCGCCTCGAGAAAGTTTGTCACGGCCATCTCGTGCGGCACATGCATACCGACGATATCAAACGAGGCCACGGGCGCTGCGCCCTCGAGCGACAGCAGCGGGATACCGGCCTCGCGCATGGCATCGCCCATATCGGGCCACGGCACATAACCGCGCTCACAGGAGATGCCCTCGGCCTGGTTAAGGATGTTGTACAGGATGGCGATACCCTGGTTGGGCAGGCCGACCTCGTACACGTCCGGGTAAATCATGCAGCAACGATAGTCGGCATCGGCCTTGGAGAGCGTACCCCACTCGTGGTCGATATAGCGACTCGGCTTTTCGACCTTCGCGAGCAGCGGCTCGATCAAATGAAAACAGTCTTGGTATGGAACGCGCAAAAGAAACCCCTAAGCAGCGAGATCGGATGCATCCTCAAAAGGATTCATGGGACGGGTAGCGCCGGCAACCGTGGTCACCAGGTCGCGGACGCGCGAGAACGTGGCGGCAACCACCTCGTTGGCACGGCTGTAGTCGATATCGCGCTCGTAGAGAGACACGAGCGCACGACCCATGCCATAGGTGCCGAGGGCGGCGGAGAGTGCCTTGACGGCAAAGCCGATATGCGGCGTCTGCTTTACCAGGGCGCGAGTGACGGCGCGCATTACCAAGCCGCCGGCAAGCACGCCCGCGACCTCGTAGCCGCGCTCGGGCTTAATGCCGCGTCCAAAGATGGCCGCAAGCTCAAAGAGCATGCCAACCTGCGCCAGCGCCATAACGGGATAATCGGCCCCCGGCAAAAACACCAGCGCGCCCGTCGCCATATTGGTAAGCGCGCACGAGGTGATGATGCGGTTGGCGGCGGCGATGCGCATAAAGGCAAAGTTCGCCGCAAAGGCCGTCTCCTTTTCCGTACGGTCCAGGATCCAGCGGGCGAGTGTCTCGAGCAGATACGTCTTATCGGTGGCCGCTACCACGCCGAGCATGGGCGTGGACTCCTGGATAAAAGGCACCTCGACAGCGGACTCGGCCAGCACGCACACGGGCGCGCCGGCAATGACGAGCTCCTGTACAGCACTCTCAAGGCGGTCGGAACCGCACGAAAGCACCAGCACCACGTCGGTATCGGTCTTGGGGACGATTCGCTCCTCACCCAGGCGCTCAACGCGGACAATACCCGACGTCGTCTGCGGCACAAAGGCATCGCGCACCGTCTCGACCAAAAAACGCGAGGCGGTCGAATCCAGGTAGACCGAAACGCGCACCGGCGTATCGGAATCCCTCTTGGTGGTCGCGCCCATTTTAAAAGCGCGAGTCAGCTTTTCCACGGGAATCTTCATGGCAAACCCCTCCAGCGGTTACGCGGCGCCCGAACGATGCCGCCATATGGATTGTACGATACCCACCGTCAACAACTGGATCATCATCGACGACGAACCAAAGCTAATGAACGGCAGCGGAATACCGGTAATCGGCATCATGCCAATGCACATGCCGATGTTCTCGAACGTCTGAAATGCCCACATGCCGACAATACCCACGCATGACAAGCGTAGAAACAGAGACTCGCACTTAAAGGCGACGCGAATCGTCGAGAAGATGAGCAGCACGTACAGGCACAGCAACAAAAAGGAACCGCAGAAGCCGAACGTCTCTGACAAAAAGGCGAAGACGAAGTCGGTATGGAACTCGGGCAGGAAGCCGCCGGCCGACTGCGTCGCATGCCCCAGGCCCTTACCAAAGAAACCGCCCGAGCCGACCGCGATCAACGACTGCTGCAGGTTATACGCATCGTCCGAATCGGCGTTGTCGGGATCGATGAAGACCGTCAGACGATTCATCTGGTACTGCTTAATGAGCACATCGTGGCCGAGCAGCGAATCGAAGACCGAATCGAGCGCCAGGACGAGCGCCACCAAACCCACGAGCAGAGCCAAAGTCGACAGCACCCATTCGCGGCGCGCACCGCTCATGCAGATGACAATGGCGCCCGACACCAGCACGACCAGTCCCGAGCCCAAATCGCCCATGGCGACGACGGCCAAAAACGGAACGGACAGCATGCCGCAGAGCTTAATGTAGTCGCGAGCGGTATCGATGCGCCCGTTGTACTGCGAGCCAAGCGTGGCCATAAAGAAGATGGTGATGAGCTTGGCAAGCTCAACGGGCTGGAATGTTAAACCGATACCGGGAATCTTGATCCAACCCGTCATTCCCAAGCCGCCCGTGTAGGACAGGCCCGGAATCTTAGGCGAGAAGATCACGATGAGATCGATGACGAGCAGGGCCGTCGAAAAGTTGGAAATGCCGCGCAGGTCGGTGCGCCAGACGAGCACCGCCAGCACCGCGCCAATACCGATACCCAGCAGGTGACGCGAGAACGAGGCGTCGGCTTTAAACTGCGAGGCGGACCAGATAATAATGGCGCCATAGGTGACGAGCGCCACAGTCGCCAACAGCACGCCGACGTGCACCTTTTGGCGAAACGTTCCGCGCGATGCGGAAATCTGCTTGTTGACGCGGTCCAGGCTGCTGCGAGAGCCGGTTTTGGTTGAGCGGAACAGGTCCGCCGGCGAAAAGTCCATCGCAACCTCCTATCGAACCGAGGAATCGCCCGTGGCCGTCGACGTGTCGGGCTCGTCATAAATCGCACCGAGGACATCGCGCACAACGTGCAGCGCGGTATCGGAGCCGCCACCGCCCTGTTCCAAGACAGTGGCGATCACGTACTTGGGGTCATCGGCCGGCGCGTAGGCGCAAAACCACGCGTAATCGTCCTCGCCGCTCTTCTCGCCCGTGCCGGACTTGCCGTAGACCGTAGGGGTCAGGGAGTTAAAGTGCGCGGCGGTCGATGTCGACGCCGAGTAAATCACATCGTGCATGCCGTTGCGGACCAGCGCAAGATCGGCATCGTTGTTAATTTGGGCCTCAAGGCGCTTCTTTTTGCCCTTGCCGTTGTACTTGTAGGCATCGCCGTCGCCATCACGCGAGACAGCAGACAAGAACACATGCGGCACATACTGTTTGCCGCCGTTGGCAATACCCATGTAAGCGCAGGCCATCTGCAGCGGTGTCACCAGAATGTCGCCCTGGCCGATGGCGATGTTGGTCATATCGCCGGCATTCCACTTGCGGTCCTCGGCCGAGGCGTCGGTAAAGTACGACTCTTTCCACTCTGCATCGGGAATGCGGCCCGCACCCTCACTCGGCAGGTCGATGCCGCAGGTCTTGCCCAGGCCCCAACGGCGAAAGACCTCTTGCAGGCCTTCGGGATGCTGGTCGTTGTAGAAAAAGGCCTTGCCCATATCGTAGAACACGGGGTCGCAGGAGTTGGCGATACCGGACTGCAGCGTCATCGTGCCGTGGCCGGAGTGCAGCCAGCAGTACTTTCCCCAAGATTTGCCCAAGCCGGTCCAATATCCCGTGCAGTTGGTCGTTTGACTCGAAGTGTACGTGCCAAATTCGAGGCCAGCCAGCGCCGAGAGGGGTTTGATGGTCGAGGCGGACATGTACTGGCCGCTAATGGCGCGGTTGAGCAGCGGATGCGAGCCCTCGTCATCGTTAAGCTCGGTCCACACATCGTTGGAGACGCCGCCGATAAAGACAGAAGGATCAAACTTGGGTTCGCTTGCCATGCCCAAGATCTCGCCGTTGTTGGGGTCGAGGCACACCACGGCTCCGTTGCCGGCATTGCTATGGCCCGTAGTCTTGGCAAGCTCAATGGCATTCGCCAGAGCCGTCTCGCAGGCCTGTTGAATCTTAAGATCGAGCGTAAGCTTAATGTCAGAACCGGCCTTGGCGGGAACGGCGCCGGCTTGACCGGTAACGTTACCCGAGGCGTCAACTTTCACGGTCTGCTCACCGCGAATGCCCTGCAGCAGATTTTCGTAGTAAATCTCTACGCCCGCCTGACCCACAATATCGCCCGATTGATACGAGATCTGGCCAGCCGCGCTTTCGTTGCCGTCCGACGACTTCTTGTTCTGCGCCTCGAGCTGCTCGGAGGTAATGGTGCCGGTATAGCCCAAAATATGGCAGGCGGTCTCGCCATACGGGTACTGGCGCTCGGTGCGCTCGGCGATCTTCACGCCGGGAAACTCACCGGCGTGCTCCTGAATGTAGGCGACGGTAGAGCGGCGCACGTCAGTCGCGATCGTATGCAGGCTCTGCGCGCCCTCGGAATTGTCCTGGATGTTGCGCAGCACCGCGACATACGGCATGCCGAGCACGTTGGCAAGATGACGCACCAGCACCTTGTCGTCGGCAAGATCGCGATAGGCGACGACGGCGAGCGAGGGGCGGTTTTGCACCAGTGCGACGCCGTTGCGGTCCAAGATGCGGCCACGCACGGCAGGGGTGGTAACGGTACGGGTCTGATTGCTCTTGGCCTGCTTGTCGTAGTAGTCCGACGAGACCATCTGCATGCCCCACAGCTTAACGGCAAGCGCGGCAAACATGGCGCCCACACCCGTGGTGAGGATGGAAAAACGGCCCTTGAAGGCCGTGGCGGCCGTATTGCCCTCGCCCTCGGTGGCGCGCGGGGCCGTTCCGTGCTGTGTGTCGTAGGTAAAGCGGGAGTCGCCGCGGCGCATGATGACCAGCGCGACCACAATGGCCACGACCAGCGCGATACCGGCGACAACAACCGTCAACTGGGAAGACATCTTGAGGCCTCCCCTATTTGAGCTTACGGGTCTTGGGCTTAAAGCGCATGCCCGTCTGACGCCCACCACGCGCGGAGAACCCATAGCCAGACTGCGGAGCGGCGCCGGACATCAAAAACGGAATGGCAATCAAGCCCGTCAGGATCGAGGACGGCAGAGCGTGCCCAAAGATGGCCACCACAAAGCTCGTCTCCAGACCCATAAACAGCAAGATGATGCTGTAGACCACGTTGATGGCAAGCGCAAAGGCGCCCACGGTAACGCCGCGCGCGCCCGGCGAGCCGCCCGTCTGACCAGCCGCGCTGTGCACCAAAGCAAAACTGCCCACGGTCAGCAGCAGCGACATAACGCCCACCGGCACGGCGGCGGAAAGGTCGTAAAACAGACCGCTGCAAAAGCCGCACACGACGGCACGCGTAGGGTCGCCCGAAAACACGCTCAGGCACACCAAAATAATCATAAAGTTGACGCGACCGCCCGCGATGGAGATTTGCGGTGCCAGTCCCGCCTGCAGCAGCACGCAGACGATAGCGGCGATTGCAAAGGCGCGGGAGCCAGTCCCCTGCTCGTGTAGATCCATGGACATGCCTCCCTATTCACTCGATCCAGAATCGGACGCTTCGGACGTGCCGGAATCATCATCCGATTTCTCGTCCTTAGACTGAGTCGCGGCATCGCGCGACGTGCCCTGCGGGGCACTATTGGCCGAGCTCACGTCCTCGTCCGAAGCCGACTGCTCATCGGTGAGCGAGGTAATGACGAGCACTTCCTCATTGTTCTCGGCCGTGGTCTGCGCACGTACCACAATGGTGTAGTACACGTCGTTAGCCGACTTCTCGACCGAAGACACGGTGCCGAGCGGCAGTCCCTTGGGAAACACGCCACCGATGCCCGAGGTCACGATGATATCGCCCACCTTAACATCGGAGTCGACGCTCACGTACTCAAGACGCAGCGTGCCATCGGGCTGGCCCTGTAGCATGCCTTGTGCGCGCGTGTCCTGCACCATGGCGGACACACCAGAGTTCTCGTCGCCAATCAGGCGCACGGTCGATGTCTTGGCCGAAACCTCGATAATCTGGCCGATGACGCCGGCCGAGCTCGTCACGGGCATGTTGATGGTAAGCCCGTCGGCAGAACCCTTATCGATGGTGACGGTCGACGTCCAAGCGTCACCCGAGGCTCCGACAATACGAGCCGCAGTGGACTTGAGGTTATAGGTCGACTGCAGGCCCACCAGACCCTCAAGGCGCTCAGCGGTCTTTTGGGCCTCGGAAAGCTCCGCGACCTTGGAAGTGAGGACCTCGTTTTGCTTCTTAAGGTCGTCGAGCGACTCCTGCGAAGCGGTGAGGTTGGAGAAAACGTTGCCGATGGCATTGAATGGCGCCGCCACCGCCGAGCCAACGAAACGCACCGGAGAGGTGATTGTCGTGACGCCCGAGCGCACGGCATGTATCGGCCCGGCCTCGCCCTCTCGAATGTAAAACGTGAGCAGCAACACAGAAATCAGGCTGAAAACAATCAACGGGCGCATACCCGTTGATTGTCGCTTGGTATTCAGATTTGAAGAGAAACCCGAAGATCGTGCCAAATGGAATCCACCTTTTGGAAATTAAGCATTGGTCTGGACGAAACCGCCGTCAAACGCGTTGGCCTCGAGCACGCGGGCGCAACCGTTTACGACGTTGTCGAGCGCCGTGGGGCTCACGTTGACCGAAACGCCTGTCTCATCGCGCAAGCGGACGTCGAGGCCGCGCAGCAGCGCACCGCCGCCGGTCAACAGAATGCCGTAGTACATAAGATCCGAGGCAAGATCGGGCGGCGTGGCGTCGAGTGCGTCCTTGACGGCCTTGGCCATCTCGTCGAGCGGCTTATTGAGCGCACGACGAATCTCCTCGCTCTCGATGCGCACGGTCTTGGGCAGGCCCGTGATCACGTCGCGGCCATTGACCTCGACGTCGAGCTCGTCCTTGAGCGGCACGGCAGAGCCGACCTTAATCTTAATGTCCTCGGCCGTGCGCTCGCCGATGGCCAAATTGTAGGCATCGCGAACATGCGTGAGGATAGCCTGATCGAACTCGTCGCCGGCAATACGGATGGACTGCGACACGACGATACCGCCCATGGCGATAACGGCGACCTCGGTGGTGCCGCCGCCGATGTCAATGACCATGGAGCCGGTCGGCTCCTCGACAGGCAAGTCAGCACCGATAGCCGCGGCCATAGGCTCCTCGATCAGATAGGCCTGGCGAGCGCCAGCCTGAATCGTAGCCTCGAACACGGCGCGCTTCTCGACCGACGTGACACCGGAGGGAACGCATACGACGACGCGCGGACGAGGGGTCCACGGATAGCGCTTCTCGGAAGCCTTATCAATGAAGTAGCGAAGCATGGCCTCGGTGACATCGAAGTCGGCGATAACGCCATCCTTAAGAGGACGCACGGCCACAATGTTGCCGGGCGTACGGCCAAGCATACGCTTGGCCTCGATACCGACTGCAAGAATGCGCTCATCGTTTTTGTCGATAGCGACGACGGAAGGCTCGCGAATGACGATGCCCTTGCCGCGCACAGAGACAAGCGTATTGGCGGTGCCGAGGTCGATGGCTAGATCGCCCGCATAGCTACCGAAGAACATGTCCATCAAAGAAAACAACGCAACTCCTGATGTGTTGGATGATTGCTGGAAAACTACTAGCCCATCATACTAGCGCAAGCCCGGCACCTCACTTGCGGTGAAGCACCGGGCAGCGCCAAATCTCATAAGGTCACTACTGGTTGTCAGCGGCCGAGAAATCGATGTCGAGCGAAGATACCGCCCAGCCGATATGGTTATCGGAGCGCACGAATTTGACGGTATATTCCTGCTCGCCGCCCTTGGACAGCGAAGCCTTCACCTTCGCGGTGGTCTCGGTCATGGACTGATCCATGCCCTCGATGGAGACGGTGGCACCCTGCGGGATCGAGGAGATAATCATCGCCTTGGCGTCCTCGGACAGGCTGGAGGCCAGGCAGGACTCGGCCTTAGCGGTATCACCGTCGCCGGCAGCCTGGAACAGATCGGTGATGACGGACTCCTGCGAGGGGATACCCATGCCGCGCGTGTAGGCAAAGCCCAAACCGCCCGCGGCAAGAACAATCAGCAGAAGCAAAACCAAGAAGACCTTGAGGCCCGTATGGCGATGGCGACGACGGACCTTGGCCTGCTTGCGGTCCTGACGATCCTGCTGGACCATCTCGGACTCGGACAGCGTAAAGAAGCCCGTGTCGGACGGATCGGGCATAAACTGGCCAGTGGCACCCGTGGGATCGAGCGAATCGACAGCAGTCGTATCCATGGCGGGCGCAGGGGCCGTGGCCATGGCGGTCTGGGCCGAAAGCGCGGCAAGTGAATCGTGCACGCGGGCAAGCTCATCGGCCTGCTCGGGTGTGAGCTGATAGATGCCGTCGGCGGTGGCGGCATTAAAGGCATCGAGCGCCTCGGAAGGACGACCCGCGGCAGAAAGCGCCTCGCCCATACCCGCGTTAAGCGCACGCGTGTCATCGCGCGGACCGGCAAAGTCGATAGCGGTGCGATAGGTCTCCACGGCGTCCGCCGGTCGGCCAAGCTTGATGAAGCAGCGTCCGAGTTCGCCAAGGGCGGCCGCGGGGGCTGGATTGGCGCCATCGATGGCGGCCTGGCGGAAGGCAGTGCCTGCATTGGCGAAATCGCCCGACTGGAACAGCGCGTTGCCAAGACCCAGATAGGCCTTAAACGGCGTGGCATAGGAAGCATCCTGCGTTGCGGCGGAGAACGCCTGGGCTGCGGTCACATAGTCACCCACGGCAGCGAGTGCCTTGCCGCGGTTGGTGAGCAGCGCGCCGCGCTTTCCATAGGTGCCGTCGTTGAGGGCAGCCGCGTACGCCTCGGCAGCCTCGGCATACATACCCAGGTGCATCAGAGCGTTGCCACGCAGATGGTCAGCCTCGCCCATGATCTCGCTGGGGGTCTTTGCCGCACCGAGCATCTGAGCGGCTGCAGAAAAGTCGCCCGCACGATAAGCGGCTCGACCCTGTTGAATCAGCTGGCTATTCAAGGAAGTCCCCTTTTACTCGTGAACGATCTCGACATGGACGATCTCGTCGCCGGCACGCAGCTGCGAAATCACGTCGAGGCCCTCGACCGTGGTGCCAAAGACGGTGTAACCGGAATCCAGATTGTGCTGGGCACCCAGGCAGAAGTAGAACTGGGAGCCCGCGGAATCGGGATCCATGGAACGCGCCATGGCAAGCGCGCCGTCCACATGGCTGTTGCGCGGGTTGGTGGCAAACTCTCCCTTGATGCAGTAGCCGGGGCCACCGGTGCCGGGCATACCGTCGGGGCCCTCAAGGCCGGCGGCGACGTCAGCGCCGGACATATCGCGGGTATTGGGGTCGCCGCCCTGGATCACAAAGCCGGGCACATAGCGGTGAAACTTAAGGCCGTCATAAAAGCCCATGGTGGAAAGCTCGCAGAAGTTCGCCACATGGATGGGAGCGCCCTCGCCGTCAAATTTGACCTTGATCGTACCCTTCGACGTCTCGATGATCGCACACTCGTCACCAGCGAGCTGGTACTCGGGCGTATAAAGCTCTTTCTTAAAACCAAACATGCGGTTCCTTCCTCGTGCGTTTAAAGCATATTTGTACGAATTGTAGCAATAAGCACGGGCTTCCATCAATTGCGCACGCAGGTTATGCCGTCGGAGGGCAACAAATTACGAACGCGGCTGCGGCTTCCAGGCGCTCACATTGGCATCGTACTGGTTAAGGGCGCTGTTGCCGCCCTGTGCGATGGGCGCCAAGATTTCACTCTGGCGAGCGCTCAGCGACTCGCCATCGGGAATGGACAGCGAGATATCCCAGCTCTGGCAGATCATGTCGACGCGCTCGTACATCCACTCGGCAAGCTGCTTGAGGTGCTCGATATCCTCCGCGTAGACGGTATCATCTTGCACCTTAAGGTTGTTGAGCTCGTCTTGGGTATTTTTGATCTGGTCGCGCAGGGCATAAGCGCTCTGCGACAGCTCCTGACGCGTGGAGAGCGGCGTGCGCAGGTACCCGCTGTTAAACGAGTCGACAACCTCGCCGATCTGATCATCGTCGCCATACGACACGATGGTCTGATACAGACCGTCGAGCTTGGTATAGAGCTGGTCGTCGGAAAGGACGGTCTCCTCCTGGACCACCTCGGCGGTATCGTCGGACTTGGTCTCTTCCTCGGTAGCCTCGCCCTTCTGGCGCGAGGGGAACGTCGTCTTGGCGGCCTGGCCAAACTGGTCGTAAAAGCCCGGCATAACGCCCATGGGGTCCGACGTCACAAACCAATAGGCACTGCCGCACACGGCAGCGAGCAACGCGATGACGATGAGCGGCTTGGGAATACGGCGCTTGTGCTTGTGGTAGGCATCCTCGTCCGGATGCACCTTGCGCTTGGGTTTTTGATTTTTGGACTGAGCGTCGTCACGAAGGGACACCGGCAGCGGGATATCGACCTTGGAAATGCCAAAATCCCTGTCGAAAGCCGGCAGCACGCAGGTCTCATTGGGATCGGCGGCATCGGAAAGTACCGCGGCGGCAGAGGCCGGCGCATGGGGCACCTCGGTATCGATCTGCTCCTGCGTCAGGCGGGGAAAACCAGCCGTGCGCCCAGCAGCCAGGTCGGATGCGGCCGCATCCTCGGAGAGAATGCCCGGGGCAGGGCGCCCGCACTTGGAACAGGTACGGTCATGAGGCGACAGACGGGCACCGCAGCCTTCGCAGAACACAAACTCGGTGTGCTCGGGGCCATCGCCCGGGCCAACATAGGTATTGCAATAGGGGCAGAACGAGGAGCCGTCCTCTATGGTCTTGAGACAATGCGGGCAAATCACGGCAGCCTCTTTTCGGAATCATTCGAACCTTCGAGGTTAGAGCATAACATCGCTACGCCCCTAAAGGCACAGGGCACCAATTCAACATCGCAGGGTAGCTAATTTGGGACGGGGCTTTTTTAGCTGCCCTGGCCGCCAAACGGCCAAATAGATCGCGTCATCAGCCGGGTAGCTAAAAAAGCCCCGTCCCAAATTAGCTACCCTGTGAGGTGCGGTTACTTCTTCTTCTTTTTGCTCGGCATCGAGACCTTAATGCCCTGGGCGGACTTGGTCACACGCGAGCGCTTGGCGCCCGCGCCCTTCTTTTTCTTGGGCTGGGTCTTTTCCACGCCCTCGAGCGCGCGGGCTTCGGCCTCACGGGTCGTACGCTCCTCGCGGCGCTGCGCCATGTCGGCGGCGACGCGCTTGGCAAAACGCTCGGCCGTCGAGCCCGTCGAGCTCACCTTGCCGCCACCGCGGCCCAAGCGAACGCGCACGCCGCGGCCAAAGCCAGTGGCGGCATGACGGCGACGCGGCTTAAGCGAATCCATCATCGAGGCGAGTTTAAAGAACACGCTGCAAGTAAAGACCACAATCACCAGAAGGATAATTGCCTCGCCCATCGACAAGTTGGCGATAGACAGCAGCTCGGGGAATCCGATAACGCCCACCAAGATGCCGACGACGACAAATACAAAGAGCATCACGCGCAAGGGTGTGAGCGGCTGCGAGATACGCCAGATCAGGCTCACGCTTGCCGCGCACGACGTGAGAAGGCACATGGTCGACAGCGTGAGCTGGCTAAAGCCAAACACGCGCGCCACAAAGATGTCGAGCGCCGCGGCCAAAATGACTGCAACCGACGCCGGCAGCGCGCGCTTGAGCACGTTGGTCAAGAATGACCCCTTCACGCGGGCATTGTTGGGCTCAAGGCCCAGCACAAAGCCCGGCGCGCCGATGCAGAAGAAGTTAATGAGCGTCATCTGGATAGGCTCAAAGGGATACGGCGGCAGCGCGATGCACAGTGCCGCCAGGCCCATCGAGAACAGCGTCTTGGTCAGGAACAGCGAGGCCGAACGCTGCAGGTTGTTGATGGAGCGACGGCCCTCGGCCACCACGGCGGGCATCGAGGCAAAGTCGTTATCGACCAGCACGATCTCGGCCACGTTGCGTGCGGCGTCGGAGCCGGCGGCCATGGCCACGGAGCAGTCCGCCTCCTTGAGTGCCAGCACATCGTTGACGCCGTCGCCCGTCATGGCAACGGTATGGCCACGACGCTTGAGCGCCTGCACGAGCTCGCGCTTCTGCTGCGGGGTCACGCGGCCAAAGACGTGATAGCGGTCCACCGCCGCATCAATCTTGGACGGCGTATCGAGCGTCGTGGCGTCCACATAAGCGTCCGCCCCCGGCACGCCCACCACGCGTGCGATCGACGACACCGTGCGCGGGTCGTCGCCACTGATCACGTTGAGGGTCACGCCCTGCTCGTTAAAGTAGCCGATGGTCTCGGCGGCCGAAGTGCGAATCTCATCGCGAATGGTCACAAAGCCCACGGGCTCGGCCTCGCCCACCATATCGCCATCGGGCGTAAAGCCGTCCACACGGGCCACCACGAGCACGCGGCAGGTGTCGGCAAGCTCGGCCACACGATTTTCGACCTGGGCAAAGATACGCTCCGAAAGCACAAATTGCGCCGCGCCCATCACATAGGAGCCCTGCGCAAACGAGGCGCCGCTCCACTTTTTGGAGGACGAAAACGGAATGACCGACAGCGGCTCGGACACCTCAACCGGGCGGTCGGCGTAGTAGTTGAGCAGCGCCTGGCAGGTCTCATTGGCATCAGCCGAGGTCGCGCGCGCGACATTGGCAAGCGCAAAATCGAGCACAGCAGTATCGACGGTGACAGGTGCCTCGTCCGGGGCCAAGCCCACGCCCTCAACGGGCAACGGATAAGTGCCCTCGACCTCCATGCGACCCGACGTGATGGTGCCCGTCTTGTCCAGGCACAGCACGTCGACGCGCGCGAG
This sequence comes from Collinsella sp. HCP28S3_G2, assembly GCF_052065125.1. Taxonomy (NCBI): domain Bacteria; kingdom Bacillati; phylum Actinomycetota; class Coriobacteriia; order Coriobacteriales; family Coriobacteriaceae; genus Collinsella; species Collinsella sp. HCP28S3_G2. The sequence continues at coordinate 84,388 of NZ_JBQHUO010000007.1, forward strand.
CGTCTCGATGCAATAGAGCTGCTGCGCGAGTACCTTGCGGCGCGCCAGGCGCACCGTGGCAATCGCGAGCACCGACGAGGTCAGCAGCACCAGGCCCTGCGGAATCATGCCCAAAAGAGCGCCCACCGTGGACAGCAGCGCCGACGAAGGCACGCGACCGGCCAGCAGCTCGGAAAAGCACCACGAAAGCGCGCTATCGCCCGGCGTACCGGCGGCATCCCATAGCCCGCTCACACTCGAGGCAAACAAGGCCAGACCGAGCGGAATCATGATGACGCTCGCAAAGCGCACGATGGCGTTGAGCGCGTTCATGATCTCGGAATTGACCTTTTTGACGTACTTGGCCTCGTTGTTGATCTTGGCCACATAGTTATCCGCACCAACATGGACCACGCGGGCACGCAACAGGCCCGAGTCTATAAAGCTGCCGCTCATGAGCTCGGAACCGGGCTGTTTCTTAATAAGGTCGCTCTCGCCCGTCAGCAGACTTTCGTTAACGAGCGCCTCGCCCGATACCACCACGGCGTCGGCAGGTATCTGGTCGCCGCGCCCAAGACGAATGATGTCGTCGAGCACGATCTGGTCCAAGTCGAGCTCCACCTCGGCACCATCGCGCACCGCGATGGCCTTCTTAGAGGTCAGCAGTGTGAGCTTATCGACCATCTTTTTGGAGCGCATGGACTGGATGACGCCAATGGCGGTATTGAGGAACACCACGAACAGGAACGTCAGGTTCTTAAACGATCCGGTCATAATGACCAAAATCGCTAAAATCACGTTGATCAGATTGAACAGCGTGCAGAGATTTTCGATGATAAGCTCACGAACCGATTTGGTCTTGAGCTCCATGTTGCGGTTGATCTTGCCGGCGGCAATGCGCTCCTCGACCTCGGCGGTCGAAAGTCCGCGCTCGATATCCGTCGTTGCCATACCACGTCCTATCACGTCGCGTCGGTACAAGAAAAACCGCCCGGACCATGCGAGGTTCGGACGGTCATACGTTCGATGGTGCCCCATGTTGGATTCGAACCAACGGCCTTCTGCTCCGGAGGCAGACGCTCTAATCCCCTGAGCTAATAGGGCCAACGGTTGGCATTATACCCAAGTGCGCCACGAGCTAACAACATAATAGAAAAAGCTCTGCAATTACGTGGGAGACGAAGCGCAACGGCTCACTTTAGGACGCAAAAGTGAAATAATTAGTATAAACTCTCATGCACCATATGATACGGCTCGCACTGCGGGCCGTTTTTGCAAGGGTTATCCATCGAGGTGAGAGGCACACCATGATTGCAATTTTAAAGCGGAGCGCAAGCGATGAGGCCATCGGCCACATCGTCAGCTGGATTGAGAAGAAGGGTCTCAAAACCGACGTGTCGCGCGGCGAGAACGAGACCATCATCGGCCTGGTGGGCGATACGACCAAGATCGACCCGTTCCTGCTCGAGTCCATGGACGTCGTCGAGCGTGTGCAGCGCGTCTCCGAGCCGTTCAAGCGTGCCAACCGCAAGTTTCACCCCGAGGACTCCGTCATCGACTGCGGCCACGGCATCAAGATCGGCGGCGACCAGTTCCAGGTCATCGCCGGACCCTGTTCCGTCGAGGGCGAAAACCTCATTCGCATCGCCCGTCGCGTAAAGGCCGCCGGCGCCACGATGCTGCGAGGCGGTGCCTACAAGCCCCGCACCTCCCCTTACGCCTACCAGGGCATGGGCCCCGCCGGCCTGGACCTGCTATGCGAGGCCTCGGCCGAGCTCGACATGCCGATCGTCACCGAGATCATGGACCCGCGCGACGTGCAGGTCTTCTTGGATAAGAAGATTGACGTCATGCAGATCGGCGCCCGCAACGCCCAGAACTTCCCCCTGCTCAAGGAGGTAGGCAAGACCAAGACCCCGGTCCTGCTCAAGCGCGGCATGTCCGGCACCGTCGACGAGCTGCTCATGGCTGCCGAGTACATCATGAGCGAGGGCAACGACAACGTCATCCTGTGCGAGCGCGGCATTCGCACCTTCGAGACCCGCACCCGCAACACCTTCGACCTCAACGCCGTGCCGGTGCTGCACCACCTGTCGCACCTGCCCGTCGTGGCCGACCCCAGCCATGCGACCGGCTACACCCGCTACGTTGAACCCATGGCGCTCGCCGCGACCGCCTGCGGCGCCAACGGTCTGGAGATCGAGGTCCACGACGAGCCCAGCCGCGCGTGGTCCGACGGCGCCCAGGCCCTCACCCCCGACCAGTTCGACGACACCATGCGCCGTATCCGCGCCATCCGCGAGGTCGTCTGCCAAGAGACCATGGAGTAGCCCATGGGTACGGTAAGAAACGCACGCGTTAACCAGGGCGGCCCCAAATGCGCCGGCGTTGTGGGCCTGGGTCTGATCGGCGGCAGCTTTGCCCGCGGCTATGCGCAGGCGGGCGTCCGCGTGCTGGCCTGGGACCCCGACGATGACGTCATGACGGCCGCCAGCATGGGCACCGTCGCCGGCGAGCTCAACGACGAGACGCTCGGCGAGTGCGACATCATCGTGCTGGCCTGTTACCCCGAGGCCTGCATCGAGTGGCTCGAGGCGCACGCCCAAGCACTCGCCGATGCCACCGATACCGAGGCCATCATGGGGCCCGTGGTGATTGACACCGTGGGCGTGAAGGGCATCGTGTGCGAGCGTGCCTTCGAACTCGCCCGCGAGTACGGGTTTTACTTTGTGGGCGCGCACCCCATGGCGGGCACCCAGTACTCGGGCTACGCTCACTCCCGTGCCGACCTGTTCCAGGGCGCGCCACTCGTGCTCGTGCCGCCCGCGGTGGACGATGCGCTCAAGCTGGAGCTTTTAGGCCAGGTGCGCGAGATGGTGCGCCCCTTAGGGTTTGGCAAGTTCAGCGTGACCACCGCCGCCGAACACGACCGCGTGATCGCCTTTACGAGCCAGCTCGCGCACGTCGTCTCAAACGCCTACGTCAAAAGCCCGACTGCCCAGGTTCACCACGGTTTTTCGGCCGGTAGCTACCGCGACCTTACCCGCGTGGCGCACCTCAACCCGCAAATGTGGTCCGAGCTCATGATTGACGACGCCGACGCACTTGCCTTTGAGATCGACCATCTGATCGAGTCGCTTGGCGCCTACAGCCGCGCGCTCAAGGACCGCGACCAGCGTTATCTTGAGAATCTCCTTGCCGAGGGCGACCGCATCAAGCGCGCGCTCGACGACGAGGCCACCCACTAGACCACCTATCACGCCAGGTCGAAAGGACCAAAGCTTATGGCGATTACCATCGATATCGACACCGCACGCCCCTACCAGGTGCACGTCGGCACGTTTTTGCTGGAGCAGGCGGGCCCGCTCGTGCGCGCCACCGCCGGCGGATCGCGCGCCGTCATTGTGACAGACACCAACGTGGGCCCGCTCTACCAAATGCCCGTCAAGCAGAGCCTGGAGGCTGCGGACTATACGGTGAGTGTCTGCACCTTCGAGGCCGGCGAGGCCCACAAGCGCGCCGAGACCTACATCAACATCTTGGAGTTTGTGGCCGAGCACGAGCTTTCGCGCTCCGACGTGATCGTGGCACTCGGCGGCGGCGTTGTAGGCGACGTGGCCGGCTTTGTGGCCGCTACCTACATGCGCGGCTGCAAGTTTGTGCAGATTCCCACGAGCCTGCTCGCCATGGTCGATTCGTCGGTAGGCGGCAAGACGGCCATCGACCTAGCTGCCGGCAAAAACCTGGCCGGCGCCTTTTGGCAGCCGAGTGTTGTTATTGCCGACGTGGGGTGTCTCGCCACCCTCACGCCCGAGCAGTTCGCCGACGGCTGCGGAGAGGTCGTCAAACACGCCGTGATCGCCGACCCCGAGCTTTTCACCGAGTTGGAGAAGACCCCGCTCACGCTGGAGCTCCTCAACCGCGACGTTGCCCGTGTGGCGCTCATCATCGCCCGCAATATCGACATTAAACGCGCCGTGGTTGTCGCCGATGAGCGCGAGACCAACCAGCGCAAGCTGCTCAACTTTGGACACAGCGCCGGACACGCCGTCGAGGCCTGCGAGCACTTTGAGCTGGGACATGGCAACTGCGTGTCGATCGGCATAGGTATCATCACGCGTGCCGCAGCCCTGCACGGCATTTGCGACGCCGAGCTGCCCGGCCGCATCGAGGAGCTCTGCGCACGCCACGGTCTCAAGACCCGCTGCGAGCTTTCCGCCGACGCCATCTTTGCCGAGGCACTGCACGACAAAAAACGAGCCGGTGACACCATCGACTTGGTAATTCCGCACGACATTGGCCGCTGCAGCATCGACCGCACGCCGCTTTCCACCTTCCATGATTTAATTGCCGAGGGCCTCGGCCAGAAGGGAGACGCCTCCGCATGCTAGCCCGCATCACTCCGTCCCCACTCAAGGGCACCGTCCCCGCCATCGCGTCCAAGTCGATGGCGCACCGCCTCATCATCTGCGCCGCCCTTGCCAACGGAGAGACGCATGTGACCTGCAACACCACCTGCGCCGATATCGAGGCCACGGTGCGCTGCCTCACGGCGCTCGGCGCCCGCATCGAGACCGTCGAGGATGGCTTCCAAGTCCATCCCACTATGAAGAGTGTTGAGTTCGGCCTGCTCAAGGCACTTGCCGGCGGCACGCTCGACTGCGGCGAGAGCGGCTCCACGCTCCGCTTTATGCTGCCCGTGGCCTGCGCGCTGGGGGCAGAGGCCACGTTTGTGGGCCAGGGCCGCCTGGGCGCACGTCCCCTCTCCCCGCTCTCCGACGAAATCATTGCCGCCGGCTGCGACCTGCAGGGCCTGGGCGGCTTTCCGCTCAAGACAAGTGGCCGCATGCGCCCGGGCACATTTATCCTGCCGGGCAACGTGAGCTCACAGTACATCTCGGGCCTGCTGTTGGCAGCCCCGCTGCTGGCCCAGCCCTCCTGTGTGCAGGTGACCGGCCTTATCGAGAGCCGTCCCTATATCAACCTGACCATCCAGGCCATGAAGGCGTTTGGCGTCGAGGTCAACGTCGAGCGCATCCCCGCCAAGAATGGCAAGCCCGAGGTCACAAACTTCCGCGTGAGCAGCGGCTCGTACCGCACGCCTGGCAACGTGGCTGTCGAGGGCGACTGGTCCAACGCCGCCTTTTGGCTGTGTGCCGGCGCCATCGGCTCCGACCCCATCACTGTGGAAGGCGTATCACTGAGCTCCGCGCAGGGCGACCGCAACGTGCTTGCCGCGCTTTCGCGCTTTGGTGCCCGCATCGTGCGCTCCACCAACGCCGCCACCGTGCAGTCCGATAAGCTCGCCGGCTTTGAGATGAGCGCGCACGACATCCCCGACCTGGTGCCCGTTATCTCGGCCGTGGCCTCGCTGGCACAAGGCCGCACCTTCATCCGCGATTGTGCCCGCCTGCGCATCAAAGAATCCGACCGCTTGGCCACCACCACCCGCGAGCTCACCACGCTGGGCGCGCAGGTGCGCATTGCCGGCGACGATCTCATTATCAAGGGCGTCGACGCTTTTACCGGCGGCGAGGTCGATTCGCACAACGACCATCGTATCGCCATGATGGCCGCTATCGCCGCGAGCCGTGCCACCGGCGAAGTTGTGATCCACGGCGCCGAGGCCGTCAATAAGTCCTATCCCGATTTCTTTGACCACTACCGCCTGCTGGGCGGCAAGGTCACGCTCGAGGAGGAATAGCATGTCCTCGACCTTTGGCAACGTTTTGCACTTAAGCATCTTCGGCCAGTCGCACTCCCCCGCCATCGGCTGCTCGCTCGACGGCATTCCGGCAGGTATCGCCGTTGACCAGGAGCAGCTGCAGGCGTTTTTGGACCGTCGCGCCCCCGGTCGCGACGAGACCGCGACCAAGCGCCGCGAGGCCGACGCCGCGCACATCATTGCCGGTGTGGTCGATGGGCACACCACCGGCGCGCCCATCGCTGCGATCATTGAGAACACCAACACGCGCTCCAAGGACTATTCCGAGCTGCGCCGCAAGCCCCGTCCGGGCCATGCGGACTACCCCGCGCGCGTGAAGTACCACAACATGCACGACGTCGCCGGCGGCGGGCATTTCTCCGGCCGCTTAACGGCCCCCCTATGCATCGCCGGCGGCATTGCACTGCAGGCGCTCGAGGCCCGCGGTATCAAGGTGATGGCGCACGTCGCGCAGATCGGCGGCATCTCCGACCTGCCCATGGACGATATGGTCTATCGCGAGGCCGACCGCAAGGCGATCCTTTCGAACGACCTACCGTGCATCGACGCGGCAGCTGCCGGCCGTATGCGCGAGGAGATTCTCGCCGCACGCGACGAGCTTGATAGCATCGGTGGCATCGTGGAGTGCGGCATCTACGGCCTTCCCGCGGGCATAGGCGACCCCATGTTCGACGGCATCGAGAACCGCATCGCGCAAATCGCCTTTGGCATTCCCGCCGTAAAGGGCGTGGAGTTTGGTATGGGCTTTGCCGTGGCCGCCATGCGCGGCAGCGAGAACAACGATCCGTACCGCATAGATGCCGAGACCGGCGAGATTGCGGTCGAGTCCAACAACGCCGGCGGCATCCTGGGCGGCATCTCCACCGGCGCACCCGTCATGTGGCGGATGGCCGTAAAGCCGACGCCCTCCATCGGTCGCGAGCAGCAGACCGTGGACATGGACGCCATGGAAAATGCGGAGCTCTCGGTCCACGGCCGCCACGACCCCTGCATCGTCCCGCGCGCCGTCCCCGTAGCCGAAGCAGCCGCAGCGCTCGCCATCTGGGACGCCCTCCTAGAAGACGCCGCCCAGCTTTAGCCCACCCACCCCGAGGGTAGCTAATTTGGGACGGGGCTTTTTTAGCTACCCCCATATGCCAGTGAGTATTTGCCCCGGCACCCATCGATTCGCCGCCAGTCAAAGGGTAGCTAAAAAAGCCCCGTCCCAAATTAACTACCCCAGGCAACGATTCACGAAAGGGGTCTCCATGGACCTTGCCGATATTCGCCAGGCCATCGATGGCATCGACACCACGCTCCTCAATAGCTTTGTCGAGCGCATGGACATTGCCACCGAGGTCGCCAAGTCAAAAATCGAGATGGGCAAGGCCGTCTTTGACCCCGCCCGCGAGCGCTCCAAACTCAACAACCTCGCCAGCCGAGCACCCGAGCGCTACGAGGCCCAGACCATTACCCTGTTCCGCCTTCTCATGAGCATGAGCAAGGCCGAGCAGCAGCGCTACATCAACGAGCTCAAGGGCATCACCGTGTCGCAAAAGGCCCATGCCACGGCCACGGCCTTTGACACGCCCTTCCCCCAGACGGCCACCGTCGCCTGCCAGGGCGTCGAAGGCGCCTACAGCCAGATCGCCGCGTGCAAGCTCTTCGACGTGCCCGATATTGCGTTCTTTGAGACCTTTGAAGGCGTTATGCGCGCCGTGCGCGACGGCTTTTGCGAGTTTGGCGTGCTGCCCATCGAAAACTCAACCGCTGGCTCGGTCAACGCCGTCTACGATCTTCTTGCACAGTTCGACTTCCATATCGTGCGTTCGCTGCGGCTCAAGATCGATCACAACCTGCTCGTCAAGCCCGGCACCAAGCTCGCCGACGTGCGCGAGGTCTACAGCCATGGCCAGGCCATCGCCCAGTGCGCCGGCTTTATCGAGGCCCACGGCCTGCACGCCACCAAGTACCCCAACACGGCCATGTCGGCCGAGATGGTCGCCAACTCCGATCGCACCGACGTCGCCGCTATCGCCTCGCGCAGCTGCGCCGCGCTCTACGGTCTGGAGGTACTGGAGCCCAACATCCAGGACTCGGACAACAACTACACGCGCTTTGTTGTCATCTGCCGCGAGCCGCGCGTCTATCCCGGTGCCAACCGTACCTCGCTCATGATCACCACGGCCAATGAGCCGGGTGCCCTCTACCGCGTGCTCGAGCGCTTCTACGCGCTCAACATCAACCTCATCAAGCTTGAGAGCCGCCCCATCCCCGGGCACGACTTTGAGTTTATGTTCTACTTTGACCTGGACTGCCCCTTTGGCAGCAAGGCCCTCGACGACTTGCTCGATTCCATCGATGACGTGTGCGAAAGCTTCACTTACTTTGGCAGCTACACGGAGGTGCTCTAGATGACCGATACCGCTGCAACCCGTCCCTACGGCGTGCTGGGCCGCGTGCTGGGCCACAGCTACACCCCGACCATCTACAAGGAGCTCGCGGGGCTGGAGTATGTGCGCTTTGAGCGCGAGCCCGAGGACCTCGCGGCTTTTATGACGGGCGACGAGTGGGAGGGCACCAACGTGACCATCCCCTACAAGCGCGCCGTCATGGACTACCTGGACGAGCTGAGTCCGCTGGCCAAGCGCATTGGCAACGTCAACACCATCACGCGCCTACCCGACGGCCGCCTGCACGGCGACAACACCGACTACTTTGGGTTTCAGTGCCTGGTCGAGGAGCTGGGCGTAGAGGTTGCCGGAAAGAAGGTCCTCGTGCTCGGTGCCAGCGGTGGTGCCGGCACCACAGCAAGCATGGTACTCGGCGACCTGGGCGCCGTCGTTGTGCCTGTCGGCCGCACGAGTGAAGTCAACTACGAGAACATCGCACAGCAGTCCGACGCGGCGCTGCTCGTCAACTGCACGCCCGCCGGCATGTTCCCTCACTGCCCCGACGCGCCTTGCACGCTCGAAGGGCTCGATGCGCTCGAGGGCGTCATCGACATTGTCTACAATCCCGCCCGCACGGGACTCATGCTCGAGGCCGAGCGCCGCGGCATCCCCTGCATCGGCGGCCTGCTGATGCTCGTGGCCCAAGCGGCACAGGCCGTTGAGCGCTACACCGGCCAAGTCACCCCGCGCGAGCGCATCCTGGACGTAACGGAGCGCTTGTCTCGCCGCGAGCAGAACATCGCGCTCATCGGCATGCCGGGCTCGGGCAAGACCCGCGTGGGCGAGCAGATCGCCCAGCTCACGGGCCGCGAGCACATCGACTTGGACCGCGCGCTTGAGGAGCGTCTGGGCATGCCCTGCGCCGACTTTATCGTCGAGCGCGGCGAGGCAGCCTTCCGCGAGCAGGAGACGGCAGCGCTGTCCGACATCTCCAAGCGAAGCGGCCTGGTGCTCTCCACCGGCGGCGGCGTGGTCACACGCGACGAGAACTACCCGCTGCTGCACCAAAACAGCCAGATCGTAATGCTCAACCGCAAGCTCGACGAGCTTGCCCACAAGGGTCGCCCCATCACCGCCCGCGACGGCATCGACAAGCTCGCCGAGCAGCGCATGCCGCGCTACCGCGCCTGGGCCGACTACATCATCGACTCACGCGACTGCGCCGCCAACACCGCCCAGGCCCTCCTCGACACCCTCTAAAACCTGCCAAAAAGGGACAGGTTTATTTTGGCAGGTTTTATCTGGGCAAATGCCGCAGACAGCAAGCCCCGCCACCAACCAGACCGCAAAGGAAGCAACCATGAAAGCACTCGTCATCAACGGCCCCAACCTCAACATGCTCGGCATTCGCGAGCCGGGCATCTACGGCAGCGACAACTACGACCGCCTGGTCCAGATCTGCCAGGAGGCGGGAGCCGCACAGGGTTTTGACGAGGTCGAGGTCTTCCAGTCCAACCACGAGGGCAGCATCGTCGACAAGATCCAGGAGGCTTACGGCAAGGTCGACGGCATCGTCATCAACCCGGCGGCCTACACGCACACCAGCGTGGCCATCCTGGACGCCCTCAAAGCCGTCGCCATCCCCGCCGTTGAGGTCCACATTAGCGCCGTCGAGACGCGCGAGGACTTCCGCCAGGTGAGCTACGCCCACCTGGCCTGCTTCGCCACCATCACCGGCGAAGGACTCCAGGGCTACGCTCACGCGCTGGAGCTGCTGAGGAAGCGTCTCGAAAAGTAACCTCGCGAGCAAATCCATCAACGCGATTAACACGCTAATAATGCCAGCGCCGGCAGCAGCGACCTCGCTGCTGCCGGTATTTTATTACTGGCATATAATCGTTGCAGTCACACTACGTCTGGAGACCCACATGCTGAGCATTCACCTGGGGGATTACCCCGGTTCCATCTACGATACCGAAACCTATTTTAGGAACTCATACTTGGACTCATGGTTCGAAGACCCCATGGCCGCACAGATTATTAAACGCGTGGACGGATCAGAGCTCATCGGTCCCCACAACATCGTAAGCAAGCAGCTGGGCTCAATCACTCCACTCGAACTGTCCGGCGGCGTTAAGACGCTGCTGCTGGTGCGCAATCTCCCAAATATGGTGTTTAACGCATCCACCTGCGGAGACAACTGTGCCCGCTGGCTACTCAAGATCGGCAAAGAACAGGATGTGCTGGTGACCCTTTACCACATCATGAAATTCCCCTGGAAGAACTTTGAAATCCGCATTGAAAACGATGGCCGCATCGTCAGGAACATGCAGGAGTTTGTCGGCGCCACGAATGACTTTTTGGATGTTGATGAGTAATGAGGGGAACGCACACCGTTGTCGTAGAGCGTGCAAAGGTCAAATACACGCTCACGTTTAAACGAAATATTTCCTTCATACGCGGCAACAGCGGCACGGGCAAAACGACGCTCATCTCGATGATTCGCGACTACAACGACCGAGGACCGGAAAGCGGCGTTGCACTCAGCTGCGATGTACCTTGCGAAACGCTTTCTGGCAGACGCTGGAAGCGCGAGCTGTCGATCATCGAAGATTCAATCGTCTTTCTAGATGAGGGTAACGAGTTTATCTACTCAAAGGACTTCGCCAAAGCCGCCAACGGCTCGTCCAACTATTTTGTTCTGATATCTCGTCGCGACGCCAACGAGCTCCCCTACAGCGTCGACGAGATCCTAAAACTGGTCAACACCACAAGCAAGACGATCAATGGCCGCAAGAGCGACAGGCGCTTCTACTCGGTGACCAAGCCGCTATATGACCACACGGCAAGTATGCTGTATCAGGACCTTAACGTAGGTTTCGACAATCCCGATGCCGTAATTGTCGAGGATAGCAAGTCTGGTTATCAATTCTACAGCGCCCTTTGCAACCGACTGGGAATCCCCTGCTACACCGCTACCGGCGTAGCAAACCTAAAACGAACGATTCACGAATGCCCCGAGCAAAACGTTCTTGCCATTGGAGACGGCGCAGCGTTTGGCCCCTACATCGAAAAGGTGCTGGGACAGCGCGTTTACAAGAACGTTCGCTTGTTCCTCCCGGAATCATTTGAGTGGACGCTTCTGCAATCCGGCCTCATCCCCAACAACGACATTCCAAAGATACTTGAGGACCCCTCGAGCTACATCGAAAGCCGCGACTACCTGAGCTGGGAGCGGTTCTTCACCGATGTGTTGGTCAAATACTCGGCAGACACTCGTTATGCTTACAAAAAGGCGAAGCTCAATGAGCAGTACCTGAAGCCACAGGCAATGGATGCAGTTGCAAACGTCTTGCCCGAGTGCCTGAGGGCGGAATAGCGAGTCCTAACGTCATTTGGAAACCAGGCTACGCCCATGCATTGGAGCTGCTGAAAGAGCATCTGCTACACTAATCTTTGGGGCAAATGAGCCAATGGCGTTTGTCCTGAATCATTTGTAACTGTCCAATTGACATACAAAGGAGCATATCCATGTCCCAGTACGATTACCTTGTCGTCGGTGCCGGCCTTTCGGGTGCCGTCTTTGCCAATGCCGCCAAGCGCGCCGGCAAGTCGGTCCTGGTCATCGACCGCCGCGACCACATCGCCGGCAACATCTACACCGAGGACGTCGAGGGCATCCAGGTCCACCGCTACGGCGCGCATATCTTCCACACTTCTATGAAGGATGTCTGGGACTACGTCAACCGCTTCGCCGAGTTCAACAACTACGTCAACTCGCCGGTCGCCAACTTCCACGGCAACATGTACAACATGCCCTTCAACATGAACACCTTCGCCAAGATGTGGCCAGGCGTCGTCACGCCGGCGGACGCCAAGGCCAAGATCGCCGAGCAGGTGGCCGCCGAGAACATCGGCGAGCCGCAGAACCTCGAGGAGCAGGCGCTGTCGCTCGTCGGCCGCGATATCTTCGAGACGCTCGTGAAAGGTTACACCGAGAAGCAGTGGGGCCGCGACTGCAAGGACCTGCCTGCGAGCATCATCAAGCGTCTCCCCTGCCGCTTTACCTACGACAACAACTACTTCAACGACCGCTACCAGGGCATCCCCATGGGCGGCTACACCAAGATGGTCGCCAACATGCTCGAGGGTATCGAAGTCCGCTGCGGCGTGGAGTACAAGGACCTGATCGCCGCCGTGCCCGATATCGCCGCCAAGACGATTTACTGCGGCCCCATCGACGCGTTCTACGACTTTAAGCTGGGCGCGCTCGAGTACCGCAGCCTGCGCTTTGAGACCGAGACGCTCGACGAGCAGGACCACCAGGGCGTGGCCGTGGTCAACTACACCGAGCGCGAGATTCCCTACACGCGCATCATCGAGCACAAGCACTTTGAGTTCGGCACGCAGGACAAGACCGTCATCACGCGCGAGTACCCGGCCGATTGGAAGCCCGGTGACGAGCCCTACTACCCCATCAACGACGCCAAGAACGAGGCGCTCTACAAGCAGTACGAGGAGCTGGCGGCACAGGAGGGCGACGTGATCTTCGCCGGTCGCTTGGGCGGCTACAAGTACTACGACATGGACAAGGCCATCGCCGCCGCCTTCGAGCTCGTCCGCAACGAGCTTGGCGTGGAGCCGACTGAGGTGTAGAAACAAAGGCGCATTAGCTAGCGACCATAAGCAAACAGAATGCCCGGTACAGCGCGAATGCTGTGCCGGGCTTATATGTGGAGCAATCAAGCGCACCCCGATGCCCTAATTCGGGGCGTTCAAGCAAACGACCCAGCCCATGAGTTACTCACCAACAGAAAAGGCCGCCCGACGTAAGTCGAACGACCTTAATAGATAGCCAATAAAACAACAGAACCCTAAACACGGACGTAAAAAATCAGTCTAAAGCCCTATTGCGCCGTCTCAAGCCAATCCAGACGACTGTTGAGCCATGCGCGTACATCATCGGTAGACTCAGAAGAGACACCCCACAACATAGACTCCATGTTCACAGAGGTAGCAACACTAGACTCATACGCAAGGTAATCCTGCCCATTGATGCACCCCCGGGCTTCGTCAAGCACTTCTTGCTTGACGGCATCAACAGCAGCGCGAACCGTCGGATCCTGCAGCAGACGTGAGCCTAAAACAGCATTGCGCGTAAGCCAACCCTGCGGCGACAAGCAACTGTCACTTGACTGGAATGAAAGAGCGTTTCCCATCGCCAAGTCAAAATCCCAGGCTGGACCGAAAACAAACCGCGAGTCGCCAGAGGCATCAGAATTCTTGAACAGATACGTTGATGAGCAATTAAAACCGTCAACGCACTTGGTAATCTCATTGAGCCAGTAAAGGCGCGCAAGAGAATCAATGTCGCAGTAATCCGCCGTCGTTTTTCCCGTCTCAGGATTGACACCTCCGTTGCGAATGCAATCGAAGAATTCCTGGAAACGAGAACTCAAATAGTCAGCTTCATCCTCGGTCCAAACACCAGGCGACTTGCACACAAAGTACAGTACGCCGTTTCCCGAATCTACGCTAAACCAGGCGTCCTCATTCACATAGCGCTCCTGATCAAACTCAATCAGATAGCCGCCCGTGATGTCGGCGGGATTATGCAGACCCTCAGCGTACTTCATTCGATTACCGTAAGAGTTAACCCCCTCGACAAGCTGACAGCTTGCCCCGCCATTAACGGCATCGTTAGCGTCTTCAAGGTTGTCGATATCCACGCGACCGGAGTTGATCTGGACCTTCTCGCAGAGCATATAAGCGCCGCGGTATTGTCCGTCGTAATACAGATCAACGGCACGATACTCAATCGGCGCATGGGTTCCCAATGCAGACGCAAGCGAATATGCCGCAGCATTGCGCATCGAAGTTCCATCATAGGCGTTTGCCAAAAGCACCCAGGTCTTATTCTTATTCGCTTTGTCGCCTGTCTCCAAAAGGTCAGTCTTCTTATCGAGCTTGATCTGATATGGCTTCTTGTCCATCATCCATGTACTGTTGCCGCGACCCTTAATCTGAGACAGTGCGCCGTCATACACGGAGACGCCGGAGGCGTCAACAAGCTTCATGGAACCGGTAGCAACTGCAGTATGGTCTCCACTCGATTCGATGTAGCCACGCCCATAATTGACCGGATCGTCGCTGCTAATAAACATCGATGCCACGCCAGCGGTCTGCTTAATGTCAAACATGAACAAATCGGCCGCATCAAGGGCGGATCGAACGGCAATCGGACTATCAGAGTTCACACTGCTTGTCAGGCCAAGATCGCTCAACGCCACCGAAGACCCCACGATAAGTCTAACAGAGTAGGCTCCTACGGTAATAGACGTCTCCGGCCCGCCGCTGTATACAAGCTGAGAAGAGTTAAGGTCAAAACCAGACGGAAGCGCAAAGTGCGCATTGCCGTAACGATCAAAGGTCATCCCAATTTCAAGCGAGTCCGAGCGAAGACTCAGATTGTACTCTGACGCAGCCGCACTATGCGAAATGACAAGATCGCCGGGATTGTTAACATTCCTAAACTCCCATTCGGACTGCGGAGTTGTCTTGTCGATAGAAATAATAGCGAGCACGCCCGATTCGGCACCGCGCTTGGTCGACAGCACATAGTCACCGAGCGCAGACTGGATATAACCACCGCTGAAAGTGGGAACATACTTCCAAGACTGAGCTTTGGTATCGTTCTCGGCATACTGCTGGACAATGGTCCCCGATTTGGCACGGCCTGAGCGGACATCAAGACACAAACCCGAGTTGATGTTCTTAATGGTAAAGAAACCGCCGCCCGTGTTCTCGAGATGCCACTGTTGAGCCGCCGAGCCATTGAAAACGTACGTCTGAAGCGCAAGTCCCCCGTCAGACGAAGCGTTCGGAACATCTAGAACTTGCCTGGTGCCACTCTGGTTTAGCAGATAGTAGTCACCATTCTCAATCAAATTGCATGGGACGAGCAACCACGATTGGGCCTTGGTTCCGTTACACGAGTACGTAGAAACACTGTTACCAGCAGCGCTCGATCCACCGGAAAGATCGATGCATCTGCCGGACTGTTTGTTTTTAATACGATATCCCCCGTTTAAGCTAGCATCCAGGATCCAGTATGAACGACCCGAAGGCTCTTTACGATATTCGATTCCACGTTTCGCGATTTCCGTCAAATACAGCCCCGAGTTAGCATTTTTAAAGGTATACGAGCCATCATCTTGACGCTCAAGCACCCACTTCTGCGCCAGAGACAGATTTGAGCTCCAAAGCTGCGATGCAGCGCCGGAATCCTTTGACCCACCGGAAACGTCAAGAACACCTAATTCGTCAACAGTTGTCTTAAGTTGAAAAGAACCAGAATGATCTATTGGAGACGTGTTGAACGTCCATTTTTGAGCCTTGGTATGGTTCAACTGATACATTTGCAGTTGGTTGCCATTAGAGAGAGAACCACCGGGAACGTCCAACGCCTTACCTGTTAGTGCCGAGACAACTTCAATGTGACCGTCGGAAGTCTGCAGAAGACGCCATTGCTGTGCCGGAGTTCGATTAGATGAGTACTGCTGAATGCGCACACCGGAAGACTTGGAACCACCAGGAATATCAAATGAACGACCAGACAGCGCAGAGAAAATGGAATAATAGCCCGTATTCTGGTCGAACACAACATTCCAAGCTTGAGCCGACGAATCGTTATCTTCGTAGATTTGAACAGCGGCTCCGTTATCTAAAGATCCGCCCCAAAGGTCAATCATCGTTTTATCCGACAGAGCGGTAGAAATACGATAGGAGCCGTCTTTAACAGGTTGAGTGACGCGCTCGACCCTCCATTTTTGCGCCTTAGTGCCATTTGACGTATAAAGGCAGACATTAGCTCCATTTTTTGAGCTTCCACCGGCAACATCAAGAAATAAACCATTGCAGTCAGAACGAATTGAATACGATCCGTCAGCATTCTGGACAAATTTCCATCGTTGGGCCTGTGTGTTGTTCGAATCATATAGCTGCGCATTAGCACCCGCTTTTTTTGAACCACCAGCAACATCAAGCACCATGCCGGTAATCGAATTCTCAATAGAATAAGAGGACCCTTTCTTAGAAATTCTCCAAGCCTGGGCATAGGTATGATTACCTTCATAAACCTGCACATTCGACCCGTTAGCGCAATTACCGCCCGCAACATCCAGTGATTTATCGGCAATAACATTAGTGATAGTGTAAACACCGCCATCAAGCTCAGCATAGCTCTTGGCCTCTGCCTGAGTTGGCATTACGCAAAGCGCGATGAATAAGAGAAGTAGCGCCATTCCCCTCGATCGTTTTCGAAAGCAGATTCGAACTGCGTCAGTACCAACCATCAAATCACCTAATTTCCTAAACACTACTTAACTACACCTTGCACGAACAGCCCAATTAGAGCAATACGGAAATCGACAAGCGGAGATATTTGCGGAAATAAGACGATATGAGAAAGCCATTTGGGTCGCCTCCCCCGCGGCGCAGCTTCTTTCCGCGGGCTCGGGATGCCACAATGGGCTTTGAGTATCGGCCCGTGCGGTAGCCCTTACCGCACCTGCGGGGAGGAGGCTTCCCATGCCCCATGTTACCTCCATCGGCCTGGACGTCCACGCGCGATCGGTCGCCGCCGCGGCGTTCAACCCCTTCACCGGCGAGGTGGTGCACCGTGACTTCGGGACGGACGCCGCCGAGATCGCGGAGTGGGCCCTCGGGTTCGAGGAGCCCAGGGCCTGCTACGAGAGCGGCCCCACCGGCTTCCACATGGCGCGCGAGCTGCGCGCGCTCGGCCTCGACTGCGCCGTGGCCGCCGTCTTGGATTGGCAACACCTATTTGGACGATTTCGGGAGGGACAGCCCCGCCTCCCTGAACTCGACCGGAGACATGTAGCCCAGCGTCGAGTGGATCCTGAAGTTGTCATACCGGTGCACGTAGTCCGAGAGCTTGGCCCGGAGCTCGCGCGTCGTGCCGAACGTCTCGCGGTGGACGAGCTCGGCCTTCAGTATCCTGTTGGTCGACTCGTCGACGGCGTTGTCGTAGGGGCAGCCCTTGGCCGACAGCGACCTCTCAATGCCGAAGGCCTCGAGCATCGGGTCGATCTCGGCGTCGTCGAGCTCGCTGCCGCGGCCCGTGTGGAATACCCCGATGCCCGAGATCGGGAAGGAGGGCGTCGCGAACGCCGACTTGACCGGCCGGGCGTCCTTCCTGGGCCCGGCGGAGTGGCCGACGATCTCCCTGTTGTAGAGGTCGACGAGCAGGCAGACGTAGTTCCACGAGGCCCCGACGCGCACGTAGGTCAGGTCGCTGCATATATGGGTGCGCGGCGCCCTGCCGCCGAAGCCGCGCGCGACGACGTTGGGCACGTCGGCCCCGTCGGCCGCCCCGGGGTGCACCCTGGACCTCTTCCTGCCGTATGCGCCGACCGGGCCGTTCTCCCTCATGATGCGGCAGACCCGGCGCCGGCTGACGGTGACGCCCGACCTCCCGGGCGACGCCTTTATCTTGCGCGAGCCGTACCGGCCCTTGTGTTAGCGCTAATCTAAAATTGACCACTTTCGCAAACGCATCTCGCCGAATGCGCTAACGCGCTTTCGCCGGCCCCGCTAACGTACTTTCACCAACTGCGCTAACGGAACTATGCTCCGATCGGGTATCCGACCCGGGAGGAGCGGGATATGGAGCGAAACGTAATGGGAGAGCTGAACGTCTACAGGTGGTCCGGCGCGAAGCCGAACTTCAGCGAGATCGCGAGGAGGCACGGCATGGACCGGCACACGGTCGCCAAGTACTGGCGGGAGGGCGAGTCCGCCGCCGACGGGAGGTCCG
>NZ_JBQHUO010000008.1:0-91686 GCF_052065125.1 Collinsella sp. HCP28S3_G2
CATCACCACCAACGTGGGGATCAGCGGCTGGGGCAGGGTGTTCGGGGACGACGTGGCGGCGAGCGCGATCGCGGACAGGGTGTGCCACCACTGCCACCTGGTCAAGATAACCGGCAGGTCCTACAGGCTGAAGGACCTGCCGAGGGACGGTCCCGTCAAGCCGTGACCGGAATCGGTGAAAATACGTTAGCGCAACCGGTGAAACCGCCTTTGCGCGAACGGCGCGCCTGTTTAGCGAAACTGGTGAAAAATAGATTGACGCTAACAGGAGTCGCCACTCGACCTCTGACTCGGCGCGAGGCCGAAATAGGCCGTGACCTGCCTTCCGGAACGGAACCTCGTGAAGTCGCCGACCTCGGCCGAGAAGGCCGCGGCCAGCGCGAAGGCGCAGCCCTTGATCGACTGGAGGGCGGCCACCTCCGCGGCGATCGGGCTGGCATCCACGGCGGCCCTGTACTCGGAGAGCAGGTCCGCCCGGGCCTCCGCCGCGGCCTCGACCTCGTTCCTCAGGGCGGCGAGCGTCCGAGCCCCGCCATCGTCCTCCGGCCTGACCTTGTCGAGCCATCTCAGGAAGTCGTAGGTCCAGTACTTCCTCGGGTTGCCGGCGGGCGTGGTGCCGCCGTAGACGAACCCCCGCTTTGCGAGGAAGGCGAGCAGCCGCTGCTTGGCGGTCGCCAGGCGCGCGGTCGCCCCGTCGTAGGCGCCGGCGAGGTCCCTGATGCCTTCGACCTCGGGGGAGGGGACCCATACGGGGGAGATGTCGTGGGCGAGTATCGCCTTGGCCATCCTGGCGGCGTCGTTCCTGTCGTTCTTGGAGGCCGAGTCGGCGGCCGACCTGGGGATCTTCGAGACCGCGGCGACGACGCACTCGACGCCGAGCCCGGCGAGCTCCCTTTGCGGGGCGAAGCCGAGGTAGCCGCTCTCGTAGGCCGCGAGCGACGGCCCGGGGAACCCATCCATCCACCCGGCGATCTCGCCCCAGGGGTTGCCGGGGAACCTCCTCGTCACGGCCTCGCCGGTGTCCGCGTCGAGGGCGCAGACGGTGGTCGACCTCAGGTGGACGTCCATCCCGAACGCGGTAGAATACTTTGGCATGGGAGCCTCCCAACCTCGTTGCGGCGCGGCTGCGCCTATGGCACTTCAACATCATTGTCGCAGCCCCGACCCGCGGTCACGAGCGGGGGCTCCTATCTTTTTAGTGCCCTCGGATTGGGTCATAGTGTCTGTCGTTGCCAAAACATCGGCGTTGCCTTGATCCAAACCTGCCAAAAAGGGACAGGTTTATTTTGGTCGGTATTATCTGGGCAAACGTGGCCGTCTATCGCAATGTAGTCGTTGAGAACGTCCCCAACGACTACATAGTATGAGAGTGGATAATCTCCCGGTTTGAGCCTGCATCCAAGCTCAAAGTGCGAGATTTCCACTCTCATTTGCTATGCGTCCGAAAATCCACGTACGTTTGTTTTCTGCCTACATTTGGAGGAAGAGCTCGTGGAGGCGGGTGTCGTCGTCGAGCTCGGGGTGGAAGGTGACGCCGAGTTGATTGTCTTGACGGGCGGCGATGATGCGGCCATCGACTTCGGCAAGGGCCTTGGCATTGCCGTGCACCTCGACGATGCGGGGTGCACGGATAAACGTTAACGGCACTTCACCGTCGATACCGCCTACCTGCCCCTGGGTGCGAAAACTGCCGAGCTGCCTGCCATAGGCATTGCGCTCAACGAGTATATTCATGGTTGCCAAGCGCGGTGTTCCCTTGTCATCGTGGGCGGCAAGGTCGCGCGCCAACAGAATCAGACCGGCACAAGTTCCCAGTACAGGCATGCCTTCAACAATGCGGGTACGAAAATCCTCGAGCATATCGAGTTCGGCAAGTAGCTTGCCCTGAACGGTGGACTCGCCGCCGGGAAGTACCAGACGGTCAAAGTTCTGCTGCAAATCGGCCGCCTGCCTCAGCTCAATACAGTGTGCGCCCAGCTCGGATAGTCTTGCTTCGTGCTCGGCAAAAGCGCCTTGGACCGCCAGCACGGCGACCGTTTGGTCTGCATAATCGCTCATGGGCGATCCTTTCTGCCGGACTAGCGCCCGCGCTCCTCCATGATAATCTCGATCTCGTCGGCGTTGATGCCCACCATGGCCTCGCCCAGGTCCTCCGAAAGCTCGGCAATGAGTTTGGCATCGGTGAAGTTTGCCACGGCCTTGACGATGGCGGCGGCGCGCTTGGCCGGGTTGCCGCTCTTAAAGATGCCCGATCCCACAAAGACGCCCTCGGCGCCCAGCTGCATCATCAGCGCGGCGTCGGCGGGGGTCGCTACGCCGCCGGCGGCAAAGTTCACGACGGGAAGCTTGCCCGTGGCGTGGACCTCGCGCACCAGCTCGACCGGAACCTGCAGTTGCTTGGCTGCCTCAAAGAGCTCGTCATCGCGCAGGGCAACAACGTCGCGGATCTGCTTTTGGATCTTGCGCATGTGACGCACGGCCTGGACGACATCGCCCGTACCCGGCTCACCCTTGGTGCGAATCATTGTGGCGCCCTCGGCAACACGGCGCAGCGCCTCGCCCAGATCGCGGGCGCCGCAGACAAACGGCACGTCAAACTGGGTCTTGTCGATGTGATAGACGTCGTCGGCAGGGGAGAGAACCTCGGACTCGTCGATGTAATCGATCTCGATGGCCTGCAGGACCTGCGCCTCGACAATATGGCCGATGCGGCACTTGGCCATAACGGGGATGGAGACGGCCTCTTGGATGCCCTTGATCATCTTGGGGTCGCTCATGCGCGAGACGCCGCCTGCGGCACGGATGTCGGCCGGGATGCGCTCGAGTGCCATGACGGCGCAGGCCCCCGCCTCTTCGGCGATGCGTGCCTGCTCGGGCGTGGTGACGTCCATGATGACGCCGCCCTTGAGCATCTGCGCGAGCTCGCGATTGAGTTTGACGCGATCTGCCTTGCTGGTCTGTTCTGCCATGGTTGCTCCCTTGGTTGGCATGTGCATTGCTTGACGGAACATCCTATCGGGGAGCTGGGTATGGCGAAATACTCAGTTTTAGAGATAATAATAAGGCCAGACTAATACCAGATTGAATGACTCAATAAGGTCAGGTGATAAACTCATGCTTGACTACAATTTGGAAAAACGCGGCGAAGCATCGCTCTATGAGTATATTTACCAGCAAATTCGAGATGATATCGTTGCTGGACGCATTGCGGCGGGGGAGCATCTTCCGTCTAAGCGCGCCTTTGCCAATCATCTGGGAATCAGTGTCATTACCATCGAGAATGCATATAGCCAGTTACTTGCC
The DNA here is from genome assembly GCF_052065125.1 of Collinsella sp. HCP28S3_G2. Classification (NCBI taxonomy): domain Bacteria; kingdom Bacillati; phylum Actinomycetota; class Coriobacteriia; order Coriobacteriales; family Coriobacteriaceae; genus Collinsella; species Collinsella sp. HCP28S3_G2. Next base: position 3,304 of record NZ_JBQHUO010000008.1, read on the forward strand.
GAGGGCTATATTTGCTCAATGCCGCGTCGTGGCTACTACGCTTGCGAGCTTCCGGATGCACCGGTTTTGGCTTCGGCTGCAGAGGGCATCGACCGGGATGCCGTCTCTGCGGGTTCCGGCGCGCATGATGTCAACGGACAGGTCGAGCGATTCGATGCACTTTCTCCTTCTGCTTTGGAGGCGGCGCGGCTTTGGCAAAGCGCGCTGCGGGCGACGCTGGCATCCGAAGACGAGCGCGAAATCTTTTCGACCGCGCCGGCACAGGGCACCACTCGGCTACGACGCGCAATTGCCCACCATCTGCGCGGGACAAGGGGTATGAATGTCGACCCCAACAACGTTGTTATCGGTGCGGGCGCCCAGCTGCTCGATACCATGTTGGTTCAGTTGCTTGGCGCCGACAAGGTGTATGCCGTTGAGGACCCGGGCTATTTGCGCCTGACGCGCATCTATCAGGCTATGGGTTGCAAAGTTCGACATATCCCGTTGGATGATGAGGGCGTAGACTTGAGCGCTCTGCGGAAAACGGGGACCGATGTCCTTCACCTGATGCCGTCTCATCAGTATCCGACCGGCCTTGTGACGAGCATTGCGCGTCGCTATGCGCTGCTGAGCTGGGCCGCCGAGCGACCAGGTCGATATCTCATCGAAGATGACTTTGATTGCGAGTTTCGTCTGGCCGGCAAGCCGATTCCCGCGCTTACTTCGATCGATGCCGCTCAATCGGTTATCTACACCAACACGTTTTCAAAGAGCCTTTCATCGGCGTTGCGTCTAGCGTACATGGTGTTGCCCGATGAGCTGATGAAGCGGTTTAGGTGCAACCTTGGTTTCTACGCCTCGTCGGTGAGCTCTGTCGACCAGGTCGCTTTGGCTCGTTTGCTGGAATCGGGTGATTACGAGCGACATGTGAACCGCGTGCGCGTTCGTGCTCGTGAGGCGCGTGATGGCCTGGCGGCGCTTGTACGGAATGCGTTTACAGCAGGAGAGGTTTCGATCGAGCATGCAGACGCAGGTCTTTACTGCACCGTGGTTGCGGAGCGGGGAACGGGCGGAAGCTCTTTTGCGCAGGCCCTCACGCGCTCGAGCATCCCTTTTATCGATATCAGTAACTGTTATTGGTGTGCCGATGGCGCATCTGTCCCTGAAAACTCAACTCATATTCTTGTCCAGTATGACGACCTGAGTCCGGAGGTGCTTAATACCCTGGAATCACAGCTAATGGGGCACTCTGTAACCTAAGTGAGTAGACTTTTGGCACTTTGGCGGCCAGACAGTTTTGTAACAAGCTATCTACCTGTGGTTTTGAGAAGTGGGATCATCGGTCTGCTCGGGATGTCCCAAAAAGTCTACTCACTTGCCGCGCAAAGCTTCGCATGAGAAAAAAATGGGGTTTTCAACAGGGCTTCGTCCAGTTCTCGGTAAGCTTTTGGCCAGTTGGGGAGGGCTGTTGAAAACTTTGCAGTTCGTTCGGCGCCATTTTTGGTGCGTTCGCGCCAATGAGAGACCGACTGGGTTGAAATTCGTGCTTTCCTGTGCCTATGAAGGATCTACTTTGTGACATATCGGCTTTTAGGTACTGGCGTTTGCCCCCTCAAGTCCGCGCTTTGTGTCCTCCGCTTCCGCGGCCGGATGAAGACCGGCAGCGATATGACCTCGTCCGCAACCCGACGGCTGCGGTCGCGCTCGGTTTTCCGTTGTATACATTGGTTCGGACGAGAAACAAGCGGACTTGCCCTGCCAACATTAGGCAGCGGCTGTTTCTTGGTGAACTCCCCAGGGAATCCGTGCTGGAAACGGAGCATGGATTTTTGGTCACGTCTCCTCTGCTGACGGCATTTATCATGTCTCGACATCTGACGGATCTCCAACTTCTTCTGGTATTGGCGGAGATGTGCGGCTTGTTTGCGGTATGCGCCCTGCCGGCGGCACTTGAGGTGGAGCTTTCGCGTGCAATTGATTCGGGTGCGATTTCGACAACGTTGGGTTGGGTGCGCTGCCCGTCCGAGGGCGGCACCGCCTCAAATTTATGGCGTCGCGACGCTTTGGTTTTGGATGGGGACCTTGACCGTTTTTGTTCAGATATTTGCGGGATGCGTTACGGCAATCGATTTATGGCGGTATCGTATCTCGTTCCATTGGGTGCCGCCTCGCCTTTTGAGGTCGAGGCGTATTTGTTGCTTGGACTGCCGCGAGCCCTGGGAGGTGAAGGGTTTTGCGGCATAGAGCTCAATGTCAAAGTGGTGCTAAGCACAAGTGCTCGAGCGATTGTAGGAAAGACCCGCGTATATATCGACCTACTTCTTTCCTCGCCGGACGGGAGGCGGCAGGTGGCCATTGAATGTCAGGGAAAGGCCTCGCACGGGCGCGCGGGGGATGGCTTGCGTGACGCTGACCGCATGACGGCGCTTCAAGCCATGGGCTACGACGTGCTTCTCCTGACACACGGACAGATATCCGATGAGGATAGATTCCGTGCAATCGTTAAGGCCGTATGCAGGATGCTCGATGTTGAATATCGCGATAAAAGCTCGGATGAGCAAAGGGCTGAGGCATTACTCCGGTCTGAACTATTCGTTGACTGGACAAAATTGGGAGTAATCGACGGAAAGATGTCCATTGGACACAAAACAGCTCGATCGTGGACGGCGCGGATCTAAGTGAGTAGACTTTTGGCGTGATGGCGACCAGGCCGTTTTGCAACAAGTCATTTACCTGCTGCTTTATAGAGCAATATGGATGGTCTGCTCGGCAAGTTCCAAAAAGTCTACTCACTTAGTTTTTGACGAGAAGTCGATGCCGAAGGTGGCCCTATTTCAGGGCGTTAACGAGTTCATGAGACACGAAAAAAGCCCGAACCATGCGGTTCGGGCCCTTTAAAGTTAGAGATTATCTCTCAGGCGGTTGGCTTAGCCAAAGTAGCGCTTGAGCAGGCCGGCGAAAGCCTTGCCGTGGCGGGCCTCGTCGCGAGCCATCTCGTGCACGGTGTCGTGGATGGCATCGAGGCCAGCGGCCTTGGCACGCTTGGCAAGATCGGTCTTGCCGGCGGTGGCGCCGTTCTCGGCCTCAACGCGCATCTCGAGGTTCTTCTTGGTGGAGTCGGTCACGACCTCGCCCAGGAGCTCGGCGAACTTGGCGGCGTGCTCGGCCTCCTCGTGGGCAGCCTTCTCCCAGTATAGGCCGATCTCGGGATAGCCCTCGCGATGGGCGACGCGAGCCATGGCCAGGTACATACCGACCTCAGAGCACTCGCCCTCAAAGTTGGCGCGCAGGTCGGCAACAATGTCCTCGGAGACGCCCTCCATCTTGGCGACGCCCACGACGTGCTCGGCAGCCCACTCGAGCTTGCCCTCCTCCTGCTTCAGGAAACGAGAACCGGGAACGCCGCACTGGGGGCACTTAAAATCCTCGGGCAGCTGGTCGCCGTCGAACTCTTCCACATAACCGCAAACGGGGCAAACAAATTTCATGATTCGATCCTTTCGATGGATGGCGATGGGGCGCTTGTCCGATCCCGTAAGGGCCCTCTCCGGACGTGCGTCTTGACGAGTTCTATTATCCATAAATGCAACAAAATGTGAAGCCTATTAGGAATGATTTTTGATAAAACAATTTTGAGAGATGAAGATGTTGATTGATTAACGATTGGCAGGCCGCCTGCGACCTCTGATGAGTACAATCGGTCGAACAAATGTTGACCAATCAACAAATGAGGGGTTTCCTTTATGCATCTAGCCCGCCGCTGCGCCTGGTGCCGAACGTATCAAACGGTTTTTCGCATCGCATTGCCGGTGCTGCCCTATACCGAGCCACGCATTCTGGAGCATGCTGAGAGAGCGCCTGCCAGGCCATTATCGGCTTTGGCGGTGGCTCGGCCATGGACTGTGCCAAGGGCGTGGGAGCACGCATCGCGCAGCCAAACAAGCCCATCAACAAGATGCGCGGTCTGCTGCGCGTCCACCGTCTCCTGCCGCTGCTTATTGCGGTTCCCACTACCGCCGGTACGGGAAGCGAAGTCACGCTTGCGGCGGTTATCACCGATAACGAGACGCACTACAAGTACCCCATTAACGACTTTGTGCATATCCCACGCTTTGCGGTGCACGCCCCCGAGTTCACGCGCGGTCTGCCCGCCTCCATTACGGGGCAGACGGGCATGGGCGTCCTGACGCATGCCGTCGAGGCCTTTATCGATTGGGTCGATCGAATGAACGCCGCCTTGGACATTCCCAAATATGTGACGGGCATTCGCCGCTCCGACATTCCCGAGATGGCGGCGCATGCCGATGCCGAGGCCAATCCGCTGTACCCCGTTCCACTTTTGATGGACCGTTTGGAGCTGATGCGCATGTACGAGGTCGTCGCGGGTGGTATGTTTGAGGGCGAGAACTAGGAGGGTCCATGAACACCGAGGAAATTGCACGCATCGTCGGAGACCAGCGCGTCTACTTTAAGACGCACGCCACGTTTGATGTCGATGCTCGACGTCGTGCGCTCGTGAGTTTACGCGATGCGGTGCGGGCCCACGAGGCCGATATTGCCCATGCGCTCAAGACCGATTTGGGAAAGTCGCATGACGAGGCGTATATGTGCGAGATCGGCACGTCGCTTTCCGAGATTCGTCATCAGATCGCACATGTGGCTCGATGGAGCCGTCCGCGCCTGCGTCCGTGCGACCTTGCCAACGCCGTGAGTGTGTGCAAAACGCAAGCCGTGCCCTATGGCGTCACGCTCATCATGGCCCCGTGGAACTACCCGTTTTTGCTAACGCTCGAGCCGCTCGCCGGCGCCCTTGCCGCGGGCAATACTGTGGTCATCAAGCCGAGCGCCTATGCTCCAGCATCGAGTGCGGTGCTCAAGCAGATCTGCGAAGAAGCATTTGATCCGTGCCTGGTGACAGTTGTCGAGGGCGGGCGCGCCGAGAACGAAGCGCTGCTCGATGAGTGCTGGGACAAGATCTTCTTTACCGGTAGCGTTCCGGTCGGCAAGCTCGTCATGGAGCGCGCAAGTAAAAACCTTACGCCCGTGACGCTTGAGCTGGGTGGAAAGAGTCCCTGCATCGTGGATGCGACGGCAAACTTGAAGGTCGCGGCACGGCGTATCGCCTTTGGTAAATGGCTCAACGTGGGGCAGACCTGTGTGGCGCCCGACTACCTGCTGGTCGATACGCGCGTGCACGACGAGTTGCTGGGCCTCATCAAGGAAGAGGTGCGCCGTATGTTTGGCGAGCATCCGCTCGACAACGAGGATTACGGGCATATCGTCAATGCCAAGCATTTTGCGCGCGTGCACGGGCTAATCGATTCCGATAAGGTCGTGCTTGGAGGTGCTGCGCGCGAGGCTTCGCTCAAGATTGAGCCGACAATTTTGGACGGCGTGGCCCCCGATGACGCCGTGATGCAGGAGGAGATTTTCGGTCCCATCTTGCCGGTGCTGACGTTTGAGAGCCTAGACGAGGCCGAGACGTTTATTACGGATCGTCCGACGCCGCTGGCCCTGTATATCTTTAGCCAGGACCGTGAGGTTCAGCAGCGCTTTGTGCGTTACGTGCCCTTTGGTGGCGGTTGCGTCAACGACACGATCATGCATCTGGCTACGAGCCATATGGGCTTTGGCGGCATGGGAGCGAGCGGTATGGGGCAGTACCATGGACGCGAGAGCTTCGATACGTTTAGCCACAAGAAAAGCATCGTGAACAAGGCAACGTGGCTGGACGTGCCATTCCGCTATGCCCCTTACGCAAACTGGAAGCACAAATTCGTGCGCATGTTTGTGCATTAGAATCAGATGACATAGGGACAAACGGTCGAAAAGGCGCAGACAGGATGAATTTGTGTCCGCACGGACCCGTAGACTTCTCGGCAAGGTTAAACGCCGTTTTATCCGGCCGTTAGGGGAGTTGCTATGTACGAGCCTTCACGCGTTCTTCTGTCGTTTCACATTGCGGGATTTCAGTATGCCGACGGCGCTTTGGTCCTAGGAGATCTTAAAGTGGGCGATAAACTGACGCTGTGCGCCGAGCGCGATAATCCCCATGATCCCGAGGCGGTTGCGATCTACTACGGCAACACCAAGCTTGGCTATGTTCCGGGAAACGAGGTCGGTCCGCTGTCCTTGATGATGTATTACGGCCATGAGGACGTATTTGAAGCCCGCGTGCAGCAGGTTGCCCCCGAGCGTAGCCCGTGGCACCAGGTGCGCGTTGGCCTCTATGTGGTGGATGCCCGCTAATCGGTAAGGGAGGCTGCCATGTTTGATGACGATGACCTGTTCGATTTGACGGACGATCAGTTTGAGTGGGATATGCTACTCGACGACGATGAACTGGAGCAGGATCGTAAGATGCGACAGGACAAGAAAACTCAGGGTGATGCGTCGAAAAAGAAAGACAAGCGCCGTCGCGGACTGTTTGGCGAGCTCTTTGGGTAACTGCCGCATCGCTGCGTCTGTATACTTAGCACGAGTTGGACGCGTTGCGAAATGAGGACTGAGACGATGATGTGGTTTACCGCCGACCTGCACCTGGGCGACACGAATATCTTGCACGACATGGACCGACCGTTTGGCTCGGTTGAGGAGATGAACCGCAAGGTCATCGATGCCATCAATGAGTGCGTGGCTGCGGATGACCGCCTCTATATTCTGGGTGACTTTACCTATCGTTTGCCCCTGGCGGAGGCGGTGCGCCTGCGCGAGCGCATCGAATGCCAGAACGTGACGCTCATCCGTGGTAACCATGACGGCGACTGGGAAGATCCCGACGTGCCGCAGATTTGGGAAGACGTGCGTGATTACCTGGAGATTGCCCCCGGCTATGCCAAGGGTCATCGTCTGGTTATGAGCCACTACCCCATGCTCAGCTGGAATGGCAAGGCACGTGGTGCCATCATGCTGCACGGGCATATCCACAGCAGGGGAGACCGCACCAATACGCGCAACCGCGATCGCGAACGTCCTATCTTTCGCTACGATGTCGGCCTCGATGCCAACGAGTACAAGCCCGTAAGCCGTGACCAAATCCTAGGCTTCTTTGGATTGTGATTCTCGAACCGTCACACAAAACGCCACAAAGGGGACGGGCACCTTTGTGGCGGTTCTGGTGCCGTTGCCATTATGGCGGCGGCACCTTTTTTGTCCGCGCAGCGCGGTAGAGTGTAGGCGGTTGAAATTTGCGTCCAGCGAGGAGCTGCTATGAACGAGATCAAGTGCCCGCATTGTGGCGAAGTATTTAAGGTCGATGCATCCGGCTATGCGGATATCGTCAAGCAAGTGCGCAATGCCGAGTTTTCGCGCGACCTGGATGAGCGTGTGAAGGCGGTCCAGCGCGAGGGCGAGCAAGCGCTGGAGCTTGAGCGCTCGCGTTCGATGGCTGCCTTGCAAAAGGCAGAGTCCCAGCGCAACGCTCAGCTTACCGAGCAGAAGAACGCTGCAGCTCAACAGCTGGCACAAGAGGTTGCCAAGCGCGATGCTGAGCTCGCCGAGCTGCGCGCCAAGCTCGAGGGCGCTGCCGCAGAGCGCGAGAGTGCAAGCCAGCGCGCGGCGGTAGAGGCACGAGCCAACGCTCAAAAGGAGAATGCCGAACTCCAGCGCGAGATCGACAATTTGCGTGCGCAGCTGGAGCGCAAAGATGACGAAGCCAAGCTCGTCGAGTCGGCGGCGCGCAATGCCGCTCAAAACGATTTAGCTGCACGTGATGCTCAGATTGCCGAGCTGCAGGCCAGGCTTGCCGCGGCGGACAAGGCCCAGGAGATGGCGCTTGCCGCTGCCGCGGCAGAGTCGCAGCGTGAGCTCGATGCCGCTCGCAGCGAGGCCGAGCGCGCGCTTGCTGACTATCGCGCGAAGGTACAAGAGAGGTTTTCCGCCGCAAAGGCTCAGTCTGAGCGCGAGGCCGAGGGCCTTCGTGCACAGCTTCGTGAGCAAGAACTTTCTGCAAAAATGGAGCTGTCGAAGGCGGTCGCCGCGGCGGAGCGAGAGCGCGATGAGGCGCGTGCCAAACTGACGAGCGAGCTGGCGGTGCGCGATTCTCGCGAGGAACAGGCCAAGGCGGCACACGAGCTCGAGCTTGCGCAGGCCAAGCGCGCGAGCGATGACCTGATTCGCTACAAGGATGAAGAGATCGAGCGCCTTAAGGACATGAAGGTCCGTCTGTCCACCAAGATGGTGGGCGAGTCGCTCGAGCAGCATTGCGAAACCGAGTTTAACCGTCTGCGCATGACGGCATTTCCCAACGCGTACTTCGAGAAGGATAACGATGCGTCCGAGGGTACCAAGGGCGACTTTATCTTCCGCGAGTGCGACGCGAGCGGCAACGAGGTCATTTCGATTATGTTCGAGATGAAAAACGAGAACGACGAGACCGCGACCAAGCATAAAAACGAGGACTTCTTTAAGAAACTCGATCACGATCGTCGCCAGAAAGGCTGTGAGTACGCGGTGCTCTGCACGCTGCTCGAGCCCGAGAGCGAGCTCTATAACGTAGGGATAGTCGACGTGAGCTATCGCTACGAGAAGATGTACGTGATTCGCCCACAGTTTTTCATTCCCATGATCACGCTCCTTCGCAACGCCGCCATGGGCTCACTGCGCTATAAGCAGGAGCTAGCGGAGTACAAACAGCAGAATATCGACGTCACGAACTTCGAAGCCAAGATGGAGAAGTTCAAGAATGATTTCGGTCGCAACTACGAGATCGCGAGTCGCAAGTTCCAAACGGCAATCGATGAGATCGACAAGACGATTAGCCATCTGCAGAAAACCAAGGAGGCATTGCTGTCCTCCGAGAACAATCTGCGCCTAGCCAACAAGAAGGCCGAGGGTCTGACCATCAAACGCCTCACGCGCGGTAATCCCACTATGAAGGCGGCATTTGACGAGGTGGAGACCATGCGAAAGGACGGCGACGCCTAGTCTTTTTCAACGCCGCTATGCAGCTTTGGGGTGCGGGAGAGCAGTCTTCACGTTCCAAAAATATGACAAAACAACCCATGGGCTTCTGCTGTGTTCCGGACCGTGTCGTGCGCGATGCGGTCCTTTTATTGTGTGCTGGTTTCAACACTTTAACGTTAGGCAATTGTTTTTAAATTGCTTCGCAATGTGAGGGGAATCCTCACTTGATTTGCGGTCGATTATCACTTTTAACAGGGAGAATCTTAGCTTCCATTAGAGAAGCCCTCGGTTTGCCAGGGGGGATTTAATGTGTGTGCACCTTGGCGTGAGCGATAGTCTTGCTACCGACAAATGATATGAGAATGGAAGCACTTATGCCGTTTGCGGCAGTTTTTGACCGTTCATGAGCGCCAAACGGTCAAAAAACGCAGGATAATGCCGTTCACGGAATGCAAACGGTCGACTTCTTTCTTTCACGCTTGCGTCAATTTCTAGCATTTCAATCATTGAACGCCATGGGAGTCGACACCTGTGTCCAACAAACGATCGATGATGGAAAGGACTGCTTGCATGGAAACAACCGCAACAGCTCCGGCAGATCGCGCGCTTGCGATCAAAAAGAAGAAGGCGCTTGACGCGAGCTTCTTCAAGAAGGGCATCGCCATCGCGGCGCTCTCCAGCATTATGTACGCGCTATACACCGCTTTCGTTACCGGTGGTCAGCTCTTTGGCGTCTGGGGCAATTGGTTCGGTGCACTCGCATCTACCAGCCTGGTCGTCGTCTTCATCCTGCCTACGATCGCGTCGGGCATCAACGATACCCTGAGCGCCATCTGGGCCACGCTCGTCACCCTCAAGCAGGGCAAGATTGCCGACCTGGGTCGCTGCATCGCCTCCAAGCCCGGCCGCATCGTGATCCTCGCTGCCTTCATTGGCGGCCCCATCGCCTCTGCTGCCTACGTTATCGCGCTTTCCCAGGCCGGCACCCTTGCCGTGCCCATCGCGGCTCTGAACCCCGCAATCGGCGCGATCCTCTCGCGTATCCTCTACAAGCAGCCGCTTGGTCCCCGTGTTATCGCCGGTATTGTGATCTGCGTTATCGCAGGCGTCATGATCGGTAGCACCGGCCTCACCGGCGAGGCTGCTCCGGGCATGGCGCTTGGCCTGGGCCTGGCTCTTCTCGCTGCCCTGTGCTGGGGCATCGAGGGCTGCGTGGGCGGCTACGCCACCTGCATGATCGATTCTCAGATCGCCATCAACATCCGCCAGCTCGTCTCCGGCATTGGCAATCTGGTTATCGTCCTGCCGATCCTCACCCTCGTGTGCGGTGGCACCTTGGCGCAGAGCTACACCTACGTTGCCCAGGCTCTCACCGACGGCTCCTCCGTCATCTTCTTCGCCGTCTCCGGCGCCGCCGCCTACCTCTCCTTCATGAGCTGGTACCGCGCCAACGCCATGTGCGGCACGGCTCTGGGTATGGCCATCAACGGCACGTACACCTTCACCGCTCCTCTTGCCACCTGGATCATCCTCGGCCTAATCATGGGCTTCGACGGCTACGCGCTAGCTCCCATCGCCTGGGTCGCAGCCATCGTTAACCTCATCGGCATCTTCTTGATCGCCGTGAACCCGATGGACCTCTTGAAGAAGGACGGTGAGTAACGTGCTGCCTTTGAACTATGCCATGCTCAAGTACTTTACCTGTCATGACGAGGCTTGCGCCGACGACGTCATGGAGGTCCTCAAGGGTGAGTACTCCTCGTTTAGCGCTTTCACCAAGCCCAAGATGCAGGAGGCCCTGATGACCGCCGAGAAGAACGGTCTGATCAGCGAGTCCCGCTTTGACCTGGACGGTGCGGGTGAGGTCCGTGTCTACTACAGCGCTGACCAAGAGCAGCGCGGCACCATCAATTCCTACATCAAATAGGAAAGGAGCTACCCCATGCGCTATACCGGCGAGGAGGCTATCGGCCTCATTGAGACCCTCGGCATGGTTCCGGCTCTGGAAGCCGCCGACAAGATGCTCAAGGCGGGCGACTGCGAGCTCGTGAGCTACGAGAACGTTGGCTCCACGCTCGTCACCGTCATCGTCAAGGGCGATGTCGCTGCATGCGAGGCCGCTGTCAAGGCAGGCGTCGAGGCCGCATCGGCTATCGGCAAGGTTACGGCGCAAAACGTCATGAAGCGCCCCGTTCCGCCTATTGGCGATGTTGTTTCCGTCCACGACGTAGATTTTTAGGAGGTCCTGATGTCTGAAAGCAAAGGCAACGCATTCGGTGCCATCGAGACCTTCGGCCTCGTGTGGGTTCTTGAGGCGGGCGACGCCATGTGCAAAGCCGGCGATGTGAACCTGATCGGTTACGAGAACACCGCATCCGGTTACATTTCCATCCTCGTCGAGGGTGATGTCTCGGCTGTCGAGGCGGCTGTCCATGCGGGTGTCGAGGCCGTCGAGGCCCTGGGCGCCGAGGTCTACAGCTCGGTTGTCATCCCGCGCCCGCACCCCGACCTGAAGAAGATCACCGACCGCTACCGTCTCGAGAACCTGCTTCCCTACTAAGGAGGTGTGCCATGTCCCTTGTTGACACCGATCTTCGCTCCGTTCAGGAGGCGCGCATCCTGCTGGAGCACGCCGAGGAGTCGAGGGAAGTCCTCGAGGGTTTGCCCGGCACGCTTGTTGACGGTTTTTTGCAGGCACTGCGCGAGCAGTTGCTGCCCAATGCCGCTTCGTATGCCCAGCTGGCAGTAGCCGAAAGCGATTACGGCAACGCTGAGGACGAGCAGGCGCTTATCGAGTGGGTGCTCACCGAGCTTCTGGACGATGTATACGCCCAGGCGCCCACGCAAGAGCTCTACTCGCGCAGCACCACGCATTCCGTCGAGGTGGGCATCTCTAAGGGTACGGTCGTCTCGCTTCTGCCCGACTGGCTGTGCATCCCCACGATGCTTTCGCAGCTCGTGTGTGCCGTTGCGTCCAAGAGTCCGATCATCTTCTCGGCTCGTCAGCGCACGCATGCCACTTGCAAAGCCGTGATCGAGGACGTGCGCAAGATTGCCGTCGAGTGCCACTATCCGTTCGACGCTCTCACGTATCTGGAACTCTATGCCCCTGAGGGCGAGGAGTGGCTGGCAGCGCAGCCGGCCGTTCGCGTGCTGATCGACTCTCGCGAGTGCGAGCATATCCACGTGACCGATGCTACGGGCAAGGATGTGTACTGCGCTTCCATTGGCAACAACCCGGTCTTTGTGGAGCAAACCGCAGACCTGGCCCTGTGCGCCGAGGAGGTTGTGTACGGCAAATCGTTTTGCTATGGCATGCTACCCGGCGCCGAACAGTCGGTTGTGGTCGAGCAAGCCGTGGACGAAGCCTTTAAGACCGAGCTCAAGCACCGTGGCTGCTACTTCCTCTCCGACGAGGAGTGCCAGCGTCTCTATCACGTGTGCTTTCGCGAGGACGGACGCACCTACCGCGAGCTCATCGGCAAATCGGCGTGCGATTTGGCCCGCCGTGCCGATATCGCGGTACCCGCCTCCACGCGCGTGCTTGTGGCGGAGAAGCCCTATGTCTCCGAGCGCAGCTACTTCTCGCGTACCAAGTACGGCCCCGTGTTGTCCTACTACGTGGAGGAGAACTGGCGCGATGCCTGCGAGAAGTGCATCGAGCTGATCTTGAACAGCGGCTCAGGAAACGCGCTTTCGATTTTCTCGCGTGATGGCGAAGTCGTTCGCCAGTTTGTGCTCAAAAAGCCGGTGGGACGCATCCTCGTGAATGTGGGTACCGGCATGGGCGCCACCGGCTGCCGCTCCACGCTGCCCAAGACCCTCACTGTTACCGGCTGGGAAAGCGCGACCACCTCGAATCTGGGCGTGACCTATCGCGACTTTATCCGCCGGCGCCAGGTTGGGTGCAGCCTCGAGTCTTCTGACCTCTCTCTTCTCGAGGAAGCCGGACTCAATCGGGTGCCGGATCGGAAGATCGCCGCACATAAGACTGAACAGCAGCCGGCGGCCGACGTTGCCCCACAGGACAACGAATGGTTTGCCAGCCTGCTTAAAAACATGATCGATTAGAAGAAAAGGAGTACCGATGGATATTCAAGAGTTTGCCAAGCAACTGTCCGATGCCACCAAGGACATGAGCGAAGAGCAGCGCGCCAATGTCCGCGCGATGTTCAGCAAGGTCGCCGACCAGCTTGATCGTCCGCTGGAAAGCGCTGCTGTCCACGCCGAGTGCACCGAGGTGCCCAACGGCCCCACCGAGCGCCATGTTCGCCTGAAGCAGAACTTTCTCAAGCAGGTGCCCTCCATCACCACCTTCCGTGCCCGCGCCGTCACCGAGTTCACCCGCAAGAACCCGGGTATGCCCAAGATCGAGCTGCGCGCCAAGTGCTTCCGCTATTGCTGCGAGACCGCCCCGCTGATCATCCAGGACGACGAGCTTATCGTCGGTAACCCCACGGGTGCTCCGCGCGCTGGCGCCTTCTCGCCCGATATCGCCTGGCGTTGGCTGCGCGATGAGCTCGATACCATCGGCACGCGCGCTCAGGACCCCTTCTACATCTCCGAAGAGGACAAGAAATACATGCGCGAGGAGCTCTTCCCGTTCTGGGAGGGCAAGTCGCTCGACGAGGTCTGCGAGGATCAGTACCGCGAGTGCGGCGGCTGGGAGCTCTCCGGTGAGTCCTTTGTCTCCGACTGCTCCTATCACCAGGTAAACGGCGGCGGCGACTCCAACCCCGGCTACGACGTCATCCTGATGAAGAAGGGCATGCAGGACATCCAGGACGAGGCTCGCGAGCACCTCAAGCATCTCGACTACGCAAACCCCGAGGACTTGGACAAGATTTACTTCTACAAGTCCGTTATCGACACCACCGAGGGCGTTATGATCTACGCCCGTCGTCTGTCCGACTTCGCCTGCCAGAAGGCCCAGGAGTGCAGCGATCCCAAGCGCCGCGCCGAGCTTCTGCAGATCTGCGAGAATCTTAAGAACGTGCCTGCTCACAAGCCGCGCACCTTCTGGGAGGCCGTGCAGTCCGTATGGGTTGTCGAGAGCCTGCTGCCGGTTGAGGAGAACCAGACCGGTATGTCCATCGGCCGCGTCGACCAGTATATGTATCCCTTCTACAAGGCCGACAAAGAGGCTGGCCGCCTGACCGACTATCAGGCCTTCGATATCGCCGGTTGCATGCTCATCAAGATGAGCGAGATGATGTGGGCTACCTCCGAGGACGCTTCTAAGTTCTTCGCTGGATACCAGCCGTTCGTCAACATGACGCTCGGCGGCGTGACCCGCTCCGGTGCCGACGCCACCAACGACCTTACCTACCTGCTGATGGATGCCGTACGTCACGTCAAGATCTACCAGCCTTCCCTGGCTTGCCGTATTCACAACAAGAGCCCCGAGAAGTACCTGCGTAAGATCGTGGACGTCGTTCGCTCCGGCATGGGCTTTCCCGCCTGCCACTTTGACGACACACACATCAAGATGATGCTCGCCAAGGGCGTCTCCGTCGAGGATGCGCGCGACTACTGCATGATGGGCTGCGTCGAGCCGCAGAAGTCCGGCCGCCTGTATCAGTGGACTTCCACCTCCTACACCCAGTGGCCGATCGCTATCGAACTCACACTCAACCATGGCGTGCCCCTGTGGTATGGCAAGCAGGTTACCCCCGATCTGGGCGACCTCGATCAGTTCCACACCTTTGAGGAGTTCGAGGCTGCGGTCAAGAGCACCATCTACTACATCACCAAGTGGACGAGCGTCATGACGGTGATTTCGCAGCGCGTGCACCGCGACATGGCTCCCAAGCCCCTCATGTCCATCATGTTCGAGGGCTGCATGGAGTCTGGTAAGGATGTCTCTGCCGGTGGCGCTATGTACAACTTCGGACCGGGCGTTGTGTGGAGCGGTCTGGCCACTTACGCCGACTCCATGGCTGCCATCAAGAAGCTCGTCTTCGATGACCACAAGTACACACTGTGCGAGCTCAACGAGGGCCTCAAGGCCGATTTCGTGGGCTACGAGAGGATGCGCCAGGACTGCCTGGACGCTCCCAAGTACGGTAACGACGACGACTACGCCGATCAGTTCGCGGCAGACATCGTCTACTTCACCGAGCACATTCACAGCCAGTTCAAGACCCTGTATTCGCGCCTGTCCCACGGCACGCTGTCCATCTCCAACAACACCCCGTTTGGCCAGATGACCGGCGCTTCTGCCAACGGCCGTAAGGCTTGGACGCCGCTGTCCGATGGCATCAGCCCCACCCAGGGTGCCGACCACAACGGTCCTACCGCCATCATCAAGTCGGTCTCCAAGATGAGCAACGACAGCATGAACATCGGCATGGTGCACAACTTCAAGCTCATGGCCGGCCTGCTGGATACCCCCGAGGGAGAAAACGGCCTGGTCACGCTTCTGCGCACGGCCTGCATGTATGGCAACGGCGAGATGCAGTTCAACTACCTGGATAACCAGACGCTGCTCGACGCCCAGGCTCACCCCGAGGAGCATCGCGACCTTGTGGTTCGCGTCGCCGGCTACAGCGCGTTCTTCGTCGAGCTGTGCAAGGACGTTCAGGACGAGATCATCAGCCGCACGATGCTGACCAAGCTCTAAGCACGTAACCACTCAAGCCCAAATGGGCGCAACCCCAACGGAAAGGAGGACGCACATGAGCGAGCAGCTGGAAGAGAGCCTCGAGCGCCGCGCGCGCATCTTCAATACGCAGAAGTACAACATGTACGACGGCCCGGGCATTCGCTCCATCGCGTTCTTCAAGGGATGCCCTCTGCGCTGCAAGTGGTGCTCCAATCCCGAGAGTCAGCATCGTGGTTTTGAGGCCATGTTCAAGCAGACTGCTTGCGTGAACTGCGGGGCGTGCGTCGAGGCGTGCCCCGCAGGGGTTCACCGGCTCGTCAATGGCGAGCATGTGGTGGACCGCACCAAGCAGTGCCTGGGCTGCGGCGCCTGCGAGAAGGCCTGCCTGCAAAAGGCGCTTTCCATCATGGGCGAGGACCGCAAGATCTGCGACCTAGTTTCGTTCATGGACCAGGATGCGGACTTCTACCGTATGTCCGGCGGCGGCGTGACCCTGGGCGGCGGTGAGGTCTTGGCACAGCCCGAGGCCGCCCGCGCCCTGCTTGCGGCCTGCAAGGACCGCGGCTACCACACGGCGATCGAGACATGCGGCTACACCAAGACCGAGACGATTCTTGATATCGCGCGCTACGTTGACCTGTTCTTGTTCGACATCAAACAGATGGACCCGGTCAAGCACAAGCAGTGGACCGGCGTGAACAACGAGCAGATTCTCGCCAACATCCGCGCCCTGCTGGAAAACGGCTTTAACGTGCGCGTGCGCATGCCGCTGCTTCACGGGGTGAACGACGACAAGGCCGAGATAGACGCCATGATCGAGTTCTTCACTCCGTATCGCTACCAGAAGAACTTCGACGGCGTGGACCTGCTCCCGTACCACAAGCTGGGCGTGGGCAAGTACGCGCAGCTTGGTCGCGACTACGAGATCGAAGGCGACCCGTCGCTTTCCGAGGACGACCTCAACCGCATCGAGGGCTGGGTCTCCGAGGCGGACTTCAAGGTCAGCCTCGTTCTGCACTAGGGGTGGGGCATGGAACATCTTCAGCGCATCATCCAAGAGTCGGTCGACGGTAAGGAAGTCGTGTTGGCGCACGTCATCGCGTCTCCCGCGCCGGATATCTACGACCGCATCGGCGTGCCGCATGGCCAATCCATCGGCATCCTCACGCTGTCGCCGGAGGAGACCTCCATTATCGCGGCCGATATCGCCGCGAAGGCGGCTCCGGTGAGCATCGGGTTTCTCGATCGCTTTACCGGTGCTGTGGTGGTCTTGGGCGACGTGCAAAGCGTCGAGACGTCGATGCAGGAGGTCGTTCGCGTTCTTCATGACGGCCTGGGATTTCGTGCCCATGAGGTCACGAGGTCGTGATGGGAGATCGCCTTATGATCATCGGCTTGCCCGGATCGGGTAAGTCGACGATCTCCGATCTGGTGGAGGGGGAGCCCTCCGACCACCAGCATCGGGAAGATTGCTTGTATCGTTCGCGCAGCTTCGAGGTTCCGGGGAGCTATATCGAGAACCACTGGATGCACAGCATCGTGATCATGTTGTCGCAAAACCAGGCTTCTGGGGTGCTCCTTTTGATCGACGGGGCGAGCGGCGAGACGCTCTACTCGAGCGGTTTTGCCCGTGCGTTCAACGAGCCCTGCTTGGGCGTGCTTACCAAGTGCGACCTGCTGAGCGAAGAGGAACGCGAGCAAGGGTTGGCCAGGCTCGTGGATGCTGGCGTCGATATGGCACTTTGCCTTTCGACAACAACCGGCGAGGGCGTGAACGAATTATTGGACTGGGTGCGAAACCTCGCACCCAACGAGTGACCGATAACCAGAAAGGAGGAGACACCTATGTTCTATGTAACCGAAAACGAGCTGCGCGGCGCGTACAACCGGGAACACTTTTCCAGCTATACGCTGCCCGAGGATGCCAAGCTCACCCCGAGCGCCCGTCAGTTCCTCATCGACTTCCATATCGATTTCAATGAGGGCTACGGAGCTGCTTCCGGCACTGCGGGCACCGCTGTGGCCGACCCGGCTCTTGCGGCGGCGCGTGCCGAGAACGCCTTGGCTTCGTTTTATGACGACATCGTCGTCCTGGGCGCTCGCCTGCGCATGCTGGGCCGCAACGCCCTGGGAATCGAAAACGATATCG
This sequence comes from Collinsella sp. HCP28S3_G2, assembly GCF_052065125.1. Classification (NCBI taxonomy): domain Bacteria; kingdom Bacillati; phylum Actinomycetota; class Coriobacteriia; order Coriobacteriales; family Coriobacteriaceae; genus Collinsella; species Collinsella sp. HCP28S3_G2. The sequence goes on from NZ_JBQHUO010000008.1 coordinate 20,943, forward strand.
CCCACGTGTGCGATGCGCTGGGAACCCTGTGGCAAAACCACACTGACCTGGGCGGTCTCCTTTCCGAATGCGAGACCGCAGGCGAGGTGCCGTCGGCACCCGTGCTCCCGCCGCTTTCCGCGGCAGTGCACCCGCTCTACTACGAGATGGCGCTGCTCGATGCCGAGCTTGCTCGCACGCAGCGCTTTTGGGTGCAGGCCGCGAGCGAGATGACGGCCGAGGGCCACGACAGCGTGGATGCGTGGGCGCAAAGCGTCGTTCGCTGCCGCGCGTGCCTGGCTACGTGTTTGGAAAAGGTTGCAAGGGAGGTGCGCCATGGTTGATTTCGACGCCGCCAACACTCGTCTGCAAGATCTGCTCGACCGCGTGGGCAACCCCCGGCTGGTGAGCGCCGACGAGCCCCTGTACTGCGGACTCGACGTGGGCACCGCATTCATCGTGCTCGCCGTGGTCGATGCCGCGGGCGAGGCCGTGGCCTGCGCGTATCGCTTTGCCAGTGTGGTCAAGGACGGCATGGTCGTCGACTACATGGGCGCGGTCGATATCGCGCGCGAGCTCAAAGAGGAGCTCGAACAGCGGCTCGGGCGCGAGCTTGAACCCTGCGCCGTCGCCCTTCCTCCGGGAACCGAGGGCCTCGACGGCGGCGTTGTCAAAAACGTCGCCGAGGGAGCGGGCCTCGACGTGGTTGCCGTCTTTGACGAGCCCACGGCCGCAAATCTGCTCATCGGTGCGCGCGATGGCGCCGTGGTGGATATCGGCGGTGGCACCACCGGCATCTCCGTCATCCAGAACGGCCGCGTGGTGGAGTGCGTTGACGAGTCCACGGGCGGTACGCACTTTTCACTCGTGCTGGCCGGCGCCCGCGGCATGAGCTTTGACGAGGCCGAGCGCTACAAGCGTAACCCTGCCCATCATCGTGAGATCTTCCCTGTCGTCAAGCCCACGATCGATAAGGTGGCGAGCATCATCGCACGCGCCATCGATGGCTATGACGTGTCGGAGATCGTTTTGGTGGGTGGCACGGCCGAGCTTTCGGGCATCGAGGCTCCGGTTGAGAAGGCGCTGGGCATTCCGGTGCACAAGCCCAACCACCCCATGTTCGTAACGCCCTTGGGCATCGCTTTGGGCTGCCAGGCCACTGCCGAGGGTGACCTCGATGCTTGATATCAAGGTCATCAAGGCGCCAGCACCCGGCACGATGGCGATCTTGCGCCAGCGCTCGGGCCGTCGTTGGAGCGAGGAGTACCTGCCGGCGGCCGTGGGCCTCGTGCAGGGAAAGCTCATCGACATGGTGGTTGCGAGCGATATTGCCGAGAAGACGGCGGGCGTCGAGGTCACGGATATCCGTGGGAGTTGCCCACAAAACATGATTCTTCTGGCCATTGCCGGAGACACGGCGGAGGTCATGGAGTGCTTGGAACGCATCAAGGAAGGAGGGAACGGCGCCAATGCTCATCTGTAAGCTCATCGATTCCATCTGGGCGACCCGTAAGTACGAGGAGCTCGACGGTATGAAGTTGATGCGCGTCGAGGTCATCGACGGTCCGGAATCCGGGCGTCGCCTGGTGTGCGTCGATACCATCGGCGCAGGCACCGGCGACCGCGTGCTTGTGGCAACGGGTTCGGCCGCCTACCACTTCATGCGCGAGACCTTTGGTAAGAACGCGCCTGTAGATGCGGCCATCGTAGGAATTATCGACGAAGACGTGAGTCTGTAGGAAAGGAGGAAGAGATGAAACGACTGATCAGTGCAGCAGACGTGAAGGCGGCGGCCAAGAACGGTGGCGTGCTGGCGATCGATGACAACACCATCGTGACTCCGCAAGCCAAAGACGAGGCTGCCGAGCGGGGCGTCGAGCTGGTCTTTGCCGCTGCGCCCGTAGTGGCACAGCACAAGGCCTGCGCGCCCGCGCCCGAGCACCATGAGGCCCCCGCAGCGCCCGCGCCCGAGCACCATGAGGAGTACGAGGCGGCTATGAGTGCCGAGGAGATCGAGCGCCTTATTCGCGGTGCCCTTGATTCCGGCATTTGGAGCGAACAACAGGTCGAGGATCTTCTTGGGCATGCCGTCCCGCTGACCGTGAGCGTTGGCGTGTCCGGTCGTCATGTCCATCTATCCCAGGAGGACCTGGAGGCTCTGTTTGGAGCCGGCTACGAGCTCACTCCCATCAAGGAGCTCTCCCAGCCCGGGCAGTTTGCCGCCAAGGAGACGGTGACGCTTGTGGGTCCCAAGGGCGTTATCGAGCGAGTGCGCGTGCTTGGTCCCGTACGCCCGTCCACTCAGGTTGAGGTGCTGCGCGGCGATACGTTCAAGCTGGGCGTTCCTGCTTGCGTGCGCATGAGCGGTAAGCTCGAGCGCACGCCGGGCGTCACGCTCGCCGGCCCTCACGGCACCGTTGCCCTATCCCAGGGCACCATCGTCGCTGCGCGTCACATCCATATGACGTGCGACGAAGCAGCTCAGCGTGGGCTTCACGACGGCCAGGTCGTGTCGATCGCCTTTGGCGGCGAGCGCGGCGGACGTCTTGACAACGTGGTCGTGCGTGCCAACAACACGAGTGCCCTTGATTGTCATATCGACACCGAAGAGGCAAATGCCTTCGGTATTAAAAACGGTTCTGTTGTAGAGATCATCAAGTAGATCTCTACGAAATAGGAGGTAACAAAAATGGCAAACACTACCCAGGCCCTCGGCATGATCGAGACCCGTGGACTGATCGGCTCCGTCGAGGCCGCCGACGCCATGGTCAAGGCCGCAAACGTCACCCTCGTGGGTAAAGAGGAGATCGGCGGCGGCCTCGTGACCGTCTTCGTCCGCGGCGACGTGGGCGCCGTCAAGGCGGCAACCGACGCGGGCGCAGCCGCCGCCCAGCGCGTGGGCGAGCTCATCTCCGTGCACGTCATCCCGCGCCCCGACGGCTCCGTCGAGTCCATCCTGCCCGGTGCCAAGGCCTAAGTAAGCCATGGCAACGCGTGGATCCGGTACCGGCGGGAGCAAGAAGCTTCAGGAGAACGTCAAGAAGGCAGTTTCCGAGGTGACCGAAGCTCCCGCAAAGGCTCCCGCCGCAAAGAAGGAGCCCATGGCGGCGCCGGCGGCTGCTCAGAAGGAGACCGTGGCAAAGCCCGCGGCGGCAAAGATGTCTGCCGCAAAGAAAACGGCCGCAAAGCCCAAATCGGAACCTGCGACACCTGTACTCAACGAGAACGAGACCAAGGCGCAGCGCGAGGTCGAAGGGCATCCCGCACCGCTCAAGGTCGGGCTTTCCGCAAAGGAAGCACCCGCTACCAAACCTGCAGGCGCGCCTGCACCCAAAGAAACTACTCAGGAGGTAACAAGAATGTCTAACGCTACCCAGGCCCTCGGAATGATCGAGACCCGTGGACTGATCGGCTCCGTCGAGGCCGCCGACGCCATGGTCAAGGCCGCAAACGTCACCCTCGTCGGCAAGGAGCGCGTCGGCGGCGGCCTCGTGACCGTCTTCGTCCGCGGCGACGTGGGCGCCGTCAAGGCGGCAACCGACGCGGGCGCAGCCGCCGCCCAGCGCGTGGGCGAGCTCATCTCCGTGCACGTCATCCCGCGCCCCGACGGCTCCGTCGAGTCCATCCTGCCCGGCGGCGCCGCGTAATCGCGCGCCCGCAAAAGGCTAACCCATTCGATTGGGGCCGCCCATGCGTGTCCGCGGCCCCAATCGGGATGCCTGGCACTCTTTGTGCCGCCTGTTGTCACGTCCCCTCGCTGCGAATGCCTGCGCGCCTGCCGCCATTAGCGTCTGGGCGGGCACGCCGGCCATTTACGGCTTTTGCACCACTACATGCGGGCACACGCCTGCACCTTTAAGGAGGAACCATGTCTAACGCTACCCAGGCCCTCGGAATGATCGAGACCCGTGGACTGATCGGCTCCGTCGAGGCCGCCGACGCCATGGTCAAGGCCGCAAACGTCACCCTCGTCGGCAAGGAGCGCGTCGGCGGCGGCCTCGTGACCGTCTTCGTCCGCGGCGACGTGGGCGCCGTCAAGGCGGCAACCGACGCGGGCGCAGCCGCCGCCCAGCGCGTGGGCGAGCTCATCTCCGTGCACGTCATCCCGCGCCCCGACGGCTCCGTCGAGTCCATCCTGCCCGGCGGCGCCGCGTAATCGCGCGTCCGCACGAGCTGTTTTATCCGATTGATTCGAAAGGAGTCTCATGCAGGACTACGATTTCGATCTTCAGAGTATCCAGGCGGTTCGCGACCTCGCCCGCAAGGGTAAGATCGCTGCGAACCAGCTTGCTCATTACGACGAGGAACAGATCGACCGCATCCTCCGTAACATGGTGAAGGTTGCCGAGGAAAACGCCCAGGTGCTCGCCAGCATGGCTGTCGAGGAGACGGGCTTTGGCAAGGTTTGCGACAAGGTGTACAAGAACCATATCGCCAGCGCCTTGCTCTATGAGGAGATCCGCGACAAGAAGACCATCGGCGTTATCGACGCCGACGAGAAGAACCAGGTCATCTCCATCGCCGAGCCGGTTGGTCTGCTGATGGGCATCGTTCCCTCCACCAACCCCACCTCTACGGTCATCTACAAGGCGATGATCGCCCTCAAGGCGCGTAACGCTATCGTCTTTTCGCCACATCCCGCTGCCGCCAAGTGCACGGGCATGGCCATCCAGCTCATGAACCAGGCAGCTGTCGAGGCGGGTGCCCCCGAGAACGTGATTCAGGGCATCACGCTTTCTTCCATGGCTGCCACCAACGAGCTCATGCATGCTCCCGAAGTTGCCATGATCATCGCTACCGGCGGCCCCGGCATGGTCAAGGCTGCCTACAGCTCCGGCAAGCCCGCGCTGGGCGTGGGTGCTGGCAACTCGCCTGCCTATATCGAGCGCAGCGCCAACGTGCACGATGCTGTCCGTCGCATCCTTGCTTCCAAGACGTTTGACTACGGCACGATCTGCGCTTCCGAGCAGAGCATCATCTGCGAGACCTGCAACCGCGATACCGTGATGGCCGAGTTCCGTGCTCAGGGCGGCTACTTCATGAGCGAGGAGGAGTGCAAGAAGGTTTGCGCTCTGCTTTTCCGCAACGGTCACTCCATGAGCCCCAAGTTCGTGGGCCACAGCCCGCAGTCGATCGCGCAGGCGGCTGGTATCACGATCCCCGAGGGCACTCGTGTGCTTATTGGCGAGCAGCACGGCGTGGGCGATGCCTGGCCGCTGTCCTACGAGAAGCTCACCACTGTTTTGGGCTTCTATACCGTCTCCAACTGGGAAGAGGCCTGCGAGCTCGCCATCGAGCTGCTGCAAAATGGCATCGGTCACACCATGAGCATCCACACCACCGATAAGGACATGGTACGCAAGTTCTCCGTCAAGCCGGCTTCCCGCATTCTGGTGAACACCGGTGGATCCCAGGGCGGTACGGGTGTCATCACCGGTCTTGACGTCGCGCTCACACTGGGCTGTGGCACCTGGGGCGGCAGCTCCGTTTCCGAGAACGTGGGCCCGCAGCATCTCATCAACGTGAAGCGCGTGGTCAATGGCCTGGTCGAGCCTGACGAGGTTGTGGCTCACGACGAGCTGTTTGCCAAGTGGCATCCCGACCTGGCAGCACATCATACCGAGGCTGCAGCTTCCAGTGCCGGTTGCTGTGATGCCGCGTCCGGCACGGGCTGCGGCGACTCGAAGCCCCATCCGGTCTCGGGTATCAGCTACTCGGTGGGTTGCAACTGCACCGACGTGTCTCCCGACGCCCTTGCTGGTGCCAAACCCAACGACGTTATCGACGCCGACGAGCTCCAGAAGATGATTCATGAGCTCACGAATGCCTTCAAGGGCATCTAGTTTCTCTTGTAGCCAAACGCGCGGAAGCGGGGTGAAGTTGTGACAGGTCTTGAGCTTTCTCGTTCATATTACGAGCTTTACGCTCCAACCCTATTCGAAGGGCTACCGAGCGACGTTCGTTACCGCGCCGCGCTGGGTCTCGTTGGAGAGGGATCGGAATGTCTGGGCTTTGACGACGAGATTTCGCACGACCACGACTTTGGTCCCGGCTTCTGCGTGTGGCTTTCTACCGATGTGTATGAGGAGTGGGGGTCGGAGCTTCAGCGCCGCTACGACCTTTTGCCTGTAAGTTTTAAAGGTTTTACGCGCCAGCAGACGCAGGTGGCGGGCAGGCGCGTGGGGGTCTTTGAGACGCAGGCGTTCTACCGTCTCTACACCGGTCTTTCTCGTGCGCCGCAGTGTGCAAAGGAGTGGCTCGCCATTCCCGAGCAGCTCCTCGCTCAGGTTACCGCCGGCGAGGTTTTTGCTGATCCGAGTGGCGAGTTCTCCATTTTGCGTGCGGTGTACCAGGGATTTTATCCAGACGAGGTCATGCGTAAGAAGTTTGCTGCCCACTGCGCCTCCATGGCTCAAGCGGGCCAGTACAACCTTCCGCGCTGCCTTAAGCGCAAAGACGCCGTCGCTGCCCAGGCGGCGCGCAGTGAGTTTTTGACAAGCGTCATGGCGGCGTTTCATCTTCTTGCGCATACGTACATGCCGTACTACAAGTGGGCGTATCGCTCGCTTGCCGAGCGTGCGTGCGCGTGCGCGCCGGTGCTCGATGCCGTGCGCTCTATCGCCGCGGCGCCGGTGGAGCAGGTGGACCAAGATGATGTCGAAGCGCTTTGCCAGACGGTTGGTGCATCTGCTCACTTGGTCGGCTGGACGTCGTGCGGCAGTGACTTTTTGCTCGATGTCGCCTTGGACATCCAGGGCTCGTTGAGCGATCCGTATCTTGCTGCCTGTCCGCTTGCGGCCGGCGGATACCGATAGGGGGTTGGCATTGGGAGATTGCAGGACGTCATGCTCCGCACTTCGACAAGGTATGTCGGCGTTTTTCAATATGCCGGCGGTCGAGAAGTTGCTCGAAGACAAGGGCCTTGCTCATGCGGAAATCTCTGCACTGCAGGAGCTCGTGCAGCTTGAATGGATACATTTCGACACCGTTCAGGGTATGAGCGGACGCGCCGCCTGCCAAGACGACGCGGTTGGGTTCTTTGTTCATCGCGTTGCCCAGTACCTGAGTTTTCCTCGTGAGTCCATCATGGCTGTGCGCGATGACGTGGTGGCTGCCGATGCGGCGGGCCGCAACGTGATTCGCGAGAAGTACGCACGCATGATGGAGGCGACCGATCCCGTGGCGTTTGCGCGCGATTGGTCGGGGCGTCTGGAGGCTCCTTCACCGGTTAAACGCTGTGTACTCGACGAGATCGAGGGTACGCTGCGAAGAATGCTCGATATCGCACAGAGCGAACTTCCCGCGACGGCGCAGCATGTGAGGGGATCGATAACGCAGCCAAAGCTCATCTCTTCGATTGGTTATTATGTCTGTGAGATTCAAAGCTATTCACTGTCTACACTCAGGTGTTTGCGTGACGGGTTGCGGCGCCAACTGAGCGACCACGTGAATCCCGTTTTGGATACCTATGTGAATGCCGTACTCATTCAACGTGTTCTGGAGGCGTAAAGATGACTCGCGTGAGCGATGACGAGCTGCACAGCGGTCAGCTTTTGGGTATTGGCGAGGCAAGCCGGCTGTGCGGCATCACGCCTCGTGCGCTGCGTCATTACGACAAGCTCAATCTTCTCCAACCCGATTGCATAGGGGATAATAAATACCGCTATTACTCGCTCGAGACGATTTTACGCATCCCCATCATCAACTATCTCAAGATGATGGGCTTTTCACTCGATGAGGTCTCTGAGCTGTTCGAGACCAAGAGTTTCGACAAGATCAAGGAGATGTTCGGCGCCCATGCCGACGCCTGCACGCGCGAAATGACGCGCCTCGAGGAGTGCCGTCACACCATTCAGGATTGGATGGGACTTATCGACGAGGCTAATTTTGTCCTTTCGGTCAAGCCCAAGGACGTGAGCCTTAAGTACTTCTCTGCCCAGGAGTTTTTGGCCATGCCCTATCACTTTTGGGGAAACTACGCCGACGCTATTATCAACCTCGATTTCGCCTCGTTTGTCGAGGAGCACGACAACGTGATTACCGGTCCGGTGATCTTGCACCACAGCAACTTCGATGCGTGTTGTGAACCCGAGCATGCTCAAGAGCATTCCGAGGTTACGGTCGTGCAGCATGCGCTGCGTCCCATCGCCGAGGAGAATCGCATGAGGGTGGAGAGCGGCATGTACCTTTCCACGTATCATACGGGTCCGTTCGAGAATATCGGCGAGGCGCATCGCCGTGTGCGCGATTACGCGCGCGAAAACGGCTTCAAACCGGCCGATGGCGTGTTCGAACGCTTTGTGACCGACTACTGGACCACCTACAACCAAGATCTTTTCGTCGCCGAAGTCCTTTTACCTATTGAGCGGTAGTGACGCGACGACTCACACGTAAATTTCGAAAGGGGCTCTCATGCAGGGCTTTAAGATCATGACCGAATTGTTTTTTGGGCCGCAGGCCATCAATCATCTTGAGGGCCTGACCTATCGCAACGTGCTGATCGTCACCGATGGCTTTTTGGAGTCGTCGGGCATGGTCGCCAAGATGGCTCAGCACTTGCCCGCGGGTGCGCGCTATCAGACGTATTCCGACGTTAAGCCCGACCCGAGCCAGGAGCTTGTCGATGCGGGCGTGACCGTGGTGGAGCGCGTGCGGCCGGATATGGTTATCGCGTTTGGTGGCGGCTCGTGCATCGACGCGACGAAGGCGATTTTGTATTTTGCCCATGAGCACGGTATGGCCAAGCCGTATTTCTTGGCCATCCCCACCACGGCGGGCACGGGCTCGGAGGTTACCAACTTTGCCGTCATCACGCGCGGTGAGAACAAGGTTGTACTGATCGACGACTTTCTGGCTCCCGACGGCGCTCTGCTCGAGGCCGACTTTACCAAGACCGTGCCGGCAAAGATTACGGCAGATACCGGCCTTGACGTGTTGACGCACGCTATCGAGGCATATGTCTCGAACGCTGCCACGCCGTTTGCCGACGCACTTGCCGTGAAGGCTGCTTCCATCGTGTTTGAGGACTTGCCGATAGTCTATCGCGACGGCCTTGCCATGCGCAGCCGCACGCGAATGATCGAGGCGTCGTGCTCCGCGGGCATCGCTTTCACCAACGCCGGTCTGGGTATCAATCACTCGCTGGCACATGCCCTGGGCGGGCGCTTCCATGTGGCCCACGGCCGTTTGAATGCCATCTTGCTGCCCTATGTGATGCGTTTCCATATGAGCGAGTCCAAGTATCGCGAGCCATATGACCGTCTGGCTCACGATTTGGGTATGGCCGATGCCGACGAGCTTCTTGCCCGCGTGCTTGAGCTACGCGAGTGCCTGGGTGTCGAGAATGCCCTGTCCGACCTTCCGCAGTTTGAGTCGGCGGTGTTCGAGACCGAGCTCTCCGGCATCGCCGAGGCAGCCCAGCACGACCGCTGTACGCCGTCCAACCCACGTGCCGTATCCAAGCAGGACTTGGTCAACATCGCCCGCGATGCCTACTGCGGCCGCATGTGATAAAAGTCCACAAGTTTATTTTGTCATGTTTTGCGCCGGGGGCACGTTGATATCCCCCCCGGCGCTATTTGTTTTCGTGTAGGCGAGCCGGTCACCGCGCTTTGCATGAGGACTAGCCCTCGAGCAGGTCTTCGATAAAGCCGACGCGGTAGTTTTTGAAGATGACTTCACCGCCGTCTTGCGTGGCGTCCAGATCGACATCGCCCATGATGCCAAAGTCGTGGTCGCCGTCCTCGTCGGCAAAGATCTGGTGCACGTGCCATACGTGCGCGGTCTTCTCGTCGGACTCATCGATGGAAAACATCGCGGCGCTGCGGGCATCTCCGTCGGTGAGGATTTCCTCGTGCTGCTCATGGTAGGCATCGAGGGCCTTTTGCCAGCGGATCTCGCTCATGCCCCAGTCGTTGTCGAGCTCGCCCAGGTCGCGAACGTGCTCACGGGCGGCAAGGGTCACGCGGCGGAAGAGCGCATTGCGCACCAGCAGCGTGCAGCCGCGGCGGTCCGCCACGACCTCGTCGATGCCCTGTGGCGGCACGGCATCGAGGGCTGCCGGGTTGCCGGCGTTCTCCCACTCGTCCACCAGGCTCGAGTCCACCGAGCGCACCACAAAGCCCAGCCACGAGATAATGTCGCACAGGCGCTCGTCGCGCTTCTCGATGGGTACGGTGCGGTCGAGCGAACGGTAGGCCTCTGCCAGGTAGCGAAGCAAAATGCCCTCGGAGCGGGCGATGCCGAGCTTTTGAATGTAGCCCTTAAAATCGCTCGCGCTTTCCAGCATATCGCGCAGGACACTCTTGGGAGAGAGCTGGTAGTCGTTTGCCCAGGGCACTTCCTGGCAGTACTTGTCAAAAGCGGCGTCGAGCAAATCCTCGAGCGGCTTTTCGTACGTGACGTCTTGAATGCGCTCCAAGCGTTCCTCATACTCGATGCCGTCGGCCTTCATCTCGGCCATAGCGCGATCGCGTGCGGCGCGCTCCTGTGCACGCAATACCTGCTTGGGGTCCTCGAGCGTGGCCTCGACCATCGAGATGAGGTCCATGGTATAGGTCTCACTTTCGGGGTCGAGCAGCTCCAGCGCGGCAAGCAAAAACGGCGAGAGCGGCTGGTCGAGCGCAAAGTCCTCGGGCAGGTCGACCGTCAGCGCGTAGTCGATGTCCGGCGCGGCGTCAGCCGGAGCGTCGGGTGCGGGCGGCACCTCGGTGCGCACGACGACGCCGGAGTCGATGAGCGTGGCGAAGATCTCGTCGGCGCGAACCTCGAGCTTGGCCTTTTCTTCGGGGGTCTGCAGGCTTGTCTCGATGAGGTCGTGTACGCGGGCTCGGGCATTGCCGCCCTGCTCGACCACACTAATCACCATAGAGTGCGTGATGCGCAGGCGTGGCTTGAGTGTTTCGGGTTGCGTCTCGATCAGGCGCTCAAAAGTTTGCTTGTTCCATGAGACAAAGCCCTCGGGGGCCTTTTTCTTTTTAATCTTACGGAGTTTTTTGGGGTCGTCGCCCGCCTTGGCCATAAGCTTGGCATTCTCGATCTCGTGCTCAGGTGCCTCGGCGATTACCATGCCCTCGGTATCGAAGCCCGAGCGACCGGCGCGACCGGCAATTTGATGGAACTCTCGGGCGCGCAGACGACGCATCTTGTAACCATCGAACTTGGTGAGCGCGGTGAGCACCACGGTGTGGATGGGCACGTTGATGCCGACGCCGAGCGTGTCGGTACCGCAGATGACGGGCAGCAGGCCCTGCTGCGCCAAGCGCTCGACCAGCAGGCGATAGCGCGGCAACATGCCAGCATGGTGCACGCCGACGCCGCATCCAAGCAGGCGCTTGAGAATCTTGCCAAAGGCCGTGGAGAAGCTCGTTCCCTTTGCCGCTTCTTTGATGGCCTCGCGCTGCTCCTTGCTGGCGATGCCAAAATTGGCGAGCGACTGTGCCGTCGCAAGGGCGGCATCCTGGCTAAAGTGCACGATATAGAGCGGGGCCTCGCCGCGGCGCATCGCGAGCTCGACCGTGCCCTCGAGGGAGGTCGTCACATAGTCGTAGCTCAGCGGAACAGGACGCGGGGCATCGACAACCAAGTCGCAAGCAGCGCCGGTGTGCTCCTCGAGCGAGGCGGCGATGGCGGTGACATCGCCGAGCGTGGCGCTCATGAGCATAAACTGCGTGTGGGGCAGGGTGAGCAGCGGTACCTGCCAGGCCCAGCCGCGGTCGGGGTCGGCAAAGTAGTGGAACTCGTCCATGGCCACGCAGCCCACGTCGGCGCCCTCGCCCTCGCGCAGCGCATCGTTGGCAAGGATTTCGGCCGTGCAGCAGATGACGGGCGCCTTGGTATTGATATGCGTATCGCCGGTGATCATGCCGACGTTATCGCGGCCGAGTACCTGTACCAGGTCGAAGAACTTTTCGCTGACCAGGGCTTTGATGGGGGCCGTGTAATAGCAGCGCTTGCCCTGAGCCATGCCCATAAAGAGCATGCCCAGTGCGACGAGCGATTTACCCGATCCGGTCGGTGTGCCTAAAATGACGTGATCGCCGGCGGCCAGGTCCATGAGGGCCTCTTCTTGGTGATCCCACAGCTCAATGCCACGGTCGCTCGTCCATTCAAAGAAGCGTTCGAAGGCCTGATCGGGCGTGAGCCATGGTTCGGGCTCGCTGCCGTCCTCGGGCTCCCACCAGGTGGGAGAGAGCGCGCCGAGCGAGCCAAACTCGGCTTCGGTTCCCGTGCCGCCCGAGAACGAGCTGGCGGCGCCGGCACCGGAGACGGTGCTGGCGGCGGTATCTGTCGTGGTCTGTGCCATGTGTTTGCTTTCTCTCGCGATTGTCCGCCAACTATTATGGCGTAGCGTCGCATCGATGCGTTCGCAGGCAAGAAAATGCAGGAAATGGGCGTTCTGCCCAGCTGTTTGGTGCAGTTGCCAGCTAAGTGAGTAGACTTTTTGCAATATCGCGAGCACATGGCTTTTGCGCAAAGGCTCTACCTGCGGTTTTAGTATTGGTTATGCGGGTTGTGCTTGGCTATTGCAAAAAAGTCTACTCACTTAGATTTGAGGGTCGTTTGCTGGCGCCTATTTGCGCTTGTTTGCCGCAGCCGCGACCATCAGAGGCCCCTGGGACTCCTGCGGTAAGCGCTTCTTGCCCTTGCGGGCGCGGTTTTTAAAGTTCTCGACGGCCTCTTCCATGCCGAGGGGCACGTAGGTGAGCTCATCGAGATTGTCGGGCAGGTAGCACGCAAGGCTTTGCTCCTGCGCGCGGCCCGCCGTGAGCTGTTCATTGCTGGGCAGCGCGTCGGGAGTGGCGCAAATGCCATAGACGGCGGCACCCATCTCGCGCGTGCGGCGCTCGTATTCGGTCTCGGGATGCTCGGGATGGTCGCGGCGAACGTCGTCACTTACCCATAGTGTGTCGTAGCCGGCCGCGGCAAACTGCCCCAGGGCGTAGTCGCGCAATGGCTTGCTGTCGGTGCGCAGCGTGACGGTGGCGCCGGCTGAAAAAAGCGGGCGGTAGAGCATCAGATGGTCGACATGGACGAGTCGTTTTTTGGCGTACTTAGCCTTAGGCTGCGGCGTGGGAAAGTTGACGGTGATGGCATCGAGCTCGCCTGTGGCAAACAGCTGCGGCAACGATGCGGCGCCTCGGGGCAGGACGAGTGCGTTGGCCAGTTCCTGCTCGCAGATTTTCTGTGCGGCATAGGCGATGCAGATGGGCTCCTGGTCCATGCCGATAAAGAGCGTGTTTGGCTCGTGGGCCGCGCGCTCTACAAGGTACGATCCCTTGCCGCAGCCAAGATCCAGGTGAAGGTGTTCGAAAGACTTGCTGCCTGCGGGCGCACAGGCCTCGCGCCAATCTCCGGCATAGATTTCAGGGTTCGTCTCAATCGCATCGGCGTAGCGCTCCAGGCGCTCTTCGAGCACAAAGTTCTTAGGCGTGCGAACGTGGACGGCTCCCATGAGGCTCCTTGGTCATAAGTATGGAACGCATAGCTGCGCGTTCCGTCAATGGGTTGAAAAAAGGGTAGGCATAGCTTGCCCGAAAGATGCGGTGCGGCTCGTCGGCGGCTCGTCGGTGCCTACAGGCGCTTGAGAATCACGTAGCGGTTGAGCTCGCCACTGCGACCGTCGGCATGGAAGCGCTCAAGCTCGCGTACGGGGACCTCGCCGCTCTTGTAGAACGTGCGAACGCCGCGCACCAGGTCGGTGATCTGCTGATCGTCAAAGTGATGGCAATAGCGGTAGGCGTGGCGGTCGTTTTGCCAGCCAATGAGGTGGTCGCCGGCTTCAAACTGCGCTGAATCGTAACCCTCAAACGGCGGGGTGAGCTCGGCGCGGGCCTCGGCGCGAACGGCCTTGCGCGCCATGCGCTCGTCGTTCATAAACTCCCAAAAGCTAATGGCGATGATGCCGCCCGGGCGCGTCTGCCGCACCAGGGCGTCGAGCACGCGTACGCGGTACTCGCACGACGGCACGTGGTGCATAAAGCCAAAACAGACCGAGATGTCGGCGAGCGGGGCGTCGAAAAGCGCGTCGGGCGCCTCGGCGGGGTTGAGCTTCATGAGGGCATCGAGCACGTCGAGTTCCTGGAAGTGCAGGTTGGGAATGCGCAGGGCGTGACCGTGCGCATCGATAGCCAGGTCTTGGCACGAGTCGACGCCATAGAACTCAAACGGGCAGCTGGCGTCTGCCGAGGAGTTTGCGCCGTCGACGCCCTTGGCGGCAAGTGCGCCGCCGGCGGCAAAGTTCTCGAATCGCATATTGCCGCAGGCGAGATCGAAGACGCGGACGGGATGCTCGATTGTGGCGACGTCGAGCTGCCCGAGCGCGATATCCATGGTGCGCACCCAGCCGGGCCACGGGGCCTGACGCGTATCGGAAAAGGAGGCGGAGTGCTCGCGATAGAACGTGTTGTTGAGCTGGATGAGCGATGAGGCGAAATCGCGGTTCACGGCGCGGAACTCCCTCCGTTGGCGGTGCGGAATTAACAGTACGACCATACTACCGTTAACGCCGCAACGGGGACAACCAAGCTACGTGTCATTGCTTTGTTTGGACACATTTCCGCAGCTCATATGCACCCGCAACCGCCGGTTGTCAAAAATCTCACTAGAATAGGTGGCATGCTTTTGGCGGTGGCGGATAGATTTTTAACTGTGCAAGGCGCCTTAAGAACATAAACGGTCCGGCGGCACGGCTGGCATCACATAGGAGGAACCATGAATGTAGAAACTGCGCAGCGGCTCGCCGACCTTCGCCGCAGCAAAGGCTTTAGTCAAGAAGGGCTGGCACGAAAGCTGGGACTGTCGCGCCAAGCGGTCAGTAAATGGGAGCGCGCGGAGAGCTCGCCCGATACCGAGAACCTGATCTCGCTCGCCAAACTCTATGGCGTGAGCCTGGACGAGCTCCTCAATCCGAGCGACGAGATCGAGGACGATATCGAGTTTGAGAACGAGGACCGCGCCCGTCAGCGCGAGGCCGAGGCCGCGGAGCGCGCCCGCACCCATGAGGCGGCGGCACGTGCCACCGAGGCGGCAACACAGGCGAGTGATGCTGCGGCTAAGGCGGCGCAAGCGGCAAGCTGGAGTGCGCAGGCCGCCAATGCCGCTACGGCGCAGGCGACGAGTGGCGGCGCAGTTGGCTCGACTCCGGTGAAGGGCCCGTTCCAGTCGTTCCCGTATTGGGCCGTGTGCTGGCTGCTGTTCTTTTTGCTGATGTTCCCGTTTGGTGCCGGCCCCTTTGCTGCGCTCATCTTCTTTACGATCCCTATCTATCACTGGGTGGCGCGTGCGCTCGATGGCGATTGGGCACGCGGGGATATTCAGGTTGGTCCGGCACCGGTGACAGCTAGGGCTCAGAATGTTTCCGCTGCGGTTGATACTGACGTGGCTACCGCGACCACCGCTGAGCCGATTGCCAAAGAGGGTGATGAATGATGAAGCTTTCGCATGAATCCAAGGTACGCTTGGGCGTTGGCATCGGAGCGTTTGTACTGATTATCGGGCTTGTGTTTGGCGTTTCGCGGCTATTGGCTCATTCCGATATGGTGCGTACGACCGGTATTCTATCTGGCCATTTGTCTGATTTTGACGATATGTTTGACGAGGACGATTCCTTGAATAGCGGTAACTATTCCGCTCTGCCTCAGCAACTTTCGAGTGCGACTTTTGATGCCGATGAGTTCCGCTACCTCGATTTCGATATCAATGCGGCTTCGGTGGACGTCAAGGTTGTTGATGGCAACAAGGCTCGCGTTATAGAGCGGGGGCGCGTTGCCGAGGGTATGGATGCCTCCAAGGCCGCGACGCAAAACATCGCATCCGTCGAGGACTCGACGCTCAAGGTTTCCCAGTTTGGAAGTGATGACGGTAAGGCAATCGATCGCTCAGTTACGGTTGAGCTGCCACGCCGTGTTGCCGAACATCTGAAGGGAGTCAACGCGCACGTGGGCTCGGGTGATCTGCAGATTGCCGGTGTCATCTGTGATGGTTTCGACCTTTTCCTGGGTGCGGGAGATGTAGAGTTTTCGGGCAGCGTGACCGATGCGCTCAGCGCTGAGGTCGGTTCGGGCGATGCGACGTTCGAGCTTTACCAGGCCCCCGCGAAGTCGATGGACGTGAGTGTGGGCTCTGGCGATGTGGAGATGACGGTTCCGAACTCGACGGGCTTTAAGGCGAGCGTCACCTTGGGCAGCGGCGACTTCGAGAGCGATTTCCTTCCGCTTGGCTACGACGGCGAGACCATTTTGAATCTTGAATTCGACAACGGGGATAAGTCTGCCACGTATCGTTTTGAGGTCGGTTCGGGTGACATGTCGTTTGATCCGGAGTGATGGCTGCGGGCTGGTCCGCAAGCATAGATGCTTAGACGCGCTCTTTGATGGAGGCGCCGGGGCCGTGACGGGCTCCGGCGCCTTTGCCTTTACAATGGGGGCATGGAACAGATTATCTTGAACATACTTGAGGCCCTGCGTTGCGGCGAGGCCGTAGACGACAAGGCGCTCGTCAAACTGATACATGCCGAGGCGCGCCGTGAGGGTGCCGACAAGCGCGATCTGGCCAAGCGCCGTCTGCTGCCGTTCTACCAGCGGGTTAAACGTGAGGATCCGGCTCGTTGGGCTGCGTGGAATGTCGATTCCGATCTGGAACGTCAACTGCTGCAGGTGCTACGCATGAAGCCGCGCCGCACGGCTTCGGGCGTAGCGACCATTACCGTCATCACCAAGCCGTGGCCGTGCTCGGGCGATTGCCTGTTTTGCCCCAACGACC
The DNA here is from genome assembly GCF_052065125.1 of Collinsella sp. HCP28S3_G2. Taxonomy (NCBI): domain Bacteria; kingdom Bacillati; phylum Actinomycetota; class Coriobacteriia; order Coriobacteriales; family Coriobacteriaceae; genus Collinsella; species Collinsella sp. HCP28S3_G2. The sequence continues at coordinate 37,683 of NZ_JBQHUO010000008.1, forward strand.
TGCGTATGCCCAAAAGCTATTTGCATGCCGAGCCCGCGTGCGCCCGTGCGGAGCAAAATTGCTTCGATCCGTATCTGCAGGTGAGCGCTCGTCTGACCGCGCTTTCGCAGATGGGGCATGCGACCGATAAGATTGAGCTCATTGTGCTCGGTGGCACCTGGAGCGACTATCCGCAAGGGTATCAGACATGGTTTATGTCGGAGCTCTTCCGTGCGCTCAATGACGATGCCGTCGCCGGCGTGGCGGCCAACCCCATGTTGGCGCGTCCGGGCATCAGCCGTGCTGAGGCGGGGCGTCTGCTCGACGATGCACCCGCCGATGCGCTGCCGCCGGTGGTGTCGGAGCGCCGCGAGCGCTATCGGGCTGCCGGCATTGCGACAGACGAGGCCGAGCTCGCTGCCGGCGTTGCCGACGAACAGGAGCGTGTGGATGCTGCCGTGGGCGGCTATAACCGTGCGGTGCGTCGTTTGTACGGCCCCGGTACGCCGTGGGGCGAGGTCACCGAGTGGCAGACGGCAACGATGGAGGAGCTCGAGCGTCAGCAGCGCATCAACGAGACGGCGAAGCATCGCGTGGTGGGACTCGTTATCGAGACGCGCCCCGATGCCGTAACGCCGCAGGCGCTTACGCTCATCCGCCGCCTGGGCTGCACCAAGATCCAGATGGGCATCCAGAGCCTCGACCAGTACCTGCTCGATATCAACGAGCGTCGCATTTCGGTGGGGCAAATCGAGCGGGCGTTTTCGCTTGCGCGCCTGTTTGGCTTTAAGATCCACGCGCATTTTATGCTCAACTTGCTGGGTGCCACACCCGAGGGGGACAAGCGCGACTACGAGCGCTTTATGACCGAGGGGGCCTTTATGCCCGACGAGGTCAAGGTCTACCCGTGCGCGCTCATCGAGGGTTCGCGTCTGGTGGGCTGCTACGAGCGCGGCGAATGGCGCCCCTATACCGAGGAGGAGCTGCTCGACGTGCTAGCCGATGACATCGTGGTGACGCCGCCGTTCTGCCGTATCAGCCGCATGATCCGCGATTTTAGCTCCGACGACATTATGGTGGGCAACAAGAAGCCCAACCTGCGTCAGCTCGTCGAGAACCGCCTGGCTGCTCGGGGTGACGGTGCGACGGTGCGTGAGATTCGCTATCGCGAGATCAGCACGGCGGGTGCCGACTTGGATGAGCTGACCCTTGACGAGGATGTAGCGTACGAGACGCCGGTGACGCACGAGCGCTTTTTGCAGTGGGTGACGCCGCAGGGCAAGATTGCGGGCTTTTTGCGCCTGTCGCTGCCCGACCATTCGTTTGTTGCCGCGCATGCGGACGAGTTGCCGACGACGCCGGACGAGGCGATGATTCGCGAGGTGCACGTGTACGGCATGGCGGCGCGCGTGGGCGACCAGGGCCAGGCGGCGCAGCATCACGGGTTGGGGCGTTTGCTCGTAGAGCGTGCGTGCGAGATTGCCCGGGATGCGGGGTATGCGCGCATCAACGTGATCAGCGCGATTGGCACGCGCGAGTACTATCGCCATCTTGGATTTTATGACCATGGCCTTTATCTGCAAAAGGAGCTCTAGATGAACAAGCCGAGTGTTTCTGCCGGCGTTGTTGCCGGCGTTGCTCTGGGAGCCGCGGCGCTGGGCGCGGCTGCCGTCGCTGTTCGCGCTGCCTGCCTGCAGGTCGCGCGAACCCGCAATGGATTGGCGCGTGTGAAACGCGTGCACGATGAGGGCGGCGATGAAGTCCGCGTATTGGTGCAAGGCGGTGTCTACCAAAGCGCGAGTTACGTCGGCGAGCGCTGGGCGGAGCCCGTCTTTGCGTATTATCGCGCGTTTGACGACGTGTTTGAGGCCGAGGATGCGATGCGTGACGTTTATGGTCACGGTATCAGCCGTATGCTTATGCTAGGTGGCGGCGGGTTTGCCTATCCCAAATTTGCGTTGATGTCGCACGAGGGCCTGCGCATGGACGTTATCGAGTATGACGGAGAGATTACGCGCCTGGCGCGCCGCTGGTTCTACCTAGACGAGCTAGAGCGCGCGGCGGGCGATCGCCTGCGGGTGATAACCGCTGAGGCTCGCTCGTATCTGGGTGTGACGAGTGTGGGCCATCGTCGCTACGACGTGGTCGTGAGCGATTGCTTTGGCGGTGCCGAGCCCGTACGCGAGCTGGCGACGGTTGAGGCGTTGCGTTTAGTGCGGGGCAGCCTGAACCCCGGGGGTATCTACGTTGCCAATATCGTGAGCGCAAACGAGGGGAGCGATGTAACGTTCCTGCGCGACTGCGCTGCCACGGCACTCGAGATATTCGCCTACGCCTGGGTGGTCCCCTGTGGCGATACAGAGTTCGGCGGCGAGGAAAACTACCTGCTCATCGCCAGCGACGGGAACCATGCCTTTGCCGAAGCCGTGCCCTTTGACGCCGACTTCCTCGGCGCCGTCCTTCACGACTAGCGCGTCTTTCTGCGACCAGTCTTTCTGGGACGGGGCTTTTTAGCTGCTTTCGGATGCCGGCTCGCTCCACATCGGGAGCAGTCAATTTGGGACGGGGCTATTTTAGCTATCCCTGCCACTAATCGGCCAAACCTTTCGCTTTACCTGCAAGGGCAGCTAAAATAGCCCCGTCCCAAATTGACTGCTCATATAGTCAGCCCCGTTTTAGGCGTGGTCGCGCCAGCTGCGGACACGCTGCTTCATGCCATCTATGTCGAGTACGCCTTCGGCAAAGCCCTTACGCACGAGCTCTTCGGGAACGAACTCATCGTAACGATCAAAGTAAGGCACCTCGCCGGGATAGACGAGCTCGATGGGATCGAAGTCCTTCTCGGCCTCGGCGGCGAGTACCTCAAAGAACGTCTCTTCGTCGGCCTTCATCTTAAACTGCATAAAGTACGGGCGCGACGGGTCGAGTCCGCGAAGGCCCAGCTCCGCGGCACATTTAATCTTGAGCATGCGCTCGAGCGCCAAAAAGGCATAGCTGCCCAGCCAGGGGAAGAGCACCCAGGTGTCGCCGCCCAGATTAATGAGTGGCCTAGTGCCCGCACCCGAAATCTCGGCCGTATGGCGAGCCTGCGCCAGACGGGCTCGCGCGTTGCCCATAAGGTACGGATACGCGGCATGTTCGTTGAGCGCTTTACGCATGCGCTCGAGTACATGCGTGTTGATGTCGCCGGGGCAGTCGCCAAAGTAAGCCGGTACACGGCCCTTGACCTGCGTGGCAAAGACGGTATGGCGCTTCCAGTCCACTTCCTCGACAATCCAGCAGTGCCCGGCGATGGCGATGCGTTCACCGGGCGGTGGGGGATTGACGATCGTGCCCAGCTCGGCCGACTCGCTGCGGACGGTGAACTCCTCGTTTTCCTGGAACACGGCGTAGAACTTAAAATTGTTGATGATGCGCTCGCCCGCGAGGCCCACGATGAGTCCGCCGCCCTCGGTGACCTGGATATGGTCGATCTTAATGAGGTGACGCAGCAGCACGCGATAGTCATCGGCTGAGACGCGGTGGAAATAACTGAGCGTGAGCACGCGCTGGGCAAGTTCTGCCGGCGTGAGCTCTCCGGTGCTGGCAAGCGTCGACATAGTCTGGTGATAGAGCAGACTGTAGGGGAGTCGATCGAGCTCGGGCGGCTCGACCCACTTTTCCTCGCGATAGAGTTGTACGAGTGCGATGCCCTGCAGGAGCTTCCACGGAATGGTTTCGGGCATCATCGTACGCGGCTCGGGCTCTTCCTCGCGCATGACAAACCACATCTCGGGCGGAAGGTCGCGGCGTCCCGTGCGGCCCATTCGCTGCAAAAAGGAACTGACGGTAAATGGCGCATCGATCTGAAATGCACGCTCCAGACGGCCGATATCGATGCCAAGCTCAAGCGTAGAGGTGGTGACGGTCGTCTGTGCCTGCTCCTCATCGCGCATGAGCTCTTCTGCCGTCTCGCGCAACGATGCCGAAAGATTGCCGTGATGGATGAGGAAACGGTCAGGCTCGTGTCGGCTCTCGCAGTAGCTGCGCAGAATGGAACATACGGCCTCTGCCTCCTCGCGCGAATTGGCAAAGACCAGACACTTGCGCCCGCGGGTGTGTTCGAAGATATAGCCCATGCCGGGATCGGCGTTGTCGGGTGCGGTGTCGGTGGGGTTGAGGAGCGCTTGCTCGGCGGCCCGGGGGATGTCGACTTCGCCCTCGGGGGCCGAAGAAGTGCAGCGGTTCCCGGAGCTAGCCTTACCCTGTGCCCGTTCGCGACGTTGACGGCGCTCCTCCTGTGTGGGCTGTCCGCTGTGGCTCGCGCCTTGGGTGTCGGCCGGCAGCGCCGTGGGTGCCGCTGCCTCAATGCACTCGGAGGCAAGCACTTCGGCCTCTTGAGGACCCATGCTCTCGAATCCCCGCTGCTGTGCCTGGGGACCCGAGTTGTAGAAGTGCTCCATGGAGATGCGCCACACGCGGCGCGGTTCCTCAAAACGGGGGATAACGCAGTCACGTCCCGTTCCCTGTGAGAGAAAAGCGCCCGTGCGCTCGGGGTCGCCGATGGTGGCCGAAAGGCCAATGCGTCGAGGCTGCACGCCGGCCATGCGCGAGAGTCGCTCGATAAGGCAGAGCGTCTGCCCGCCACGGTCGCCGCGCATGAGCGAGTGGACCTCGTCGATGACCACATAGCGCAGGTCGCAAAACATGCGCGGGATCGCCATGTGCTTATGGATCAGGAGCGCCTCGAGTGACTCGGGCGTAATCTGCAAGATGCCGCTCGGCTTTTTGATGAGCTTAGCCTTGTGCGACTGCGAGACATCGCCATGCCAGTGCCAGACAGGGATATCGGCCTCTTCGCAAAGGTCGTTAAGGCGGACGAACTGATCATTGATGAGCGCCTTGAGGGGGCCGATGTAGAGGGCGCCCACGCTCGCGGGCGGCCTCTCCCAAAACTCGGTCAGGATGGGAAAGAAGGCCGCCTCGGTTTTGCCGGAAGCCGTGGATGCCGTCAGGAGCACATTGTCTTGTGTGTTAAAGATGGCATCTGCCGCCGCAACCTGAATGGAGCGGAGACTCTCCCAATCGTGGGAGTAGATGAAGTCTTGGATAAACGGGGCGTAGCGGTCAAAGGCGTTCACGGGGCCTCCTTTCAAAAGCGAATCTCTCAACGCGGCGGGCAATGGCTTGCTGCATGACTGCTTCAATGTTTGCCCAGATAAAACCTGCCAAAATAAACCTGTCCCTTTTTGGCAGGTTAGATGGCGAATTCGGCGAAGTTGCGGTCGGCGCCTGCGGTGCCGGTGTCGTCTGTTGCGGCTGCTGGCGCGTCACCGCCGACGCTTTGCAGCAGCTCGGCCACGTTGGCGTCGGGGTTTTGGCATAGGATGTCGAGCAGCTCGATAAAGTCACGAATGACTTCGCGCGGCGTCAGATGCGTGTCGGCTCCCACGCGACCGAACTCAATCTTGAGGAAGTCCACCAGGTCGCTCTCGGTAAGCGTGGGCGTCCAGCCAAAGTAGCCGGCGTGAATTTGCATGAGTTTTTCGATCAGCACCAGCAACTCTTCGTAGGTGAGTGGCTGCAGACGGATGATGGGCGCGAGCATGTCCTTAAGGTCCTCGCGTGCAAAGCGGCCCTGAGCGAGTCGGCTGCGCAGGGCCTCGTAGGAGAACACGCCGCGGCGGCGGTCTTCGATGGAGGTTGGCGTGCCGCCCATGATCATGCCCAGGTACTGCGCCTTTCCCTGGAGCGTGTCGTTGTACATGGTCAGGATCTTCTCGTAGTTGTATTGGCGCGTGATCGCGTTGGGAATCTTATACAGATTCACGAGTTCGTCGATGAGCACCAGCATGCCCTTGTAGCCGCTGCAGACCAAAAAGCGCGCAATGAGCTTAACGTAGTCGTACCAGTCGTCATCGCTGATGATGGTTGAGGAACCCAGTTCGGCGCGAGCCTCGCTCTTGGTGCGGTATTCGCCGCGGATCCATTTGGTTACGCGGCTCATGGCCTCTTCATCGCCCTCGGATACGGCCGTGCGGTAGCGGCGGAGCATGCGGGCGAAGTCGAAGCCGTGGACCATCTCCTCGAGCGGGGCCAGTTGGGCATTGACGACCGACTCGTCGACGTCGGCACACGAGGCGACCCAGCGATCCAGAATAAGGTTGAGCGCACCGCCCTCGGGGCGCGTCTTGGTCGATATGTTGCGGATGAGCTCACGGTAGGTGGCAAGGCCCTGCCCCTGACCGCCCTGCAGGCGGCGCTCGGGCGACAGGTCGGCATCGGCGACGACGAACCCCTCGCCCATGGCGTGCGTGCGGATGGTCTGGAGCAAAAAGCTCTTGCCTGCGCCGTAGCGACCGACCAGAAACCGGAAGCTCGCGCCACCGTCGGCGATGAGACTCAAATCGGTGAGCAGGGCGCGGATCTCGACCTCGCGCCCTACGGTGATATAGGGAAGGCCGATGCGCGGGACCACACCGCCCTTGAGTGAGTTGAGAATGACGGCAGCGACGCGCTTGGGCACGCGGGGTGCTGCGGATGCGGTATCACTCATGGTCTAGGTATCCTCTCACGTCTGCTTCGTAATCCTCGATAATTTGCGGTCCTGCCGCGCCGAACTCGATAACGGTGTCTCCCACCAGGTCAAAGAGCGTCTCGTTGATGCTGTCGACGAGCATATCCTCGCTCTGGCCCGACCTCTCCACTGCCGATGTCGCTTGCGCTGTGTTTTGCTCGAGGAGCGCGCGAAGAAAGGCATCTTCGGCGGGCGCGAGTTTGTTCGTAGCTTCGGCAGACGCGGGCGTTACGGGTGCGGGCGCAGACACGAGGAGCGGTGCCATGACGCCAAGCTCTTCGGCGGAGACAGTCGGCTCGTCGGGTTCGTCTTGCTGAATGGTCATCTCGCCAGGTTCGGCAGTTATGCCGGGCGCAGACTCGCGGCCCGGCTGCTCGATAAGCGTTGCCTCGGCTTCCACGGGCGTGCCGTCCTCGCGCTCCTCATCAATCAAAAGCGCTTCACGCGTTTGCGCGGCGGCGCTCCGAATGTGCCCCAGCTGGCTCAAATCGATATCGATCTTGACGGGCTGGTGTGCGGCATCCCACGAAAGCCATGCCACGATCTCGTCATCGATGATTTTGGCCAGATATTTGGGGACCTTCTCCTCCTTCAGGGGGTGGGCGGGGGCTAGGGCCAGGCGCAGACGTTGGTCGCAGGCGCGCATCATCTCACCAAGCTTGCTGCTCTTTTGCCTGCTGCCGTGAATTCGCATGCATTCCCAAAAACCGTTTTGGCAGCGGTAGATATGGATGGGGTCAAGACGGTATTCGCAGTCCTCGTGGCGCTCGGGCGCAAAGAACACGGCCGAGGCAAACATGGTATAGGGCATGGCCGTCTCCTCTCCAAACAAGCTCGCCACGATACCGGTCTTTCGATGCGTGTCATAGTAGCGCGCCGTGCGGACGTACACGGCACATGCCACGTGGCGTAGGTCGCGATGGTGGCTGCGATCGAGTCTAGAGTTATCGAGGTTATACGTGGAGAGGGCGTTGATAGCGGCCATGAGTCGCTCCTCGCCCGCCTCGTCGGGCGGGAGGGGGAGCGTAGGCTCGGAGGTCTTACGACGCGCAGGCGGCAGATCCGACGGCGTCGGTGAAGATGCAAGGTCTCGAGCCGCGCGCCGCAGCTCGATAAGGGCGTTATCGAACATGACGGTTTTAGAGTCGCGAAGCAGTTTGGGGTCGAGCCCGTGGAAAACGGCGTAATCTTGCAACCACACGCGTGCAAACCGGTCGATGCCGGGCTCGAAGGCACGATAGGCGTTCCAAAAGGCCTTGATCTTGCTAAAGCCATCGAGTGGGTCATCTACGCCAATGCCGCAGATCAGCTCATAGAGATACAGGAAGGCAAAGGACGTAGACGTTTCCTCGACAGTTCCGCGGCGCACTTGGGCACGCCAGGTAAAGTAGCCGCGCAACTGTCGATCGCTCATGGCATTGTAGGTGGGAAAGTACGACTTAAAGGTGCCGTTGTAGGGACAATCGTCCTCGAAGTCGGCCATCAGCAGGCCTTGGCGGTAAAAGAGCTCCGCCTCCGATAGCCAACGTCCCGCGCCGCCTTTGGGATCATCTTGCCAGCGCGATATCTCGCGCATCTTGCGGTACTGGTCGGGGAGGAAGTTCTGCATCTGTCGACCGGTCTTGAGAATCGGCTCGTCAGCATAGATTTCGTTTGAGAAGCGGGCGGACTGATGGGTCCGGGCCTCGGCCATAATGCGCTCGATGAGCATCTTGACGTCCTGGTCGGCCACCGCTTCTCCTCTCCTAACGCAGCTTCGGTGACCTCATATCATAGCACAGCATCAAACAGGTGTTCGAGAAACCGCTACGTAGATAGATTTAGAACAAGAGGGCGTAGATGACCGCCACGACGACGGAGGGGAGCATGTTGGCCGTGCGGAAGGTCTGAGGTCGAATAAGGTTAACCCCAACACAGAAGATGAGCATAGAGCCCACAAGCGAAAGGCTGTCGAGGGCTGCGGTGGTCATGATGGGGGAGAGTGAGCCGGCAAAAAGCGTGATCGTGCCCTGGAATACGGCAACGGGCAGGGCCGAGAAGATGCAGCCGCGGCCAAGCGAGGCCGTCATGGTGCAGACGATGATGCAGTCCAGCGCGCCCTTCAGGGCAAGCGTGGACCAGTCGCCGAGCAGACCGTCCTGAATCGATCCTACGATGGCCATGGCACCGATACACACGGTGAGCGATGCCGAGACAAAGGCGTTGGTGAACTCGTTGTCGCCTTCGCTGCCGGTTTTGCGCTTGAGCCATTCGCCGAGGTTCTCGATGGCGGCCTCCAGGTTGATGGCCTCGCCGATGAGCGAACCGAGGGCAAATGAGACGATAAGCATGGTGGTGCCGGTGGTCGCCAACGCCTCTCCATCGATAACGAGCATCTTTTGCATGGTGCCGCCCAGGCCGATAAACAGAACACACAACCCCGACGCCTTCATGAGCGTGTCTTGGATGCGAGATGTAATGAAGTGCCCGCCCATAAGGCCAAGCAGACCGCCCGCGATCAAAAGCGCGACGTTGATGATCGTTCCTAAACCCGGCATGAACCCTCCTGTAATTGATGCCAACGCGGCAATCGTAGCAGAACGGGGAGGGGCGCTCAGTATCCGAGCCAAGCGACGGTTAGCGGTCTAGGACAGGATGGGGCTAAAGTCGAAGCGCAGCGTCATGAGGTGCTGTGGGGATTCGATGGCTGCGGCAATGATGTCGGCATCTCGTGCGCGATCGAACCCTTCAAGTTCCATTTGATAGGGGACGTCTTCTTGGATACCGATGCGACGAGGAACCAAAAGCTTGGTTCCGTCGAATTCTTCGGTTCGCGTTCCGTCTGCTGCAACGGAATAAAGGTGTAACTTGGCGGTCGTTGTGGCATCAAGTGCCGAGATGGCTTGGATATCGTTCGATGCGCTCTTAGCTCCCACTGCTGTAAGTGCCGTAGGCGCGACGACTTCGCCCGAAGGCAAAAAGACGAGCTCGACGGTGTTGGGGAATGCGATGAGGATATTTTTGCGGCGGGGCGCATTGGCAGCGACTGGCTCAATGCTTGCAGCATCGACGGTTTCCGTGTGGTCGAGCGCGACCATCATGCAACAGTTGCCTTCGTCGACACCTGGGGGAGCGGCAAAGTCCAGGCCGTCTTTCGGTTGGGAATCGCCTAGTTCGGTGGCGCTGCCGCTTGGCTTCTCGAGAGGAACCGCAGCGTTGTCTTCTGATGATGCATCGTCAACATGTGCCGGTGCGTCTGCGACCTCGTCTTTGGGGGATTTGTCATTATCGCTCGATATAGGAGCGGCAATCTCGACGGACCCCACTCCGTGCCATGTCATTTGGAGCAGCGCCGGATCGGCGAGAATGCGCTGCACGCCCGGCTCCTGGGCATCGATATTGATGGGGGCGGGTTCTGATCCGCGCGTGAGGTTAAGCGAGCCCTTCTGCCTGGTGCTTTGAGCCTTTTGGTCGTCCGCGTCGCCAGCGTAGAACAGCAAAGGCGCATCTCCCGTTGCGATGGCTTCGGTGTCCGCCTTGGTCAGCCGCAGCGACGCCGTAAAGGAGATGATGGGCTGCGCGCCATCGACATTCGAGGGAACGCAGCCCAGGCATACACCCCCTTCTTCTTCATGGGCCGCGCTGTCGAAGACGACCTTTGCCCCGTTCGCCGAGTCATCGACCGAGGCAATATCGATGCGCAGCTCTAAGTCGCATGGATCGCCATCGGCGTCGACTGCAGCCGATTTCCATGTGCAGATGGCGCAACCTGTCTGGGGGCCGTTCTCCTTGTCCGGTCGCTTGATATCCACGACTATCGAGTCGACCGCATTGCGGTGAAGGCATCCCGAGGTTCGGACCGTGGCATGTGCGAGCGAAAAACGTTGGCAGGCGACGATACCCGACGAATTCGCCGCGGGGTTCAGAGCTTGCGGTAAGGAGCTTGCCGTGGCGGGCGTCGCCCAAGCGGCGAGAGGCGTACCGCTCGCCAGTGCGCTGCAGAGCGCGGCAACGGGCAAAAGGTTTTTGGGTGCCATGGTTCTCCTATCTATTCCGCGTACTCCGGTCGTGCTTGGCTATTGGTTGCGTTTGATGTGCAGGCCAAGGCACGTCAGTCCTGCTCCCACCGTGGCGACGCCTACCGCAATGAGTTGCCGGGTGTCGCTCGTCTGGACGAGCGGCTCGTGACGGCTGCCGCGATTAAGGCCCGAAAGATCGACGGTCACTTCTGTGGCCGCTTGCGCTTGCTCTTGTTGAGCAAAGGCCATTGCGGGTGCGGACGCTAAGATGCTGACGATGGCGGCCAGTGCAATCGCCTTAGGACGTGGCGTGCGCACCGGGCTCGACCGTCCAGGTGATGCTTGCCACTTGATCTCCCGTACCGGTGGCGTGGTAGATGTCACGCGTGACGCGGGCGACGTGGCCACTCACATTGAGCCTAATTTTGTCCGTTCCGTCGCCAATGTCCTTGTACTTCATGTCGAAGCTTGCGTCTTTGGAAAGATCGAGGCCCGTAGTCTGAGTCGCCGAGCTGGCATCCTTTTCTGCCGTATCGGGGCCAACCTTAAAATCGATGGAGTTCTGGGCCGAGCCCGTCTTTGCGTCTGCAACGATTGTCCAGTCGTTCTTGGCCGTGACCTTCATGTTGGTGACGTGGATGCCATATGCCGAGAGGTTGTCGATGGTAATTGTCTCGTCGGAGGGTCCTACAAGCGTTCCGTCGGCTTTGGCGGCAAAGGGGATGACCGTTGGCGCCTTAAACGAAACATTGCTAATGTCGGCCTTCACCGTCACATCGGTGGTTCCAACGCGCACCTCTGCCATGGCCGCCGTTGGCGCGGCGCCCATCGCAAGTGCGAGCGTAAGCCCTGCGCCCACGGCGAGTGCCCTGGCTCCGCTCAGATTCATGGGTGTGTTCATAATCGATCCTTTCTGCTCGTCACGGACTGTTTCCGTGATGGTTGGACGAATGGGGACAGGGTGCTGCCCCTGCGAGCGCGTCGGCCACTAGCCTTCTGCCTGTGCCACCCGCACTTTGACGCGCGTCGGATTGCCGTGGGTGTCGTAGGTCTTGGCATCGAGTGCCTGAATCTCGATATATGCCTCGCCTTCTTGGATATCGCCGGCGGGGCAGGTCTCAACCGTCTTGCCGGCTTCGACCACACCGGACTCATAGATGGTCTCGTCGTTTTGAATCACGCGGAAGCGCTGGGGAAACTTGTTGTCTTGGACGTTTTGCACGTTGACGCGCAACTTGCCGCCTTCCTGCAACTGTGCGACCGGCGCGACCGAGATCGTCATCATGTTGTTGCGGACGATGGCGTCGAGCTCATCCTGGATTTCTTGGCGCGATTTACCTTCTGCCGTCGTGACTGAGGCGCCCGCTTCGGGCACGGGCTGCGACTGCCAGGCGTATAGCCCTACGGCGATGAGGGCGCAGACGACAGCCAGGCAGGCAACGACGAGTTTCTTGCGACGCCCCAGTCCTGCAAGGCGGGGTGGCTTCTTCGCACTCATGCGGCGTCCTTGGTGGTGTAGACACGTGCGAACGTGGACGGGTCCGCTCCAAAGAGCATGTGAAGCATCAGGCGGCGCGAGTAGATGAGCTCGTCGAAGTCGTGAGGGAGCTCGATGTTGTGGATACGCGCGATGTGGTGGGCGAGCGCCGAGAACGACTCGGGGTCGCAGATCACATCGGTGGTGACGTGGTAGACCTCCGTACCTGGAAATGCATCTTCGTCGAAAGGCAAGAGATAGGGGTCGTCATCGACTTCGATGGCGAAACCGTATTGGGGCCAGTAATATGCCATGGAAACCTCCCTGCTCTGGGGCCAAAACTCCTATTGGTTTGGCTGTCGATGCCGACCGTATCAGCCGCAACTTGCCCAATAACTAACCAGTTGCTTGACGAGCCGATATCTCCGCAGGTAAAAGCATGTGAAAAAAATCTCAACTATTTTTGACTGATAAATGCACATGTTGTGGCTGCGCGGCAACGTGTGGCAAAAGCGTCGCTTGTCTCGAAAATTCCACCGTTCGCCGAATTGCGCGAACGTTAAAAACGTCAATTATGGAGACGGTCTCGAACATGTCGGTGAAACGATGCGGTAACATTTCCCTGCAAACACTGTAGTTAGCTAAAGGGGGAGTTCGCGTGTCTGCAACCATCAAACCCTTCACCGACGAGTTCGAAGAGTATGGTCGCGATGAGTCTCGCACATCGGGCGAGGCCTCGAGCATCTCGTTTCCGACAACGGAGGACGAGGTCCGCGCCATTATGGAAAAGCTCCATGCCGAGCGTGTCCCGGTGACGGTTCAGGGCGCCCGGACCGGTCTTGCCGCCGGCGCCGTGCCTCATGGCGGTCACATTCTCAATACTTCCCGCATGAATCGCTACCTAGGCATTCGCCGCGATGAGCAGGGCCGCTTTCTTTTGCGCGTGGCGCCCGGCGTCGTGCTGTCTGAGCTGCGCAAGCAACTGGGCAAGAAAGTGCTGCCGACTGCCGGCTGGGACCAGGCATCGCTTGAGGCCTACGAGGAGTTCCAGGAAGCTCCCGAGCAATTCTTTCCTACCGATCCCACCGAGGCATCTGCCTGCCTGGGCGGTATGGCGGCATGCAACGCTTCCGGCGCCCGTAGCTACGCTTACGGCCCCATGCGCCCTCGCGTCACGGGCCTTCATGTCGTGCTGACCGATGGCGACCTGCTCGAGCTTCACCGTGGCGAGGTTTTTGCACAGGGTCGTCGCCTTTCGCTCGTCACGGTGCAGGGCCGCACGCTCGAGCTCGACCTTCCCGACTACACCATGCCCAAGACCAAAAATGCTTCGGGCTATTTCGTTGCTGACGATATGGATGCCATCGATCTGTTTATCGGTGCGTGTGGCACACTCGGCGTCATCACCGAGCTCGAGATTGCCCTGCAGGCGGCGCCTGCGGTCGTTTGGGGCGTGAGCTGCTTCTTTGACAGCGAAGACAAGGCCGTGTCCTTCACCGATTCTGTACGTCCCGTCCTGTCCCACGCGGCTGCCATCGAATATTTCGATGCGGGCGCCCTGGATATCCTGCGTCGTCAGCGTGAGCAGTCGACCGCGTTCGCCTCGCTGCCGGCGCTCGACAAAGACGCCAAGGTCTGTGTCTACGTGGAGCTCGACTGCGACGACGAAGCCCAGGCGACTGAGGAGCTGTATCACTTGGGGTGGGTACTGGAGCTTGCGGGCGGCAGCGACGATGCGACATGGGTCGCGCGCACCGAGGTCGATCGCGAGTGTCAGCGATTCTTCCGCCATGCGGTGCCCGAGAGCGTCAACATGCTCATCGACGAGCGTCGCCGCACGGACCCCACCATTACCAAGCTGGGGTCGGATATGTCGGTGCCCAACGCACGCTTGGCCGATGTCATCGCCCTTTATCGCCGCACGTTGGCCGAAAGTGGGCTTGAATCTGCCGCCTGGGGGCACATCGGTAACAACCATCTGCATGTGAACATTCTGCCGCGCGATGCGCAAGATTACCGCCGCGGCGGAGAGCTCTTTGCCCAGTGGGCTTCCGAGGTCACGGCCATGGGCGGCGCCGTCTCCGCCGAACACGGCGTCGGCAAGATCAAGGCGGGCTTCTTGGAGACGATGTACGGTCACGAGGCCATGGTCGAGTCGGCGCGGCTCAAGCTCCAGCTCGATCCTGCCGGGCAGTTGGGCCGCGGTAACCTGTTTTCGGAGAAGCTCTTGGATGAGCTCGTCCAGAAAGGGGGCGCGTGAAGATGAGCGATTTCCATATGGTGGTGTGCGTCAAGGCGGTGCCGGGCAGCACCGAGGTCAAGATGGACCCCAAGACCAATACCATCGTGCGCGATGGCAAGCAGGCGGTCATTAATCCCTTTGACGCGAGCGCTTTGGAATGCGCGCTGGCGCTGAAGGACGACTTTATCGGCTTTGGCATGGACGTGCGCGTAACGGTGGTGTCGATGGGCATCCCCGCGACTGAATCGCTATTGCGCGACTGCATCGCCCGAGGCGCCGATGACGCACTGCTGCTAACCGATCGCGCCTTTGCAGGTGCCGATACCCTGGCAACCACCTATGCCCTCAAGTGTGGCATCGAGGCGCTCGACGAGGACTTCGACCTGCTCATCTGCGGCAAGATGGCGGTGGACGGCGATACGGCCCAGATTGGTCCCGAGCTTGCCGGTGCCTTCGAGATTCCCTGCGTGACCGACGTGAGCTGCGTGCAGAGTGCGGGCTTTACGACCTGTGGTTCACTGGCGCTTGTTCACGGCTGCGATGCCGGCGAGGAGACGGTCTATCTTGAGATGCCGTGCGCGATGACGACTGCCAAGGAGATTGGCCAACTGCGTATGCCGAGTATCGCCGGTATTCGTGCGGCCGAGGAGGCGGACGTGCGCGTGGTCAACGCTGCCGACGTGAACGCCGACCCCGCGCGCTGCGGTCTTGCCGGCTCGCCGACACAGGTCGTGCGATCGTTTGTGCCCGACCGCGACCAAACGTGCGAGGCCGTTGACGGAACGGCGTCCGAGCAGGCGGCGAAACTTGCCAAGATTATCGAGGGGATGGCATAGATGAGCGGACTGATTATCGATAGCGAAGCCTGTATCGGCTGTGGTCGCTGCGTTCGCGCCTGTGCCTCGGGCGGCATCGTAGTGGAAGGCGAGCGGCCCAACCGTTGCGCCCGCGTAACCGACGGCTGCATCCTATGCGGCGGGTGCGTCGACGCTTGCCCCGTCAATGCCATTTCGATCGAGCGCGACGAGGCCGCCGGCGCGGTTGACCTCGATGCATATCGAGACATTTGGGTATTCGCGCAGACCGACGAGCACGATACGGTGGCTCCCGTTGCCTTCGAGCTCATGGGCAAGGGCCGCGAGCTTGCGGATACACGCGGCTGTCGCCTGGTGGCGCTGGTCGGCATGGGCCCCGAGGGTTCTCTCGGTGACCTGGAGCATCTGGTTTGCGCCGGTGCGGACGAGGTCCTGATCTGTCGCGACGAGCGTCTGCGCCAGAACGATGTGGAGGTCTATGCTCGCCTCATCTGCGATTTGGTGGCAGAGCGCAAGCCCGAGGCCATTCTGTACGGAGCGACCGCCTTTGGCCGCGAACTGGCACCCGGCGTTGCCGTGCGTTTGCAGACGGGCCTTACGGCTGACTGCACCGTGCTTTCGATGGATACGGAGACGGGGCTGCTGCAACAGACGCGTCCGGCGTTTGGCGGCAACCTGATGGCCACCATCGTCTGCCCCAATCATCGTCCCCAGATGGCAACGGTGCGCCCCGGCATCTTTAAGGCGCCCGACTTTGACTACGGCCGCTCCGGCACGATCACCCAGATAGCACTTGCGGATGATGCTAAGGCTCGTGTCGAGATCTCGATTCCCGCCGAGGAGTGGGGACAGCAGGCTTCAATCGCCGATGCCGAGCGCCTGGTCGTGGTAGGTCGCGGCATTGGTTCCAAGAAAAACCTGCCGCTGATGCGAAGGCTCGCCGAGGCTCTGGGAGCCGAGCTTGGCTGCACGCGACCCGTTGTGGAGGCCGGCTGGTTGGAGTATCGCCATCAGATTGGCCAGACGGGCGTATCGGTTTCGCCCAAGATTCTTGTGAGTATCGGTGTTTCGGGCGCCATCCAGCATCTTGCCGGCATCGGTGGGGCGGAATGCATCATCGCCATCAACGAGGACCCGGATGCCCCCATCTTTGGTGCTGCCCAGTACAAGGTTGTCGGTGATGCCGTCGAGGTCGTCGAGGAGCTGCTAGCCCAGCTTGAGCGCTAGGCGCGCGCCAGCCAGTCGCGCATCTCTTCCTTAAGACGGCTCCAGGTTGCCTGTGTGGCGGGGTCGGTAAAGGGCTGCGTAATACCAAAGGGCGCGTCGAGCAGGCGGTAGATATCGCCCTGCTCGCGCGCCAGCGCGCGGCTCGCCGGATAGACGAGCTCAAACATAAAGCAGATGAGTCCTACCAGGTAGTCCGCGGGCTCGTCGCGTTCATCACGTGCGACGCAGCGGTGCTCGTCAAAGGCGGCCAACGTCGGCGCCGAGAAGTGGCTGGCGAGAAATGCGTCCTCATCCACCTTGAGGATGGTGTCGACGGTGCTGTCGGCGATGGTGCGCATAATGTCGATTTTGTCGCCATCGCGCACGATATCGCAGAAGCACCGTGTACGCTCGTCGAGTTGTGCCGGCAGGCGAAAGTCACTGTGATAGGCGATGCTCGCGCGGATGAGCTCGTCTTCTGCCGGGCTGTCGATAAAGTCGCGGATACTTGTTGCCGCGGGCGCGTCTGCAGGGTTTTTGCCAAAAAGGACCTCGAGGCCCAACTTCGCATGGCTCATGCTCTCGGCATCCTTAAACGTGTCCCAGCGTCGCAGCTGCTCAAAGCGGCCCATATCGTGCAACAGCCCACAAAGCCACGCCAGGTCAATGTCCTGTGGTGCCCAGTCCTGCTTGCGTGCCACGGCATCGCATGCCTCGGCAACGTGGTACGTATGCTCGATTTTGAGCGCGATACGCGGATTGGCGGCATCGTAGGCATCGGTGTAGGTCCTGAAGGCCGCGATTGCCCCCGTTCGATCGATAGCTGTCATAACGACTTCCTAAAAAGCTATGTCTTTCTGTGTCTTTCGATCCGGTGGCAATTGTAGGTGAACTCGGTTGCCGCCGGACGATGATTCTGCCATGTCGTCGAATGCGGCTCGGAAAGCTTGTCGGGACGAGGAACGCTATGGTGCTCAAAATCGTTAAAACCGTCTGGCCGGTGATGCTTGCCTATGTTGCGATAGGCGCGCCGTTGTCGATGTCCCCACCGCTATTGCGGGTTTCGTCTGCACATCGCTCTTTATTTGCCTGCTCTTTTCGCAGCGGCTGTCGGCGTCGTTGCGGTGGCAATCAAGACAAAGTCGATGTTGTGGTGCTGCGTCTCGGGTATCGGGCTCTATATCGTTTTGAGCCTCGTATAGGAGTGGGGTGCGTTTACCGTCCGGGCCCCACGAATCGGATTTCTCACCGAGCCGGTCTGCTTCTTCTGGTACCATGGTCAAACTTTACTGTAGCAAAGCATGACGTGGGCTTTTGTTCTGCGTCGGCGGAAATGGGGGTTTCATGGCACAGGAAGCGATCGCCAACGAGCAAAAGAAATTCAAAGTACCGCGCATTCCGGGTGACATCATGATCTACCCGATGATCGTCGGCCTTTTGCTCAATACCTTCTGCCCGCAGGTCTTCGAGATCGGCGGCTTCTTTACCGCCGCCTGCCGCGGCGGTTCCAATACCATCGTCGCCGCGATCCTGTTGTTCGTGGGTGCCGGCATCAGCTTTAAGTCCACGCCGGGTGCCATCAAGACCGGCATCGTCGTACTGATTCCTAAGCTTGTGGTGGCAGCCGTGCTGGGCTTGAGCGTTGCGTATTTCTTTAATGACAACTTTTTGGGCCTGAGCTCGGTTTCCATCATCGGCGGCATTACGTTTTGCAACATGGCGCTCTACACGGGCATCATGGGCGAGTTTGGCGACGAGTCCGAGCAGGGCGCCGTGGGCATCCTGTTCTTCACGGCGGGCCCTGCGGTTACCATGATCATTCTTGGTGTCTCTGGTCTTGCCAACATTCCCGTTGGCACCATCATCGGTTCCATTCTGCCGCTCGTGATTGGCATGGTTTTGGGCAACCTCTTCCCGTTCATCAAGAACCTGCTGGTTCCCGGCACCAATCCTGCGATCGCCGTCATCGGATTTCAGCTCGGTGCGTCTATGAGCCTGTCGAGCTTTATCACCGGCGGCATTTCCGGCATCTTGCTGGGCCTTGTCACGTTGTTTGTCGTCGGTCCCATCACCTTTGCGTTCGAGCGCCTGTGCGGCGGTAACGGCAAAGCCGCCGTGGCTTGTTCCACCATCGCCGGCACGGCTATGACCACGCCGGTTGCTCTTGCCGAAGTCGCGCCGCGCTATGCCGAGCTTGCGCCCGCCGCATACGCTCAGATCGCCACCGCCGTCATCATCACGGCAATCATGGCTCCGATTCTGACCGGTTGGGTCGATAAGAAGTTCTACCAGGGCAAGGAAGACCTGTCGCCCGCCGGTGTCGAGGCCATCGAGGAAGCCGTCGCGGCCGACATCGATGGCGAGTAGCCATCGGCGCCCATCAACGATGCCGGCGTGCAACTCGCGCCGTGAGAGCGCCCGGGCGCTCTGGTATTATTCCCTCATTCCCCTCTGGATTGGGGGAGTTATGGTGATGCGTGCGGCTCGGAGAAGCGCTGTCGGTTTGATGACGGGGAGATGGGCCTGGTGGTTAAGGCGCTCAAGATTGAGATATTCCTGCTAAGCATGATTGTTCTTATCGGGCTTGCCGTGCGGAGTCGTCGCTCCTTGTTCTCGAGCACCCAGCAGCTATTGTTTAGCACGCTTGGCTACACCTCTGCCGCGTACATATTATTCGATATGATCTGGGTGCTATTGGATGGTGTGGACGGCACGTTGGGCATTGCTGTCAACTGGATTTCCAACGTGGTTTCGTTTTCGCTCTTTGCCATCGTGTGTCTCATTTGGTTTATTATTCCGAGACGGTGCAGGGTTCTCGCCTTTTGGCCTCGCGCTATAGGGTGGTGCTTGTAGCGTCGCCTACGGTTCTGGTGGTCGTGCTGGCGTTTACCAGTTACTGGACGCACGCCCTGTTCTATATCGATTCGCAGGGCGTGTATAGTCGCGGCTCTGCTTATATGATCCAGCCCATTGTCAGCTACTGCTACGTTATACATACGTCCCTACATGCGTTTGTGCAATCTCGCAGGGTCGAGAGCCTGCAGACGAAGACCATCTATCGAACCTTGGCATTTTTCGCCATTCCGGCCCTGGTGGGCGGTACCTTTCAGGTCGTATACTCGGTGCCCGGCCTTTGTGTCGGCATAATGATTAGCATATTGTTGCTCTACATTGTCTTCCAGGAGCAGCTCATCTCGACCGACCCGTTGACTGGCCTCAACAATCGCAACCGTTTTGAGACCTATATACTGTCGCTCTTCTCAAATGTGGATCAGGCCGAAGACGTGTATCTGCTTATGATGGACGCCGACGGCTTTAAGCAGATTAACGATCGCTATGGACATGTGGAGGGCGACCATGCTCTTCAGGTCATATCCGCTGCACTCAAAGAAGTCTGCTCGGCGTCTGGTAGCTTTATCGCGCGTTATGGCGGCGATGAGTTCGTGGTGCTTCAAAAGGCGATGGCGGAGCAGGATATCTTGCATCTGTGTGCGGCAATCAACGACGAGCTCGCGCGCGCCGAGGTTCCGTATCTGTTGCGGATGTCCATCGGCTACGCACGGGTTGGTGATGGCATCGATACCTGGCAAGACTTGCTCCGTGCTGCCGACGCGGAGCTCTACCGCATAAAGCGCGAGCAGAAGAAAGCCGGCGTCCAGATACGCTAGAAAAAGGGGCGCACGACCGTTGCGATGGTCGTGCGCCCCTTCTGCGCTTTCGGGGACTAGTATCGGCTGTCGAAGATGCGCCTCGTCTTTTTCTCGGAGCGGGGTAGCTCACCGAGCGGTACGGCGGTCGCCTTGGGCGTGCAGCCGATCTTGGCCTTAAAGACGGCAGCCACTTCGCGCTCGCATGCATCGCGCTCGGCGCCCGTCAGCTCGCTTTCGAACAGTAGCTCGAGTACATCGCGACCGTTGACGGCCTCGATCATTACCTGGTACTCCGAGCTCGCTCCGTCGACGAACTTAAGAACTTCCTCGATCTGCGCGGGAAACATATTGCAACCCTTGACCTTGATCATATCGTCGGTGCGCCCGACCAGGGTGTCGATGCGCGGGTGGTCAAGGCCACAGGCACATGTGCCGGGGATGATGCGTGTCAGGTCGTGCGTGCGGTAGCGGATAAGCGGTGCGCCTTGCTTGCGCAGGGTTGTAAGAACCAGCTCGCCCACTTCGCCGTCAGGAAGGACCTTGCCGGTCTTGGCGTCGACGATCTCGCAGTACACGTAATCGGACCAGATATGCATGCCGTCGTGCTCGCGGCACGAGATACCGATGCCCGGACCGTAAATCTCGGTGAGACCGTAGATGTCAAAGATCTCGATGCCCAGCTCGTTTTGGATGCGCTTGCGCATCTTTTCGCCCCAACGCTCCGAGCCGATGACGCCGCGGGTTAGGTGGAGCTTGTCGCGCAGACCGCGTTTGGTGATTTCCTCGGCCAGCAACAGGGCATAGCTCGAGGTTGCCGTGATGACGGTCGATCCTAGGTCCTGCATCATCTTGAGCTGCTTTTCGGTGTTGCCGGGACCCATGGGAATGGCCATGGCGCCTAGGCGTTCGCATCCCAGCTGAAAGCCGATACCCGCCGTCCACAGTCCGTAGCCCGGGGTGATCTGGATGCGGTCCTGCGCGGTGATGCCGGCCGTGCGATAGCAGCGGGCGAACATATCGGCCCAGTCGTCCACGTCCTGTTTGGTGTAGGGGATGATCACGGGCGTGCCGGTGGTTCCGGATGAGCTGTGGATGCGAACGACTTCTTCGTCTGGTACGGCCTGGATGCCAAGCGGGTACGCCTCGCGAAGGTCCGTCTTCTCGGAAAAGGGCAGCTGCTCAAATTCTTCTTGTGTGGAAATGTTTGCGATGTCAATGCCATCGAACTTTTTGGCATAAAACGGCGAGCGGTCTTTAAGGGTCTGGAACTGCTTGGTAATAAGCTCAAGCTGCGCGGGCTGCATCTTCATGGTTTTGTCCTTGCGTTAACGGGAGGCGAATGCGGAGATGGCGGCAACGGCCACATCAATGGCGCGGTCATTGAGTGCGACAAATTGGGAGCGCACGCTGGCGTGCATGGCTGCGCGAAGTTCCTCGACGGTGAACCCCAGGTCGCTTATGGCGACGGCGCTTGCCAGCAGCGCGACGTTGAGCGCTTTGGACGAGCCGATCTGCTTAATGAGCGCGGTGTCATCGACCAGCAGGCAATTGGGGACAGTCTGCCGCAGGTATTCTAGGAAAGGCTTGGAGCTATAGGCGTCACGCGAGAGCGCCGCCGTTACGGGTTGCACGCTACTCGTAGCACTTACCAAGGCGCCGCCGGGACGTAGATAGCCCAGGCAGCGCACGGCCTCGGCGGGCTCAAATGCAATGATGAGGTCGGCCTCGCCGTGGGCGATAAGCGGCGCGTCGATGCGGGGCTCGTCCTGATTTGCCAGACGAACATGGGATACGACGGAGCCGCCGCGCTGGGCCATGCCAATGGTCTCGGCGGTGCGCACCCGCCAATTTCGGGTTTCGGCTGCCTGCGCGAGCAACTTGGCGGCAAGGACGGTGCCCTGGCCGCCCACACCGGTAATCATGATGTTGAGCATTAGGCCTCGCCTCCCTTCGCGGCCTCTGCGTTTGGACCGATGGCTCCAAACTTGCAGGCCTGCGTGCACAGGCCGCAGCCGTTGCAAAGGGTCGGGTTAACGCGTGCACGTCGTTGCTCGGCGTCCCAAGAGATAGCGGGGCAGCCGATCTGCGTGATGCAGCGTTTGCAGCCCGTACAGCGGCTCTCGTCGACGCAAAGCGCGGGTTTGGGCTTGCTCAGCGTAATGCAGAGGCCCTCACAGATGAGCGCCGAGGGGCCTTCGTGCGTAATGGCGCGTTGGGCGGCTTCGGTTGTCTGAGCTAGGTCAAACGGGTTGGCATGTTCGATGCAGGTGACGCCCAAGGCGCGCAGCACGGCCTCGATTTTGATGGGCTGGGTTTTGGTACCATCCAAACGCAGGCCGGTGCCTGGATGAGGCTGGCCGCCCGTCATGGCGGTGGTGGCGTTATCCAGCACGATGACAGTGATGTCGTGGCCGTTGTAGACGGCGTTGGCGATGCCGGTCATGGCACTGGCAAAGAACGTGGAGTCGCCCACAAAAGCGATCTGCTTTCGCGAGGGTTCGGCAATACCTAGGCCCTGGGCCATAGTGATGCCGGCCCCCATGCACAGGCAGGTGTCGACGGCATCGAGCGGGGCGGCGTTGCCCAACGTGTAGCAGCCGATATCGCCCGAAAGGACGGCGTCGGTAGCGCCTATCGCTTTGAGTGCCTGCTTGACGGCGTAAAAGCTGCCACGGTGCGGGCATCCGGGACAAAGTACCGGTGGGCGCACGGGGAGTGCGGGCGGTTTGGGAAGCGAAGCGTCGGCGCGTGGGGTAACAGCCTGGGCGGGGATGCCAAGGAACGCCGCCAGGCGCTCAACCAGATCGTCGACGGTGTTCTCGCCGCGACCGGGCATGGTGCCGTCGAGCTTGCCGTGCACGGTATATGCCGCGTGCGTACGGCCCGCTAGACGCAGCATCTCGTCCTCAAGGACAAAGTCGAGCTCTTCGACGACGAGAATTTGACCCAACCCTTCGGCAAAGCGCCCGGCAGCTGCAGTGGGGAAGGGATAGGGAAGGCCGACCTGCATCAAGCGATAGGGCGGCACGGCGATGTCTGCCGCGGCGGCGCGACGCTCGATAATCGCCAGCGCCTCGCGCGTGTATGCATACGAGACGCCACCGGCCATAATACCCAAGCGCGGCGTGGCATTGCCATGGTTTTCGATGGGGTTAAACGCGTCTGCGGCCTTGCCGCTGGAGTAGGCGTCTGCAATCTGCGGCAGGCGCTCGTTAACCTCGCCATGGGCGGCAAACGAACGGCGCGGGAAGATAACCCATTTGGGATCCTTCTCAAAGGTGCCAGCGGGATGTGCGACGGTATGCTCGGGTACCTCCAAATAGGTTGAGGCGTGACATACGCGGGTGGTGGGGCGCACGATAACGGGCGTATGGTAGCGCTCCGAGATTTCAAATGCCTCTTGCATCATCGCGTAACCCTGCTCCAGATTTTGCGGATCGAGCACGGGGATCTTCGCAAATGCGGCAAAGCGGCGCGTATCCTGCTCAGTTTGAGAGGAGATGGGGCCGGGATCATCGGCAACAAACAGCACCAGGCCGCCCTTGATGCCCACGTAGTTGAGGCTCATGAGCGGGTCGGAGGCAACGTTTAGTCCGACTTGTTTGCAGGTAAAAAGGCAGCGCGCTCCTGCATACGATGCGCCTGCCAGCACCTCGAGCGCGGCTTTTTCGTTGGTCGACCACTCGACGTGGACACCCTCGGCACTACCTTGGGCCTTGAGTTTGGCAACTGTCTCGACAAGTTCCGTCGACGGCGTGCCCGGGTAACCGGCGACCACGCGAACGCCCGCCGCAAGCGCGGCATACGCAAAGGCCTGGTTTCCCATAACCAGTTTCTTATGCATCTGTATCCCCTCGATGTCGCCGGCGCGTTACGGCAAGACGGCGTCTGCCGCCGCGACTCGGTACGAAATCAACGAGATACAGTGTACTCCATTAAGCTAAAGTGAGAGCTGCCCTTTTCCAAACGGGGTGGTTTGTTAGGCCTTTTTAGGTTTGTTGACAATGATGATGCCACTGCAGACCAAGAGCAGGGCCACAATTACGGTAACGGGGCTCGTGCCAGCGCCCTCTCCGAGCAACAACGCGCTCAACAGCACGCCAAAGACCGGGTTCATAAAGCCAAAGACCGAAACGCGGCTAACGGGGTTGACGGCGAGTAGGCGGGACCACAGCGAGTACGCGACGGCGGAAATGAGCGCCATATAAATGATGAGCGCGATGGCGGGGGCGATTTCGGTGGGGAATAGCGCGCCGCCCATCAAAAACCCGATGGCGGTAAGGACCAAACCGCCGACTAAAAACTGCCAGCCGGCGAGCAAGACGCCGTCATGCTCGCGCGAGAAGATGCCAATGAGGCAGGTCGACAGGGCGCCCGCAATAGTGGAAGCCAAGATAAATCCCTCGCCGTCGAGTGTAAAGCCAAAGGTGCCGTCCGCACCCGAAAGGTTGACGAATGCGACGCCGGCAAAGCCCAGTACGCAGCCGAGCACCTTGGTTGCATCGAGCTTTTCGGTGCGAAACGCCAGAGCGGCAAAGAGGATGGCGAGGAAGTTGGCGCTGGCCTCGATGATGGAACTTGACATGGCGCTGGCGCGCGAGAGTCCCAGGTAGAAAAAGAAGTACTGCCCGATAGTCTGGAAGAGCGACAGGATGCAGATGGGCTTAATGTCGCGAGCCTGTGGAACGAGTGGGCAGCGCTGGGCCGTGCTCATCCCAACGATAACCAGGGCGCCGGCAAGCGTGAAGCGCAAGCCCGCAAAGAGCAGCTGCGAGGCGCTATCGTGCGCGGGGATGCCAAAGAGCTCGTAGCCGATCTTGATGCAGGGGAAAGCCGACCCCCAGAGTGCGCAGCAGACGAGGCAGCCCAGGATGAGTCCGGGCAGGGTGGCGAGATACGGCTTGCGGCTTTCCATGATGTCCTTCCTGTATGTGCGAAGTAAAAAAGAACCCGCCACCGGGTGTGCCGGTGGCGGGTGTTGTTACCCGAGGGGATTGTACCCGATGGGAACGTATTTAAGCGAAGTAGGCTACGCCGCTCTCAAAGATCGGCATGAACTTATCGCCGGGGACATGCTCGGGCACGTTGCGGTACAGGTTGTCGCCGCGACGCTCGGCATGGCCCATCTTGCCCAGGACGCGGCCGTCGGGGCTCGTGATGCCCTCGATGGCGAGCGCGGAGCCGTTGGGGTTGACGGAGAGATCCATGCTGGGCTTGCCGTCCTCGCCCACGTACTGCGTGGCGACCTGGCCGTTGGCGATCAGCTGGGCGAGCACTTCATCGTTGGCGACAAAGCGGCCCTCGCCGTGGCTGATGGCGACGGTGTAGGGGTCGTCCAGACTGCACTGCGACAGCCACGGGGACAGGTTGGACGAGATGCGGGTGCGCACCAGACGGCTCTGATGGCGACCGATGGTGTTGAACGTCAGCGTGGGCGCATCGGGCGTGGCGTCGACGATGTCGCCGTAGGGCACCAGGCCGAGCTTGATCAGGGCCTGGAAGCCGTTGCAGATGCCCAGCATCAGGCCGTCGCGGGCCTTGAGCAGGTCGCGGACTGCCTCGGTGACCTCGGGAGCGCGGAAGAACGCCGTGATGAACTTGGCGGAGCCGTCGGGCTCGTCGCCGCCCGAGAAGCCGCCGGGAATCATGACGATCTGGCTTGCACGGATGCGGCGGGCGAGCTCGTGGGTGCTCTCGGCGACGGCCTCGGGCGTGAGGTTGTTGATCACGAAGGTGTCGGCCTCGGCGCCGGCGGCGCGGAAGGCGCGGGCGCTATCGTACTCGCAGTTGTTGCCGGGGAACACAGGGATGATCACGCGCGGGCGGGCGATCTTGGCGCCGCCGTACACGTGGATATCCTTGGCGCGGAAGTCGATGGCCTCGACCTCGGGGGTCTCGCCGGCGCTGCGATAGGCGAAGACGCCCTCGATACCGCTCTCCCAGGCCTCCTGGAGCTCGGCGAGCTCGATGACTTCGGAGCCGGTGTCGATGACATAGCCCTCGACGGTGGTACCCAGGGGCTCGACGACAACGCCGTCGGCGACCTCGGGCAGCTCGGCGTCCTCGGCGAGCTCGACGATAAAGCTGCCGTAGAGCGGGGTGAAGAGGCTCTCCACGTCCACATCTTCGGCAAGCTCGATACCGATCTGGTTGCCGACGCACATCTTAAAGAGGCTCTCGGCGCCGCAGCCGTAGCCGGGCGTGGAGACGGCCAGGGCGTCGCCGGTAGCGGTGAGCGCCTCGACGGCGTCAAACGCGGCGAGCAGCTGCTGGGCATCGGGGCGGTAGTCCTCGCCATAGGTGGCGGGGGCGATGCGAACGACGCGGTGCGTGAGGCCCTTAAACTCGGGGGAGACGGCGCGGGCGGCACGGCCCACGGCGACAGCGAAGCTGATCAGGGTCGGCGGAACGTTGAGCTCGCCGGCCTCGTCCTCAAACGAGCCGCTCATGGAATCCTTGCCGCCGATGGCGCCGGCACCCAGGTCGACCTGGGCCATAAGGGCGCCCAGGACGGCTGCCATGGGCTTGCCCCAACGTTCGGGCTCGGTGCGCAGGCGCTCAAAGTACTCCTGGAAGGAGAGGTAGGCGCGCTTGTGCTCAAAGCCGGCGGCAACGAGCTTGGCGATGGACTCGACCACGGACAGGTAGGCGCCTGCAAACTGGTCGGCCTCCATCAGGTAGGGGTTGAAGCCCCATGCCATAGCGCTCGCCGTGGTGGTCTCGCCGTCCACGGGGAACTTGGCGACCATGGCAGAGCTCGGGGTGAGCTGCGTCTTGCCGCCAAAGGGCATGAGCACGGTAGCGGCACCGATGGTGGAGTCGAAGCGCTCGGAAAGGCCCTTGTTGGAGGCGACGTTGAGATCGGTGACAAGCGAGGTCATGCGCTCGGCAAGCGTGGTGCCGGCCCAGCTGGGTTGCCACACGCTACGGGCACACACGTGGGCGACCTGGTGCTTGGGTGCGCCGTTGGAGTTGAGGAACTCGCGGGACAGATCGACGATGGCGACGCCGTTCCAGGCCATACGCATGCGCGGCTCGGCGGTAACCTCGGCGATGACGGTCGCCTCCAGGTTCTCCTCGGCGGCATAACCCATGAACTCCTCGACGTCACCGTCGGCGACGGCGCAGGCCATGCGCTCCTGGGACTCGGAGATAGCGAGCTCGGTTCCGTCCAGGCCGTCGTACTTCTTGGTCACGGTGTCCAGGTCGACATACAGGCCGTCGGCAAGCTCGCCCACGGCGACCGAGACGCCGCCGGCGCCAAAGTCGTTGCAGCGCTTGATCAGGCGGCAGGCGTCGCCGCGGCGGAACAGACGCTGCAGCTTGCGCTCGACCGGGGCGTTGCCCTTCTGGACCTCGGCGCCCGAGGTTTCGATGGAATCGGTGTTCTGGGTCTTGGAGGAGCCGGTGGCACCGCCGATGCCGTCACGGCCGGTGCGGCCGCCCAGCAGGATGATCTTGTCGGTGGGGGCGGGGCACTCGCGACGCACGTGGTTTGCCGGGGTGGCGCCCACGACGGCGCCGACCTCCATGCGCTTGGCCACGTAGCCAGGGTGATAGAGTTCGTTGACCTGACCGGTGGCAAGGCCGATCTGGTTGCCGTAGCTGGAGTAGCCGGCGGCAGCGGTGGTCACGAGCTTGCGCTGCGGCAGCTTGCCCTCGAGCGTCTCGGAGACCGGGACGGTGGGGTCGCCGGCGCCGGTGACGCGCATGGCCTGGTACACATAGCTGCGGCCAGAGAGCGGGTCGCGGATGGCGCCGCCCACGCAGGTGGCGGCACCGCCGAAGGGCTCGATCTCGGTCGGGTGGTTGTGGGTCTCGTTCTTAAACAGGAACAGCCAGTCCTGGTCCTCGCCGTCGACATCGACCTTCACCTTGACGGTGCAGGCGTTGATCTCCTCGGACTCGTCGACATCGGTCATGACGCCGGTCTTCTTAAGGTACTTGGCACCGATGGTGCCCATGTCCATGAGGCAGACGGGCTTGGCGTCGCGACCGAGCTCGTGGCGCATCTCCATATAGCGGTCGAAGGCCTGCTGTACCACGGCGTCATCGATTGTCACGTCGTCCAGGACGGTACCGAAGGTGGTGTGGCGGCAGTGGTCGGACCAATAGGTGTCGATCACGCGGATCTCGGTGATGGTGGGGTCGCGGTCCTCATCGCGGAAGTACTGCTGGCAGAAGGCGATGTCCGCCTCGTCCATGGCAAGGCCGCGCTCGGAGATAAAGACGGCAAGGCCGGCCTCGTCGAGTTCGCGGAAGCCGTCGAGCACCTCGACGGGCTGGGGCTCGGGGGTCTCCATGTACAGCGTCTCGGGTAGGTCGAGCGAGGCGATGCGGGCCTCGACGGGATTCACCACGTAGTGCTTGATGGCCTCGATGGCGGCTTCGTCCAGAGCGCCCGAGATCATATAGACCTTGGCGGAGCGCACGGCGGGGCGCTCGCCCTGGCTGATGAGCTGCACGCACTCGCTGGCGGAGTCGGCGCGCTGGTCAAACTGGCCAGGCAGGAATTCGACGGCAAAGACGGCGCCATCGCTTGCGGGGAGTTCGTCGTAGGTCACATCGACCTGGGGCTCGCTAAAGACGGTCGGCACGCAGGAGCGGAAAAGCTCCTCGTCGATGCCCTCGACGTCGTAGCGGTTGATGATCCTCAGGGCCTCGATGCCCTTGATGCCGAGAATTTCGGTCAGCTCGCCCTTGAGCTGCTGAGCCTCGACGTCGAACCCGGGTTTCTTCTCCACGTAAATACGAGAGACCATTGGTTCCTGCCTTCCTGATCGGTTGGGCGTACGGTGCGGTATGCGGCAGCGGTCGGTTTGCGGGACAAGCCTCGCGGTCGCCTTGAGCCACATGTTTGTAAACGTCACTATGATACGACAGCTCATGGCGTATTGAGGACGGCGAGGGTGCTACAGTGAAGCGCAAACAAGAGAAAGGCATCACATGGCATTCGTTTCGCTCGCCATCATCGCGCTTGTGGCTTTCGCAAGCCCCTTTATCGCATCGGCGATTTCCGGAAAGCCCGTTCCCGAGACGGTCTTTTTGCTCGTGTTCGGCGCGGTGCTGGGACCTCACATGCTCGGCGTCATCCATGTAGATGCCGAGGTATCGCTTGTGTCCGAGCTCGGTCTGGCCTTTTTGTTCCTGCTTGCCGGCTTTGAGATCGACCCCAAGAACATCACGGGCGTCGAGGGACGCTACGGTATGGCGACGTGGGTCGTCACGTTTGGCATCGCCTGGCTTGCCGTGCGCTTTACCCCGTGGTTCTCGGTCAGCCATTTCGACGGTATCGCCGTGACGCTGGCGCTCACTTCGACGGCGCTCGGCACGCTCGTGCCCATCATGCGTGAGCGTTCGCTGACCGGCACGCGCGTGGGCGACTCCATCCTTGCCTATGGCACGTGGGGAGAGCTCGGTCCCGTGCTCGCCATGTCGGTGCTGCTCTCCGCTCGTACTGGTATCCAGACGCTCGTGATCCTTGGCTTGTTTGCACTGGTCTGTGTGCTGTTGGCCGTGGTTCCGAGCCGCTCCAAGCGCGTCGGCAGCCGCTTCTTTGCGTTTGTCGAGGAACGGGCCGACACGACGTCGCAGACGTTCGTGCGCCTGACGGTGCTCATCCTGGTCACACTCGTGGCATTTTCCGCCATCTTTGACCTCGACATCGTGTTGGGCTCTTTTGCCGCTGGCTTTGTCCTGCGCTATATCATCCCCGAGGGCAACCATACGCTCGAGACCAAGCTCGATGGCCTGGCCTATGGCTTTTTGATTCCGGTGTTCTTTACCGTGTCGGGCGCAAAGATTGACCTGACGGCCGTGGCGTCGCGCCCGGGTCTGCTCGTGGGCTTTATCGCGGCGTTGCTGATCATTCGCGCCGTGCCGATCCTTGTCTCTATGAGCATTTGTCCCGCGACACGTGACGTTTCGGCGTATGGCCGCATTACCGTGGCCCTGTACTGCACTACGGCCCTGCCGATCATCGTTGCCGTGACGAGTGTGGCCGTCAACGCAGGCGCGCTGTCGCAAGACGGCGCCTCGGTTATGGTAGCCGCCGGTGCCATCACGGTGTTCTTGATGCCGCTGCTCGCGCAGCTCTTCTACCGCGTGGTCGATGCCGCGCCGGCCACTGCCGTGGCAGAGGTCGCCGAGCACCCTGCCGACGCACTCGATATCCTGCGCGCTCACCACGACCTAGCGAGCCTGCTCGCGCGCGAGCACGAATTGCTGACCTCGCATGGCCATGGGCGTTCGCTCGACGGCATACCTACCCTTGATTCCATTGCTGACCGCCTCTCGACCGAGGCGGCAAGCGGCCACATCGATGCCCGCATCGTGGACGCCGCTCATTTGCTGGCTGAGAAGACCTATGGCGACGAGATCGACCCGTCCAAGCTGACTCCGCGTGAGCGCCGCCGCCTGGAGCGCGCCAAGCTCGCCGTGCGCGAATACCGCCGCCGCATGCTGGAGCTCTACGCACGCGATGAAGCCCAGGACGACGACGGCAAATAACGAGATGCTTCCCTAGGGGAAGCCGCGTCCCGCTTTAAAGACCCGAAACGGGACGCAGTTTCCGCATCGGCCCCCATCGGGAAGTCACATCCCAGAATGGACGCCCAGAGTGGGATGCGGTTTCCGCTTTGGACTCCTGCCGGAAAGCGCGTCCCAGTCTGAAGGTTCAAAATGGGATGCGCTTTCCGAATCAAAGGCCTTGCGGAAAGCGCGTCCCAGAATTGGCGTTCAAAACGGGGCGCATTTTCCGAAACATGGCCCTGAGGGAAGCTGTGTCCCGTTCGGAGCTGAAATACCGGGACGCAGTTTCCCTTTCAAACAGAAGAAGGCGCGCTGCCTGCGGTTGATGCAGGCAGCGCGCCTTTTGCGTTGGGCCTCGTTGAGGTTCGAAGTCGTGGCTTGCGACCTTTAGGAGCGGGCGGCTCCGTCGACGGGGAGCACGGCGCCCGTGACGTAGGAGGACATGTCGCTCGCCAGGAAAACAAAGGCGTTGGCGACATCCTCGGGCTCGCCCATGCGACCCAGCGGAATGGTGGCGATGATGGGCTTGATGACCTCTTCGGGCAGGTTGGCGACCATATCGGTTTTGGTTACGCCGGGTGCGACGGCATTGACGCGAATGCCCATGGGGGCGAGCTCGCGCGAGAGCGACTGGACCATGCCGTTGACGGCAAACTTGGACGTGGGGTAACCGACGCCGGAGGGCTGACCGTACTTGGCGACCATCGAGCTCGTGGTGGTGATGGTGCCGCCGTGGCCGGCCTCGGTCATAATCTTGGCGGCCGCCTGGTGACCGTTAAAGACGGCGACGACGTTGAGGTCCATGACTTTGGCGAACTCCTCGGCCGTGTAGTCCAAAAGCGGCGAGCGCTGGGAGATGCCGGCGTTGTTGACGACCGTGTCCAAGCCGCCCATGTCGGCTGCAGCCTGGGTAAAAGCCTCGGTCACGGCCTCGAGTGAGGTGAGGTCGCAGGAGCGGCCCCAGACCTTGGCGTCGGGATAGGCGGCCGCCAGCTTCTCAACGGCCGCGTCGGCAGTCTCCTGGCGCGAGCCAAAGACGGTGACTGCGGCACCCTCTTCGATAAAACGGCAGGCGATGGCATAGCCGATACCGCGCGTGCCTCCGGTGACGATTGCTTTCTTGCCCTCGAGCAACATAGTGCTTCCTCTCATCGCGGGCGGACATTCTCAGCACAGCGTAGCGGTAGCCGGAATCGACCGCGTTTGCATATCGGTGAACGGTGGCGCGCGTTACCGATGAGCGGCTCGCGCAAATGTGCTCTGCCGTTGTGCTTAGGGCAGGAGGCAAAAGGGCTCCCGTCCCACATCGGACGCGAGCCCTCAAAGCGCGTATTGCTGGGCGAGCGTTGGGTTAGTTGGCCATGACGCCTTCGGTCCAGGCCTCGACGTTCTCGATGCGCAGGACGTTGGCGACCTCGGCCACGCAGTCGACGCTGGCAAGCTCGGCGGCGGCAGCCTGGACGTCCTTCTCGAGCGCGCGGTGCGTCAGGAAGATGACCGAGCAGGTATCGCTGGCGCCCGACTTGCCATCCTCGACCTGGTTGATGAGCGAGATCGAGATGTTGTGCTTGGCAAAGATATCGACCGTCTCGGACAGGGCGCCCACGCGGTCGGCGACCTTCAGGCGCACATAATACTTGGTCTGGAGTTCGTCCATGGGCTTAAAGGCGAGGTTGTGGCCATAGGGCTCAATCTCGGGCAGCGGAGCCACGCCGCGGCTGATCTGCTCGGAGAGCGACAGGATATCGCCCACGACGGCGCTCGCGGTGGGGAAGGAGCCTGCGCCGGCACCGTAGAACATGGTCTCGCCCACGGCGTCGCCTACCACGTAGACGGCGTTCATGGCGCCGTTGACCTTGGCAAGCATGTGGTCGGCGGGGATCAGCGTGGGATGCACGCGGACGTCGACGCCGGCGTCGGTGTTGCGGGCGATGCCGAGCAGCTTAATGGTGTAGCCGAGCTCACGGGCCTGGGCGATGTCCTCGGCGCCGATGGTACGGATACCCTGCTGGTACACATCATCGGTGGTCACGCGGGTGCCAAAGCCGATGGAGGCGAGGATCGCCGTCTTGCTGGCGGCGTCGAAGCCGTCGACGTCGGCGGACGGGTCGGCCTCGGCATAGCCCTTGGCCTGCGCGTCGGCAAGCATGTCGGCGTAATCGGCGCCCTCGGCGTCCATGCGCGACAGGATGTAGTTGGTGGTGCCGTTGAGGATGCCGGCGATGGTCAGGATCTTGTTGCCCACCAGGTCGTGCTCGAGCGTGCTCACGATGGGGATGCCGCCGCCGCAGCTGGCCTCGCACTTAATCTGCACGCCGCACGTGCGCGCCTTCTCGGCAAGCGTCTCGACGTGACGGCCCAGCAGGGCCTTGTTGGCGGAGACGACGTGCTTGCCGTGCTCAAAGGCCGTGGTGAAGATCTCGGTCGCGGGATGCTCGCCGCCGATCAGCTCGACGACGATATCGACGGCTGGGTCGGTAACGACGTCATGCCAGTCACTCGTAAAGGCCTCGCGCTCAATACCGGCTGCCTCGGCCTGCTCCCAGGCAAGCGCGCAGGCGCGGGTCAGCTTAAGGTCGATGCCGTAGGCGGCCAGGTACTCATCGTGGTGGCTCTTGATCAGACGGGCCACGCCGCCGCCGACGGTTCCCAGACCGATCAGACCGACGTTCACGGTGCGCAGGGGTTCGCTCATAGATAGCTCCTTCGTGCATCTTATAGATTGATTGATCAAGTAATGTTGAGTGCATTCTAGCGTGAACCGAGAGCGCGTGCTCGCCAGGCAACAGGAGTCGCACAAAACGGCACCCCCGAAACGCTGCGGAAACATTGGAAACATGCTCGCTACAAACGAACTTCCGTAACAAACTGTCAACGTTTGCGCCATAAGGTTTGCCCCGTACCGCAAGACGGCCGCACCGCGGCCAGCGAAAAAGGGGGACACCATGTTCAACATCAACAGCACGCTCAGCCGTAGGAACTTTCTCGCCGGCGCCGCGGCGCTCGGCAGCGCTGCCGCACTCGCTGGTTGCTCGTCGGGTGGCTCGGACGGCGGCTCCGCCGATGACGGTAAGACCTTCAAGATCGGTGTCATCGGCCCTCTGACCGGCGCCGCGGCAACCTATGGCGTTTCGGCCGAGAAAGGTGCCAAGCTCGCCGCCAAGGATTTCTCGACCAAGGATCTCAAGCTCTCGCTTAAGTCCGAGGATGACGTCGCCGACGGCGAGAAGGCCATCAACGCCTTCAATACCTTGTGCGACTGGGGCATGCAGGCGCTCGTCGGCCCCGTCACGACTGGTGCCGCCGTCGCCGTCTCGGGCGAGATCGCCGACGATATGCTCATGGTCACGCCTTCGGCCTCGTCGCTCGACGTCACCAAGGATAAGACCACGGTCTTTCAGGTTTGCTTCACCGATCCCACCATGGGCGCCAGCGCCGCGAAGTTCCTGGCCGAGAAGTATGCAGACGCCAAGATCGCCCTGTTCTACAACTCCGGCGATACGTATAGCTCGGGCGTTGCCGACGCTTTTGCCGAGCAGGCCAAGGCGTCCAAGCTCGATATCGTCGATACCGAGACCTTTAAGGACGACTCTTCCACGAGCTTTACCAACCAGCTCACCAAGGCCAAGGAGGCCGGCGCCACGCTTATCTTTGCCCCGATCTATTACACGCCGGCGTCCGTCCTGCTCAAGAACGCCAAGGACATGGGCTACGAAATGACCCTCATGGGCACCGACGGCATGGACGGCCTGCTCTCCGTTGAGGGCTTCGACACCTCTCTTGCCGAGGGCGTGCTGCTCATGACCCCGTTCTCTGCCGACGATGAGAAGAACGCCGACTTCGTCAAGGCATATAAGGACGCCTACAACGAGACGCCCAACCAGTTTGCCGCCGATGCTTATGACTGCATCCACGCGATTGTCGAGGCAATCGATGAGGCGGACATCGACATTACGGTCGACGGCGCCGACATTGCCGGCGACCTTGCCAAGGCTATGCGCAAGATCAAGATTGAGGGCCTGACAGGCGAGCTCACGTGGAACGACGAGGGCCAAGTCGAGAAGCCCGCTACGGCCTATGTGATTCAGGACGGCAAGTACATCGCCGCCTAAGTGCATATAACGAGACCGGTGGGGCCATGTTATTCAGGGCAGGAAAGCTTGTAACAAAACGGAAACATTACTTTCACACAATAAAGTCGCTAAACTGTATAAACCGACAGAAATACGCATAATTATGGATAAATGGACAAGGCAAAAGAAAAGTTGAAATAATCGCCACTTTTCTCAACTAAAGCGTCTACTATTTTGCGAACGCCGAAGACGGCGGAGGATGGCCTGTCGGGTAACCGAAACCCGACGAGATTTGAGAGGAGAGCCGCATGTCGAGCCTCACCGGTAAGTCATTGAACCCTGTTATGAATCGCAGGGGCGTTATCGCGAGCGCAGCAGGTCTGGGGGCGATGTCCATTCTAGCTGGCTGCTCCTCCAACGGCGGCGACAGCGGTTCCGCTTCGAGCGACGCTTCGTTTAAGATCGGCACCATTGGCCCGCTGACCGGTGCCGCCGCGTCTTACGGCAAGTCCGTTACCCAGGGCGTCGAGCTTGGCTGCAAGGACTTCTCCACCAAGGAGCTGCCGCTTGCCAGCAAGGCCGAGGACGACCAGGCCGACGGCGAGAAGGCCGTCAACGCCTTTAATAACCTGCTCGACTGGGGCATGCAGGCCCTCGTCGGCCCGACCACCACGGGTGCGTCGGTTGCCGTTGCCGCAGAGTGCAGTAACGACCCCAAGACATTCATGATCACCCCGTCCGCGTCCTCCGAGGACGTCACCGACGGAAAGGATTGCGTCTTCCAGGTTTGCTTTACCGACCCCAACCAGGGCGTCAACGCTGCCAAGTTCCTGGCAGAGAAGTATGCGGACGAGAAGTTCGTGCTGTTCTATAACTCCGGCGACGCTTATTCTTCGGGCATTGCAGATTCCTTTAAGGCCCAGGCCGCTGAGTCTAAGCTCGAGATTGTTGACGAGGAGACCTTTAAGGACGACTCCGCTACGAGCTTTACCAACCAGCTGACCAAGGCCAAGCAGGCCGGCGCCACCATGATCTTTGCGCCGATCTACTACACGCCGGCGTCCGTCCTGCTCAAGAACGCCAAGGACATGGGCTACGACGTCAAGATGATGGGCTGCGACGGCATGGACGGTATCCTGGGCGTCGAGGGCTTCGACACCTCTCTTGCCGAGGGTCTGCTGCTCATGACCCCGTTCTCCGCCGACGACGAGAAGAACGCCGACTTCGTCAACGCTTACAAGGATAAGTACGGCGATACCCCCGACCAGTTTGCCGCCGATGCCTACGACGGCGTGCACGCGGTGGCCGAGGCCCTCAAGGAGGCCGGTCTTGGTGTCGACGCCGACCCGACCGAGGTCGCCGAGAAGCTGCCCAAGGCTATGCTCAAGATTACCGTTGACGGTCTGACCGGCAAGCTCTCCTGGAACGACAAGGGCCAGGTCCAGAAGGATCCTACGGCGTATGTCATCACCGACGGCAAGTACGTACTGGCCTAATAGGCCGCCTTACATAGAGCGGTTTTGATCCCAAGCAGGGGAGGTTTTCGCCTTCCCTGCTTGCTTGGTATCTGGGGACAACGTAACGTCCCTGTTTCATACATCAACTGGAAACCTATTCGAAAGGGGGATGTGGAACATGACGGTCTTTATCCAATACCTGGTCAACGGCCTGTCCATGGGCAGCGTCTACGCCATCATCGCGTTGGGCTACACCATGGTCTACGGTATCGCCAAGATGCTCAACTTCGCTCACGGCGATGTCATCATGGTCGGTGCCTATGTCTCGTTCTGCGCCACGTCGTATCTCGGCCTCCCGGGCTGGGCATCTGTAGTTCTCTCTTGTGTGGTCTGCACGGTTCTCGGTGTTCTCATTGAGGGTCTGGCCTATAGGCCGCTGCGCCAAGCAGGCCCGCTGGCCGTTCTGATCACGGCCATCGGTGTGTCCTACTTCCTGCAGAATGCCGCGCAGCTTCTGTGGGGCGCCACGCCCAAGAACTTCACTTCGCTCGTCACCTTCCCGGTGCCGGAGTTCTTGGCCAAGTTCAACGTAAGTGCCGTCTCGCTCGTCACCATCGTCGCCTGCCTGGTTATCATGGCCGGTCTGATGATCTTTACAGGTAAGACCAAGATGGGCAAGGCCATGCGCGCCGTGTCCGAGGACAAGGCCGCCGCTCAGCTCATGGGCATCAACGTCAACCGCACCATCTCGATGACGTTCGCCATCGGCTCCGCCCTTGCCGCCATCGCCGGTGTGCTCCTGTGCTCCTACTCGCCGGTTCTGCAGCCCACCACGGGCGCCATGCCTGGCATCAAGGCCTTCGACGCTGCCGTTTTCGGCGGTATCGGCTCCATCCCCGGTGCCTTTGTCGGCGGCATTCTCATCGGCATCATCGAGGCGATGGCGCAGGCTTACATTTCCACGAGCCTTGCCAACTCCATCGTCTTTGGCGTTTTGATCATCGTCCTGCTCGTCAAGCCTGCCGGCCTCTTGGGCAAGTACGTACCCGAGAAGGTGTAGGTGAGCGTTATGAAGTTTCTTACAGACAAGCAGACGCGTCACGACTTTGTCACGTACGCCATGTGCGTTGTGGCGTTCGCCATCGTGTTCTTTATGCAGTCTAACCACATGATTCCGCGCATGATTGTCGGTCAGCTGGTTCCCATCACGGCCTATATCGTCATGGCCATCTCGCTCAACCTCGTCGTCGGCATCGCGGGTGACTTGTCGCTGGGCCACGCGGGTTTTATGAGCGTCGGCGCCTATACGGGAATCGTCACCGCCGTCGCGCTGGAGAGCGCCGTTCCGTCTGACCCGGTGCGTCTGATCATCAGCATTGTGGTCGGCGCTATCGCCGCTGCCATTCTGGGCTTCCTGATCGGTATTCCGGTTCTTCGCCTGAGCGGTGACTACCTGGCCATCGTAACCTTGGCCTTTGGCGAGATTATCAAAGAGATCGTTACCTGCCTCATTGTGGGCGTCGATTCCCGCGGCCTGCACGTGATCTTTAACATCACGGGCAATTCCACGATCGACGACCTACACCTGCTCGAAGACGGCACCGCTATCATCAAGGGTGCCCAGGGCGCATCTGGTGTTTCGACCTACTCGACGTTCCTTGCTGGCGCCATCCTGGTTATGGTTGCGCTCGTGATTGTGCTCAACTTGGTCCGCAGCCGCACCGGTCGTGCCATCATGGCCGTGCGCGATAATAAGATCGCTGCCGAGTCCGTGGGCATCTCCGTCACCCAGTACCGCATGATCGCCTTCGTGGTTTCCGCCGCTCTCGCCGGTGCTGCCGGAGCCCTCTTCGGCGGTAACTTCTCGCAGCTCTCCGCCACTAAGTTCGACTTCAACACGTCGATTCTCATT
This sequence comes from Collinsella sp. HCP28S3_G2, assembly GCF_052065125.1. Taxonomy (NCBI): domain Bacteria; kingdom Bacillati; phylum Actinomycetota; class Coriobacteriia; order Coriobacteriales; family Coriobacteriaceae; genus Collinsella; species Collinsella sp. HCP28S3_G2. The sequence goes on from NZ_JBQHUO010000008.1 coordinate 75,578, forward strand.
CTGGTGTTCGTGGTCCTGGGCGGTCTGGGCAACATGCGCGGTTCCGTCATCGCGGCGGCGCTGCTCACGGTGCTCCCCGAGCTGCTCCGTCAGTTCTCGGACTACCGCATGCTCATCTACGCCATCGTGCTGATTCTGGTCATGGTCTTTACTAATAACCCGCAGCTCAAGGCGTTCTTCGCGCGCATTAAGGACCGCTTTGCTTCCAAGAAGGAGGTGGCAACCGATGCCCAGTAAGTTTGAGTTCAACAAGGGCAAGATGGTCCCGTATCCTTCTGGCGCCATCGTTCCCGACCGCGACCTGGGCGAGCGCCCGGCGCTCGAGTGCATCCACCTGGGCATTGAGTTCGGCGGCCTTAAGGCGGTCGACGACTTTAGCCTGACCATCGGTAAGACCGAGATCGCCGGTCTCATCGGCCCCAACGGCGCCGGCAAGACCACGGTCTTCAACCTGCTCACCAAGGTGTACCAGCCCACGCACGGCACCATCCTGCTCGACGGTGAGGACACCTCGGGCAAGTCCGTCTACCAGGTCAACCGCATGGGTATCGCTCGTACCTTCCAAAACATCCGCCTGTTCAACACCATGACGGTGGAGGACAACGTAAAGGTCGGCCTGCACAACCAGGAGCGCTACTCCGGCTTTGAGGGCGTGCTGCGCCTGCCGACGTATTGGAAGCACGAGAAGGCCGCCCATGAGCGCGCCATGGAGCTTCTGTCTATCTTTAATATGGAACATCTGGCAAACGAGCAGGCCGGCTCGCTGCCTTACGGCGCTCAGCGTCGTTTGGAGATCGTCCGCGCGCTTGCCACCAATCCCAAGCTACTACTGCTCGACGAGCCTGCCGCCGGCATGAACCCGTCCGAGACTGCGGAGCTCATGGCGAACATCGTCAAGATTCGCGACACCTTTGGCATTGCCATCATGCTCATCGAGCACGACATGTCGCTTGTCATGAATATTTGCGAGGGTATCTGCGTGCTTAACTTTGGCAAGGTCATCGCCAAGGGCACGGCCGAGGAAATCCAGAACAACGAAGCCGTTATTGAGGCTTATCTGGGCAAGCAGGATAAGGGGGAGAACTAAATGGCAGAGCCGATGCTTTCCGTCTACAACATCAACGTCTGGTACGGCGCCATCCACGCCATTAAGGACATCTCCTTTAACGTTAACGAGGGCGAGATCGTTGCCCTGATTGGCGCGAACGGCGCCGGCAAGTCCACGACGCTCAAGACTGTCTCGGGCCTGCTGCGCTCCAAGACCGGCTCCATCAAGTTTATGGGCGAGGACATTATCCATACGCCCGCCGACAAGCTGGTTGGCAAGGGCCTGTCTCAGGTACCCGAGGGGCGTCGTGCCTTTTTGCAGATGACGGTCGAGGAGAACCTGGAGATGGGTGCCTATACACAGCCCAAGTCCACGGTTGCCCCGGGCCTCGAACGTGTTTACGAGCAGTTCCCGCGCCTGAAGGAACGCCGTCGCCAGGTGGCCGGCACCCTTTCGGGCGGCGAGCAGCAGATGCTCGTTATGGGTCGTGCCCTTATGAGTAACCCCAAGCTGCTCATGCTCGACGAACCCTCCATGGGTCTGGCGCCGATCCTGATCGAGCAGATCTTCCAGATTGTCGAGGATTTGCACAAGGCCGGCACCACGGTGCTCCTGGTCGAGCAGAATGCGCAGATGGCGCTTTCCATCGCCACACGCGGCTACGTGCTCGAGACCGGCAAAATCACCATGACCGGCACCGGCCAAGAGCTGCTGCACGACGACAACGTCCGCAAAGCTTATCTTGGTGGTTAATCCATCCAGTAATAGGGGCGCTGACCAACTCGGTCAGCGCCCCTTTTGAAATGATCCGTTGGCTTGGTATTTAAAGTGCGACAATGCCGTGTGGAAATAGAAGTGTCATCTGGGGGTCTATCTATGCTGTACGAGTTTTGTGCCGAGAACTTTGAGCGGGTGCCGGCGGCCATTGCGGCCGGTGCGGGACGCATTGAGCTGTGCGACAACCTTGCGGTTGGTGGCACCACGCCCTCGGCCGGCGTTATCAGCGCTACGACCAGCTATGCTCGCGAGCACGATGCACGGGTGATGTGCATGATCCGTCCGCGTGGCGGCGACTTTCACTACAACCAGGACGAGCTGCGCATGATGGAGATGGACTTGGGCCTTGCCGTAAGTGCCGGCGTCGATGGCTTGGTCTTTGGCTGCTGCAAGCCTTGTGCCGGCGGATGGGCGCTCGATGAACTTGCGTTGGGCGCCCTTGTGATGGCTGCGGGCTGCGCGACCGAGGAGTGCAAGCGCGAGCCCATCGACATCACCTTTCACATGGCATTTGACCAGCTCTCGCCCGAGGCTCAGCTCGACGCGATTGACACGCTCGCCGACTGCGGCATAACGCGCATCCTGACGCATGGCGGTGCCGCCGGCACGCCGATTGAGGACAACCTGGAGCATCTGTCGCACCTTATCGACTACGCGAACGATCGCCTGACCATCCTTCCTGGCGGCGGCATTTCCACGGCCAACCGCGATACCGTGGCTGCGGCACTGGGCGTCTCCGAGCTCCATGGCACCAAGATCGTGCCGCTGGAGGTATAACCCGTGCCCCTGGTATTTGACGTTCAGCAGGCGAGCGGGAAGCCCGACGACAACCGGCGCCCTGGCACCGCGTGCCCCTTTTGCGATACCGAGGAACTCGCCAATATCATCCGGCGCGACGGTGACTGTATCTGGCTCGAGAATAAGTTCAAGACCCTGCGCGCCACCCGTCAAACCGTGCTGATCGAGTCGGCCGACCACGACGCAGACCTGGTGACCTATGCGCCGGACGAGCTGCATCATGTGATGCGGTTTGCCCTGGGTTGCTGGCAGCAGATGATCGATTCACAGCAGTATCGAAGCGTGCTCATGTACAAGAACAAGGGTCCGCTCTCGGGCGGTAGTCTCGTTCATCCGCACATGCAGATTGTGGGTTTGGAGCAGGAAGATGGCTATGCTTCGCTGACTTCCGCCAATTTCGAAGGCATCAATGTCTGGCAACAGGGGAGAATTGCGGTCAACATCTCAACCGAACCGATTATGGGGTTCTTTGAGGTCAACGTTTCAGCTCCGCGGGGAATCGCCGCCAGCGATGACACGCGGGACCAAGCCGAGGCGGATCTCTTCGCCGATGCGATCCAGGTAGCTCTGCGTTATATCCTAAACGAGCACCACGGTGGCCGTGCAGAGTCGTACAACTTGTTCTTCTATCACCTGGGCGGTCGGACCATTGCCAAGGCGCTGCCGCGTTGGGTGGTTTCGCCCTACTTTGTCGGCTATCGTTTGGCCCAAGTCAATGCCGAGATGACGCTCGATATCGATGCTGAGCGCCTGCGCGCGCATCTGGAAACGCTCGTATAGCAAGACTAACACCCGCGTAATGCGGACAGCCTAGCGTGCCATGGCGTCGCGGCCGGCCTCGACGCGCTTGCGCTGAGCAGCGCGCTCCTCGCCGGTTAGACGCTCAAAGAGATGCCCGATAAGCGAGGCAAGTACCTGCTGAAACAGCGTTCCGCACATGACGGGAAATACGACTTCGCCCGGAAAGTATTGCGTGGCGATGACGGCGCCCGAAGAGATGTTGCGCATGCCGCAGGTAAAGCACATGGCAGTCGTTTCGCTATACGGCAGATGCAGTGCGCGGGCGACCAGAATACCGACGACAAAGCCGCTGATGGCGAAGATCAAAATAAAGAGGGCGACTTCCAAGCGCACCGCGTTCATGTGCAGCACGTACTCGCTCATGGCGGTGGAGTTCGACGCGATAACACCCATCATCATGAACTTGCAGGCGGGCGAGAGCGCGGGGGAGAGCTTCTCGTGTCCCCATCCGCGCGTGAGTTCGTTAATCACGATGCCGAGCAGGGCGGGGATAGCGATCATGAAGGCCATGTTCTGCATCATGCCCGGCACGTCGATCGAGACGGTGGCGCCCAGCAAGAGCTTAAGCGTGAGCGGAATCGTAACGGGTGAGATAACCGAGGACGTCAGGATGATGGTGAGCGCGAGCGGGCCGTTGCCGCCGAACATGCTAATCCACATAAAGGCAGTGACTGCCACAGGTACGCTGTACTCGAGCACGATACCGCAGACTAGGTTGGGGTTGGAGCCAAAGAACAGCGACCCCATGGCATAGGCTGTTATGGGAATAAGCGCCGCCGAGACCAGCAGCGCCAAAATCAGGTGCAGCGGACGGCGGAATACTTCGGCTACCTGATGGAAGGTGTTGCTGAGGGCACCTTGGAACGTCATAAAGGCAAACAGGATGGGGACGATGGGCTTGAGTACGCCGATCTGCTGGGGAAAGAGCACGCCGAGCGTCACGCAAATCGGAACGATGATCTGCATATGCCCCGCGAGAAACTTACCCAGTCCAACCCATTGCTTCATATGCGCTTGTGACTCCCTTTGCTCGTGAATCCGTTTTGAATGGATATGCTAGACGCTCGCATGCGTCCGTGCGGCTGAAACGCTCGATTATTTCGAGGCTATTACCGCCCTCGTTTATCGAAACCACGGCGTGCTGGACGTTGTGCGTCCGCGCCGCACGGTATAATAAATCCGTTCAACAGATCTGCCTGCCGAAGCGGGCATACACAGAGGACTCATCGCTATGAACCGTGAGAGGTATCGCGGCGACCTGCCCCTATCGGGGGTGGGCGCCTATGTCATCGCTTAAGACAACGCATCGCTGGGCGGTCGCTCAGCAAAACCCCGAGCTCGAAAAGGAGCTTTCGGCTGGCCTGGGCATACCCGGGCTGGTGGCGCGCATTATGGTTGCGCACGGCATTACATCCATCGAGGAAGGCCAGCTTTTTTTGACGCCTTCGCTCGATCGCGACTGGGCGGACCCGCTCGTTATTCCGGGTATGGCGGTCGTCGTCGACCGCGTTGAGCGTGCTATTCGCAGCCACGAGCGCATCGCCGTCTTTGGCGATTTTGACGTCGACGGCATTACGTCGACTTGTCTGTTGACCGAGGCGCTGCGTTCGTTTGGCGCCAATGTCACGCCGTTTATTCCGCATCGTTTTGACGAGGGCTACGGCCTGTCGCGTGCGGCGCTCGACCGCGTTAACGAGCTCGCTCGCCCCCAGCTGATCGTGACCGTCGATAACGGCATTGCCGCCAAGGAAGAGGCCTCCTATCTGGAGAGCCTGGGGATCGATTTGGTGGTCACGGACCATCACGAGCCGTCCGACCAGGTGCCGCAGGGCGTGCCCCTGACCGACCCCAAGCTCGAGGACAAGGGTCCCTCGCGCGAGCTTGCCGGTGCCGGCGTGGCACTCAAGCTGGTGCAGGTCCTGGGCGAGCGTTTGGGCAAGCCGTCGTATTGGCGTTCTCTGATAGAGGTCGCGGCGCTGGGCACCGTGTCCGACATGATGCCGCTTACGCCCGAGAATCGCGCACTGGTCGCTGAGGGCATCCAGCAGATGCGCGTGACGGCCCGTCCCGGCTATATCGCGCTTGCCGCACTTGCCAAGGCCGACCTTTCTACCATTACGGCCGACGGCCTGTCGTTTTCGCTCATCCCCCGTCTGAATGCTGCCGGCCGCATGGCTGATCCCAAGCTGGCGCTCGACCTGCTGCTTGCCCGCGACCCCATCGAAGCGAGCGCGCTTGCCGCCGAGCTCGAGGAAATCAATCGCCAACGCCGCGAGATCGAGGCCGAGCTTACGCGCGATGCCACGGTGAAGGTCGAGGAGACTTATGACGGCGGGCGCGCAATCGTCGTGGGCGGCGAGGGCTGGCACGAGGGCGTCAAGGGCATCGTGGCGAGCCGCTTGACCAATCGCTATCACGTGCCGGCGCTGCTCTTCTCGATCGAGGATGGCGTTGCGCGCGGATCGGGCCGCTCGGTGGGCAAGATCAACCTGTTCGACGCCGTCGAGCGTTGCTCCGACCTGCTGATTCGTCGCGGCGGGCATGCCGGTGCGGTGGGTGTGACCATCGAGGCATCCAAGCTCGATGAGTTCCGCCGTCGCCTTTCGGCCGTGCTATCGGAGCTTCCCGCCGAGGACTTTGAGGACACTGACGAGGTTGCCGCCACCGTTGATCTCTCCGAGCTAAATATCGAGACCATCGAGCAAATTTCCCGTCTTGAGCCGTTTGGCCAGGGCAATAAGGTGCCGCTTTTGGCCGCCGAGGGCGTGACGATGTGCGATCGCGCCGTGGTGGGCAAAACCGGCGAGCACATGCGCTTTGTGGCGACCGATGGTGCCGCGAGTGTGCCGGCCATCATGTTCCGCGTGCCGCAGATCGATAGGCTCATCAATTGCGACAGCGCCGTCGACTTGGTGTTCGAGGCCGTGGCCGAGCATTGGCAGGGACGTGTGAAGCCCAAGCTCATGATCAAAGATGTCTTGGTGCGCGATACCGCGGCGCCCAATATCGACGATCCGGCATGTGAGCTTCGCCGCGGCGTGCAACCGGCGGATTCTGGTCTGCGCCTGGAGTCGCGTAAACGCGAGACGCTCGCCCAGCTTTCTTATACCGAGCTCACACGCTCGCTTATCCATAGCTTTATCGGCTCGAACCAGCCGCATCGCGCGCAGGTCGAGGCACTCGACGCGCTTGCCGACCATCAGAGCGTTTTGGCCGTTATGGGGACGGGGCGTGGCAAGTCTCTGATTTTCCATGTGCATGCCGCGCGCGAGGCGGTTCTTCGCGGGCGTGCGAGCATTTTTGTCTATCCTCTGCGTTCGCTCGTTGCCGATCAGGCCTATCACCTTTCCTCGACGATGGCCGCGCTCGGCATTGGTGTCGGCGTGCTGACTGGCGAGACCGTGGAGGCCGTACGCGATGACGTGTTCGCCGGCCTTGCTTCGGGTCGCACCGGTATCGTTCTCACGACGCCCGAGTTCTTGTCTATCCACTGCGATCGATTTGCGCGTTCTGGACGTATTGGCTTCGTTGTTATCGATGAGGCGCACCATGCCGGTCTTGCTAAGGGTGGTGACCGGAGTGCATACCTCGATATGCCCGATATTCTTAAAGCCCTGGGCGACCCCGTTGTCATGGCGGCAACGGCTACCGCGACGGCTCCAGTTGTGGCAGAGCTTGCTCGCGTATTGCCGATTACCAGCACGGTGGTCGACGAGACCGTTCGCGAGAACCTACAACTCGAGGACGATCGTGACCTTGCGAGCCGTGAAAATCGCCTGGTTTCGATCGTTGCGACGGGGGAGAAGACCGTCATCTACGTGAACTCGCGCGACCAGTCCGTGGCGCTTGCCAAGACGTTGCGCAAACGTGTGCCCGACTGCGCGACCCATATCGCGTTCTATAACGCCGGGCTTGCGCGTTCCGATCGCCGACGCGTCGAGGAGGCGTTTCGAGATGGCAGCCTGAGCTGCATCGTTTCAACCTCGGCCTTCGGTGAGGGCGTCAACCTGCCCGATATCCGCCATGTCGTGCTCTACCACATGCCGTTTGGCGCGATTGAATTTAACCAGATGAGTGGCCGTGCCGGCCGCGATGGGCAGCCTGCCGTGATTCACCTGCTCTATTCGTCTCGTGACGCTCGTATTAATGAGCGCCTGCTCGATTGTTACGCGCCCGAGCGCGATGAGCTTGTCACGCTCTATCGGGCGCTGCAGACCATGTGGCGCTCCAATCGTGGCAAGACGGGGGACGATTCATTCTGCGCAAGCGATATCGACATTGCGCAGATGTGCCTTGCAATCGACGCGCGCACGCCGGTCGATGAGCGTTCGGTGGCAAGCGGCTTGGGAATCTTCGAAGAGCTCGGTTTCTGTCACGTTTCGGGGTTTGACGATACCCGTCGCATCGCGATGACCGAAAACCCCGGGCGCGTGCAGTTGAGCAGGTCGATCCGCTATTTGGAGGGCTTGCGCTCGCGCATGGAGTTCTCGGCTTTCCGGAGTTGGGCACTCGATTCGTGCGCTTCTGATATGCTTACCAAAATTAACCGCCCGATCGTACCGCGGGCCTAGGGAAGGGGACCTCGATGGATGCCGCAGCCCGTACCGCCCATGATTCCGCCCTCCAGCCCTTTTCGGAGATGGAGCACTATACGCATGCCGATGATCTGCCGCCCGAGATTATGGCGGACAGCTACGACAAGCTGGAGCGCCTGTGCCTTAAATATATGAGTGAGGATGACTTCTCCAAGGTGGAGCAGGCCTACTGCTTTGCTGCCGAGAAGCACTGCAACCAAAAGCGGCGCTCGGGTGAGATGTACATTAACCATCCCGTCGAGGTGGCTATCATTTTGGCCGACCTTAAGATGGACTGCGATGTGGTGTGCGCTGCATTGCTGCACGATACCGTCGAGGATACCGATACCTCGCTTGCCGATGTTTCGGGTCTGTTTGGCGAAACCGTGGCAGAGCTCGTCGACGGCGTGACCAAGCTCACCAACATCGAAGTCGACAACATGGACGAAAAGCAGGCGCTTACGCTGCGCAAGATGTTCCTCGCCATGTCCAAGGACATTCGCGTCATCATCGTCAAACTCGCCGACCGCCTGCATAATATGCGCACGCTTGCCGCCCTGCGCGAGGACCGCCGCCTGTTTAAGGCGCGCGAGACCATGGATGTGTATGCGCCCCTGGCCGACCGCCTGGGCATGAGCTCTATCAAGTGGGAACTCGAGGATCTGTCCTTCTTCTACCTTGAACCCGACGCTTACCAGCGCATCGCCCGCATGGTGGCAGAGTCACGCGAGGTTCGCGAACGCTTTCTGGCCGAGACTATCAAGACGCTTACCGATGAGCTCGATCGCATTGGCCTTGAGGGTTTTCAGATCAACGGTCGTTCCAAGCACTATTGGTCCATCTATCAAAAGATGAAGCGCAAGGGCAAGGAGTTCTCCGAGATTTATGATCTGGTGGCGCTGCGCGTCATCACCCATTCGGTGCGCGATTGCTATTCCACGCTTGGTGCCGTGCATACTTTGTGGCATCCCATGCCCGGTCGTTTTAAAGACTATATCGCTATGCCCAAGGTCAATAACTACCAATCGCTCCATACGACGGTTATCGGCCCCACGGCCCGTCCGCTCGAGATTCAGATTCGAACCTACGAGATGCACGAGCAGGCCGAGTACGGCATCGCCGCCCACTGGCTATATAAGAAATCGGGCGGATCGTCTGCCTCCAAGACCAACGACGCACAGCGTCTGGACGATCAGATTAACTGGCTCAAGCACTCGCTCGATTGGGCAGCCTCTGACGAGATCACCGATGCCAAAGAATATCTGCACTCACTGAAGGTCGACCTGTTTGACCAGGAGATTTTTGTCTTTACGCCCAAGGGTGAGGTCATGGCGCTTCGTGCGGGCTCTACACCGCTCGACTTTGCCTACGCTGTTCATACCGAGGTCGGCAACCACTGCGTCGGCGCCAAAATCAACGGTGCGGTGGCTCCGCTCACGCACGAAATCAAGACGGGTGACCGTGTCGAGATCCTGACTAACAAGAGCTCCAAGCCGTCGCGCGATTGGCTCAAGATCGTCAAGACGCCTTCGGCCAAGTCAAAGATTCGCCGTTACTTCGCCGCTGCGACCAAAGACGATGACGCTGCTGCCGGTCGCGATATGCTGGCCAAGGACCTGCGCAAGCGCGGGTACGGCATCTCTACGCCGCGATCCACGCGTGCGCTCAATGCCGTGGCGGAACAGTTTAACTTCAAGCAACTCGAGGACCTGTTCGCAGCCGTTGGCGCGGGCAAGGTCGCCCCGCGCGCTGTGGGCAATAAGGTCGAGCAAATCTTGGATCCCAAGCCCGAGGAGCAGCTCACCAAGGCCGAAGCCATCGCTGAGGTCGTCAAGCAGCCTGCCCGCGGTTCCAACCGCAAACCGCAAAAGCGTGGCAAGAGCGCAAGTAACGGCATTATCGTCAAGGGCGAGAGCAACAGCGGCCTGCTGGTTCGTCTGGCGCATTGCTGCAATCCGGTGACGGGCGACGACATCGTGGGCTTTATCACGCGCGGTCGAGGCGTCTCGGTGCATCGTGCCAACTGCCCCAACGTCAAGGGTCTCATGGAACACCCCGAGCGCATGATTGACGTGGAGTGGGATGGTGCTGCCGATACGCTTTTCCAGGTCGAGATCGTGGTCGAGTGCTTGGATCGTATGGGCTTGCTCAAGGATGTCACCATCGCCATTGGCGATGCAGGCGGAAATATCCTTTCCGCCGCTACCTCGACCAACCGCGAGGGCATTGCGACCCTGCGCTTTATGGTCGAGATTTCGGACGCGAGCGGTCTGGATCCGCTGCTGGCATCCATCAGCAGTGTCGACTCGGTCTATGACGCACGACGTCTGATGCCTGGCGAGGGTGGGGCTCAGCTTAAGCGTCGCGTATAGGCGTGACGAACGCACAGCGGTAATGATATTGGCTACGTTCGAGGCATCGTTTGATGCCTCGACGCTTGTAGAAGGAGGACGTGCTCATGGTCGCTGCAGCTTTGGACTTAACCCCTCGGGGTACGGCTTCGATTGAGGCGCTTGTAAACGGCCCCATTCAGACCAACAGTTACGCCGTAATCTCGAGCGGCGAATGCCTGATTATCGATCCGGCCTGGGAAGGTGAGCGTCTTGTGGAACATATCTATGCCACGCATCCTGACGCGCACGTGCTAGGCGCTGTCTGCACCCATGGCCATGCCGATCACGTAGGTGGCGTTGCCGGAGCGCGAGCCGCCGTCGGTAAGGGTTTCCTATATGAGTTAGGTGCGAAGGACGTGTTGGTATCTCGTGAGAATATCGAGGAGCAGCGAGCGATGTGGGGCATCGATACGCCCGATCCGGGCGAGCCGACGCGATTGCTTGCTGAGGGCGATACGATTGAATTGGGTGATATCTGCCTGCAGGTGATCGAGACGCCCGGTCACACACCGGGTGGCATTGTCTTGTTCGCCGCCACCGAGCAGGGAAGCATCGCCTTTGTTGGCGACACACTGTTCCCGGGCAGCCACGGCCGCACCGATCTTGCCGGTGGAGACGAGGCGGCGATTCTGCGTTCGCTCTCCAAGCTCGCCCAGCTGCTTCCAGCCGATACCGTTTGTTTAACGGGGCATGGTGATTCGACCACTATGGCGCGCGAGCTCATGCAGAACCCTTTCATGCAGATGTAGCTTTGTAGTCAGCTGCTTAAGCACGAGAAGTGTCCAAACGTCAAGATATTTTCCCCAACGGGCCGATTCCGTAGGGCAAACGGTCAAAAAAAGTCTGTTTGGACGATATTCGTGAACAAACGAACGTTTATGCTCGGGTACGCCGTGGTAAAATCTCATGCGTTATCGGAGCAACCTTACAGGAGGTTTCTTTTATGCTCGTCAACGCAGCAGACATGCTCAAGAAGGCCGAGGCCGGCAAGTATGCTCTCGGTGCCTTCAACACCAACAACCTCGAGTGGACTCTGGCTATTCTCCAGGCCGCCGAGGAGGCCAAGTCTCCGCTGATCCTTCAGTGCACCGCTGGTGCCGCTAAGTGGATGGGCGGTTTCAAGGTCTGCGCCGACATGGTCAAGGCTGCCGTCGAGGCCACGGGTGTTACCGTTCCCGTCGCCCTTCACCTCGATCACGGTTCTTACGAGGACTGCTTCAAGTGCATCGAGGCCGGCTTCACGTCCATCATGTATGACGGCTCTCACGAGGAAACCTTCCAGCTTAACCTCGATCGCACCAAGGAACTCGTTGAGCTTGCCCATTCCAAGGGCATGTCCATCGAGGCCGAGGTCGGCGGCATCGGCGGCACCGAGGACGGCGTGACTTCCAACGGCGAGCTCGCTGACCCCGCTGAGTGCAAGCAGATTGCTGACCTGGGCGTCGACTTCCTCGCCTGCGGCATCGGCAACATCCACGGCGTGTATCCCGCCGACTGGGCTGGCCTTTCCTTCGAGCGTCTGGGCGAGATCAAGGCTCAGACCGGCGACCTGCCCCTCGTCCTGCACGGTGGTACCGGCATCCCCGAGGATCAGATCAAGAAGGCCATCTCCCTGGGCATCTCCAAGATCAACGTCAACACCGACCTGCAGCTCGTCTTCGCCAAGGGCGTCCGCGAGTACATCGAGGCTGGCAAGGATCAGCAGGGCAAGGGCTTTGACCCCCGCAAGCTCCTCAAGCCTGGTCGCGACAACATCGTTGCTCGCACCAAGGAGCTCATGGAGGAGTTTGGCTCCGTCAACAAGGCGTAAGTAGCGGTTTAACTTTCCCGTCGGAGGCCCCGTTCACCCTACGCTTTTCCCTTGCGCTCACCTGGCTTTGCCAGAAGTCGCGCAATGGGAAAAGCTCCGGGTGAACGGGGTCTCCTTCGTTAACTCGCTACAGGGTTACTGGGCTGAATTAAGATGGCTACTGGCTTTGCCAGAAGTCGCGCCAAGGAAACAGTTCCGGGGGACGGGGCTTCCTTTGTTTAACGCCGCAGGGTTACGAGGCTGAATTATTTATTTGACTACCGTTCAGCGGTGTTGATGGCTCCCTTGTTGGGGCTTTCTTTTTATGTCGATACAATGGTCTCAGGTTGTCGTTCTGCGTGGGAGTGGTTATGGCTGTCGTTAATGTTTTGCCTGCCGATGGAAAGGTTGTTGCCGAGGGCCCTGTTGGTTGCTCTGTTGATGTTTGTTGTGATGATTTCCGTCATCTCGACATTGGATTGCCACCTGAGATCCTTCGTCTCAAGGACGCCGGGTGCCTGGCGCAGGCTGTTGCGGCTTGCGACCGTCTTTTGGAGCAGAGCCCTGATCCCTCGTTGGCCGCTTGCGTTCGTGCCGAGCGGTATCGCATGATCGAGACGTCGTTTCATTTTTCGGTGTCGCGCGATCAGGCTATTGCGATGATCCGCGAGGAGTGGCCGGAGTTTACCGAGGATCAGTTTGACGACCTAATCGATCGCAAGCGCATCGACTGGCGCTTTATCGATGGTGAACTGTTCGTTCTCGACAACTTCCTTGATTCTTTGCGTGTGTATCCCAAGGAGGTTCCGGGCCTGCGTCTCGATTCTACGGATGGAACTGCGCTGCGCAATCAGATGCTTAAGAAGATGGAATCACAGGGCGGGCTGTCTCGTGCCATTACGCTTAAAGCATCCGTGTCTGTTCCCGGTGCTCTGGAGGGGGAGACCGTTCGCGCGTGGCTTCCCGTTGCCGCAGCCTGCCGCCAGCAGTCTCATATCGAGATTCTCGATATGACGCCGGAGGGGGTCCTTGCTCCCGCGAACGCTTTGGCGCGTACCGCCTCGTGGGTTTCCTCGGCTGATCGATCGTTCTCAGTGACCTATCGTTATCTGATTGATGCCGCTTATTGCGATATCTACGGGGGAGCGCTTCCGGCGCATCCGTGTATGGACGCGCCGCTGCCCAAGGATATTTCCGAGGACCGACCGCACATTGCATTCACGCCGTATCTGCAGCAGCTGACCGAACATGTTATCGATGGTCTCGAGGATCAGCTCGACCGCGCTCGGGCTATCTATGATTATTTGACGCATCATATCGACTATCGATACCAGCCACCGTATCTGCTTCTGGGCTCTATCGCCGATGACTGCGCGCATTCGCTTCGCGGTGATTGCGGTGTTATGGCACTCACGTTTATCACCATGTGCCGCATCGCCGGCGTGCCCGCACGTTGGCAGAGCGGCCTGTACGTTGCGCCCGACTCGGTGGGCTCGCATGACTGGGCGGAGTTCTATACACCGCAGACGGGTTGGCTTAACGCCGATGTCTCGTTTGGCTCCTCGGCACGCAGGATGGGGGAGGAATGGCGCCGCCGCCACTACTTTGGCAACCTCGATCCATGGCGCATGGTGGCAAGCTGTCGGTTCCAGGCAGAGTTTGAACCCGTCTTTGACGGTATGCGTGAGGACCCCTACGATAACCAGATGGGCGAGGCCTCGGTCGACGGTCGCGGATGCCGTCAGCGCGAGATGCTCCGCACGGTCGAACTCATCGAAATGCTCGAAGTTCCATTTTCGGACTAATCTACGGAAAGCTGTGATAAACTAACTCACGCATTACGTGCCCGAGTGGCGGAATTGGCAGACGCAGTGGACTCAAAATCCACCGTTGGCAACAACGTGCGAGTTCGAGTCTCGCCTCGGGCACCATACATGCAAAAGAGCGTTCAAGGGGGTTAAGGCCCCCTTTTTCGTGCCGAACTCGCGTGAGCGCGCGGAGCGTTAAGCAAACAGGCCTGTGGCCTGTTTGTAGCGGAGCGTGGCGAGGGCGCCATGCGCCCGAAGCCCGGGGCTTCGCGAAGCGAAGGCCCTTCGAGTCTCGCCTCGGGCACCATACATGCAAAAGAGCGTTCAAGGGGGTTAAGGCCCCCTTTTTCGTGTACGTAATGTGATAACGAGCGGTACGTGTTATTATCGCCAAGGCGTTGTTTCCGCAATGCCCTAAAGAGGAACCCGAGGGTTCCCACCTTTTGGCGCCAATGAGCAGCTGACTGGTCATACAACTTAGATTCTCTTCCTCATATCGAGGATGTCTATGTGTACGACCTGGTTGCAAAAAAGCGCCGGGTTATTTTTTTATGAATGGAGGTAGGGAAAATAGCTAAGTCTGATGACACCCGCATCAACGACGAGATCACTGCATCTTCGTGCCGTTTGATTGGCGTCGATGGCTCTCAGCTCGGCCTGTTCGCCATCCGCGATGCCCAGCGCGTCGCCGACGATCAGGGTCTCGACCTTGTCGAGATCGCTCCCAACGCGGAGCCGCCGGTCTGCAAGGTCATGGACTACGGTAAGTTCAAGTACCAGCAGGCCATGAAGGCCAAGGCTGCTCGTAAGAACCAGTCCAAGGTCGAGGTTAAGGAAATGAAGTTCCGACCCAAGATCGACGTTGGCGACTACGAGACCAAGAAGGGCCACGTTCTGCGTTTCCTCAAGAAGGGCGCACGCGTTAAGATCACCATCATGTTCCGCGGCCGTGAGATGGCTCACCCGGAGCAGGGTCTTAACGTTCTCGAGCGTCTCGCCGAGGATCTTAAGCCTTACGCTACGGTCGAGTCCAAGCCTAAGATGGAAGGCCGTAACATGCTTATGCTGCTCGCCCCGATTAAGGGCGCCTTTGATGAGGATAAAGCGGCAAGTGATACTAAGTAACTAGTGTTCTGTAACCGATTAAGGAGTATTTCATGCCTAAGATGAAGTCCCACAGCGGCACCAAGAAGCGTTTCCGCAAGACTGGTACCGGCAAGCTTATGCGCGCCAAGGCTTTCAAGAGCCACATCCTGAGCAAGAAGTCCACCAAGCGTAAGCGTGGCTTCCGTCAGGAGACCGAGATCGCCGCTGCCGACCGCAAGGTCATCAAGTCGCGTCTCGCCTAAGTTAGCGTTCCCGTTTTTCGTTTAACCGTCTAGGAGTTGATAGAACATGGCACGTATTAAGCGCGCTGTTGCCGCCAAGAAGAAGCGCCGTACCGTTATGCACCGTGCGAAGGGTTACTACGGTGCCGCTTCGCGTACTTACAAGCATGCTAAAGAGCAGGTCCAGCACTCTCTGCAGTATCAGTACCGTGACCGCCGCAATAAGAAGCGCGAGATTCGCTCTCTCTGGATCACCCGTATCAACGCTGCTGCTCGCCTGAACGACATCTCTTACTCTCAGTTCATGCACGGCCTGAAGGTCGCCGGTATCGAGCTCGACCGCAAGGTCCTGGCTCAGATGGCTTACGAGGACATCGAGTCCTTCAACGAGCTGGCTACCATCGCCAAGAAGGCTCTCGAGGCCTAATTGATTCTCTTGAATCGCTAGGGGAGTGTCGCGCTGTGCGCGGCGCTCCCTCTTTTTATCTAAGGCGCTGGTTTATATAGCAAAAGCGCGGGTAGATAGACACTTACAGGTGACCGATCTTTATATATCTCTTAACCGAAGGGTCATCATCTGATACGTGCAGTATTTCTGCACCAGCCTTTCTATTACTTATATAGGAAGCGATATATTGTGTAGGACTTGTGAAGAGTGGAATTGACGTCCCACATCGCTTCGCGGTCTGGCAATATATCTCCTTGCCGCGCGGTCCGGTCGGACCGGATGAGACGCGCAGGCGTGCACCTTGAGAACCGGATACTGCGAGGATGGACACACATGATGTGTCGC